>JALZCZ010000062.1 GCA_030862825.1 Actinomycetota bacterium | reverse complement strand
TCGACCTGCCATACGTGCAGGACTGTCGCGGAAGTGTGGGTCAGATCCGCTCGAGGACGGTGCCGGTGGCCATCGCGCCGCCGGCGCACATCGAGATCAGCGCGGAGGACTGGTCGCGGCGCTCCAGTTCGTGCAGGGCGGTCGTGATCAGACGGGTGCCGGTGGAGCCGACGGGGTGGCCGAGGGCGATGGCGCCGCCGTTGACGTTCACCTTGTCCAGGTCCGGGCGGTGCTGGCCGGCCCACGACAGCACGACCGACGCGAACGCCTCGTTGACCTCGAACAGGTCGAAGTCGGAGATCGCGCGGCCCGTCCGGTCGAGCAGCCTCTGGGTGGCCTCGATGGGTCCGTCGAGGTGGTAGTAGGGGTCGGAGCCGACCAGGCAGTGGGCGGCGATGCGGGCGCGCGGGCTCAGCCCGAGGGAGCGGGCCCTGTCCTCGTCCATGATCAGGACCGCGGAGGCGCCGTCGGAGATCTGCGACGAGGTGCCGGCCGTATGCAGGCCGTCGGGGAGTACGGCGCGGAGCTGGGCGAGACCTTCGAGCGTGGTCTCCCGCAGGCCCTGGTCGGTGTCGACGACTCGGGTCGCGCCGGTGGGGTTGCCCTCGTCGTCGAGCACCGGCGCCTCGATCGGGGCGATCTCGCGCTTGAACCGTCCCTCGTCGACCGCCACCCGGGCCTTCTGCTGGGAGGCGAGACCGAACGCCTCGAGGTCGGACCGCGTGATCCCGCGGTTGCGGGCGATCCGGTCGGCGGCCTCGAACTGGTTGGGCATGTCGATGGTCCAGTCGTCGGGCCGCGGGTCGCCCATGCCCTCCGGCACGTTCGCGCCGAGGGGGATCCGCGACATGGCCTCGACACCGCAGGCGATACCGACGTCGATGGTGCCGGCGGCGACCATGTCGTGGATCAGGTGCGCCGACTGCTGCCCGGAGCCGCACTGCGCGTCGACGGCGGTGGCGCCGGTGTGCTGGGGCAGGCCGGCGTGCAGCCAGGCGCGCCGGACCATGTCGTTGGACTGCTCGCCCGCCTGGGTGACGCAGCCGCCCACGACCTGCTCGACCAGGGCAGGGTCGATGCCGGCCCGGCCGATCACCTGCTGCTGGACGAACCCGAGCAGTACGGCGGGGTGGACGCCGGCCAGCCATCCTCTCCGCTTGCCCAGGGGAGTGCGGACGGCGTCGATGATGACCGGGTTGCCCATGGTGTAGAAACTAGAACACGTTCTCGTTGGCGACAAGCAGGAGTACGTCACAGCACCGAAAACTTGCCCAGAAACGGACACGAAACTCTTTCCTAATATACCGACAGTATGTAGTGTCGGTGGGTAGAACGTGTTCCAGACAGGAAGGCTGACACGTGACCTCGAGCATCGACATCCCCGCCGGGTTCGACCCCACCGACCCCGACATCATGCTGACCGGCATCCCGCACGAGCAGCTGCTCGCGATGCGGCGTACCGCACCGGTGACCTGGGTGGAGCAGGACGAGGCAGCCCGCGCCGGGTTCCCCGACACGACGGGCTACTGGGCGCTGAGCAAGCACGCCGACGTGGCCGCCGTTTCGAAGAACCAGGCCGACTTCTCCACCAACGCCAACGGAGTGATCATCCGGTTCGGGCCGCACATGACACGCGAGGAGGTCGAGCAGTCCAACTTCCTGCTCATCAACCACGACGCGCCCGAGCACACCAAGCTCCGCCAGATCGTGGCCCGTGGCTTCACCCCGAAGGCGATCAACGCACTGCACGACAGCCTCAAGGAGCGCTCGACGACGATCCTCACGGAGGCGTTGCAACGCGGTGAGGGCAACTTCGTCGATGACGTGGCGGCCGAGTTGCCGCTGCAGGCGATCTGCGACCTGCTGGGGTTTCCGCAGGAGGACCGGCGCAAGCTCTTCGACTGGTCCAACTCGATGATGTTCTACGACGACCCGGACATGGCCGGTGAGCAGATGACGGCGTTCGCCGAGATGCTCGGCTACGCCATGGCCAAGGCCGACGAGCGCCGCAAGGACCCGCAGGACGACATCATCACCCGGCTGATCTCGGCCGATGTCGACGGACGTGGCCTCACCGACGACGAGTTCGGCTTCTTCGTGATCCTGCTCGTGGTCGCCGGCAACGAGACGACCCGCAACGCCATCACCTGGGGCATGCACGCCTTCCTGGAGAACCCCGACCAATGGGAGCTCTACAAGAGGGAACGCCCGAAGTCGGCGGTCGACGAGATCATCCGATGGGCCACCCCGGTCACCGTCTTCCAGCGCACGGCGATCAACGACGTCGAGGTCGGCGACGTGCGCGTGCGGAAGGGCCAGCGCGTCGGCCTCCTCTACGCGAGCGCGAACTTCGACGAGGACGTCTTCGACGATCCGTCCATGTTCGACGTCCTGCGCGACCCCAACCCCCACCAGGCCTTCGGCGGGCATGGTGCCCACTACTGCATCGGCGCCAACCTGGCGCGCCTCGAGGTCGACCTCATCTTCAACGCGATCGCCGATCTGGCTCCGGACATCCGGATGCTCGAGGGGCCGAAGCGGTTGAGGAGCGGCTGGATCAACGGGGTCAAGGAGCTCAAGGTCGCCTACCGATGACGTGGGCGGTCTGCGAACCGAGAAAGGTCACCATCACGTGACGACCAGTGTGCTCCCCGACGGGTTCGACTTCACCGATCCGTTGATGAACGAGAGGGCGCTCCCGCACGACGAGTTCAGAAAGTGCCGCGAGAACTCGCCCATCGCCTGGGTCGAGCAGGCGAAGGGCACCTACGACGGCATGTCGGACGAGTCCGGCAGTGGCTACTTCGCGGTGACCAGGCACGCCGACGTCGCGGCGATCTCCAAGAACAGCAGGGACTGGTCGAACGCCGAGAACGGCGCGATCATCCGGTTCTCCGAGGGGATGCAGCGCGAGCAGATCGAGATGCAGCGCGTGATCATGCTCAACCAGGACAACCCGGAGCACACCACCACCCGCCAGATCATCTCCCGCGCCTTCACACCGCGCTCGATCGGCGAGCTCGAGGACATCATGACGCGGCGCGCGCACGCCATCGTGCAGGAAGCGGTCACGCGACGTAGGGGCAACTTCGTGGAGGAGGTGGCCGCCGAGCTGCCGCTGCAGGCGATCGCCGACCTGATCGGCGTACCGCAGGAGGACCGCCGCAAGCTCTTCGACTGGTCCAACCAGATGCTGGCGGCGGACGATCCCGACTACGCCGGGGACCCGGACGTCGCGGCGGCCGAGATCCTCGGCTACGCGATGATGATGTCAGCCGACAGGCAGGCGAACCCGCGCGACGACCTGGTCACCAGGCTGATCAACGCCCACAAGGGCGACCGGGGCCTGAACGACGACGAGTTCGGCTACTTCGTCATCCTGCTGACCGTCGCGGGCAACGAGACCACTCGCAACGCGATCTCGCACGGCATGAACGCGTTCCTCGACAACCCCGACCAGTGGGAGCTCTGGAAGCGTGAGCGACCGGCGACCATGGTCGACGAGATCGTCCGCTGGGCGACGCCGGTGACGGTCTTCCAGCGCACCGCCATCAACGACGTCGTGGTCAACGAGGTCGAGATCAAGAAGGGCCAGCGGGCGGCGCTGTTCTACGCGAGCGCGAACTTCGACGAGGAGGTCTTCGAGGACCCGTTCCGGTTCGACATCACGCGCGACCCCAACCCGCACGTCGGCTTCGGCGGGCACGGCGCCCACTACTGCATCGGGGCCAACCTCGCTCGCCAGGAGATGCGGCTGATCTTCGACGCGCTCGCCGAGCACGCCCCGGACATCAGCAAGCTGGAGGAGCCCCGGCGGCTTCGGCATGCCTGGATCAACGGCATCAAGGACCTGCAGGTCAGCTACGCCTGAGGTCCGTCGGGTTGTCGTTTGGTCACCAACCGCAGGATTTCGGCCGTCTCGTCTGTCGTTGGT
>JALZCZ010000058.1 GCA_030862825.1 Actinomycetota bacterium | reverse complement strand
GTCCCGCACGTGAGCGTCCTGCTCGCGCTCTCGGGGGCGGTGTTCTACGGGCTCTCGGACTTCCTCGGCGGGCTCGCCTCCCGGCGTACGTCGCCGTGGGCCGTCGCGTGGGTCGCGTCCGTCAGCGGGGCCGGGCTGGTGTTCCTCGCCTCGCTCTTCGTCGACGGGTCCCCTGAACAGTCGAGTCTCTGGTGGGCCCTGCTGGCCGGCGTGGGCAACGGATTCGGCACCGCGTTCCTCTACCGGGGGTTCAGCAGCGGCCGGATGGGCGTCGTCGCGCCGATCTCCGCGGTCGGCGCGGCCGTCGTGCCGGTCGCCGCGGGCCTGGCCGGCGGCGAGCGTCCCGGCGCCGCGGTCTGGGTCGGCATCGTGGCGGCGCTGCCCGGCATCTGGCTGGTCTCGCGCGAACCCGACCTGGTCGAGTCCCCCGCCCGCAGCGGCGTCGCCGACGGGGTCCTGGCCGGACTGGGGTTCGGCACGCTCTTCGCCGCGCTCGGTCAGATCCCGGAGTCGGCCGGACTGCTCCCGCTCGCGCTCAACCAGGTCGTGGCGGGTGTCGTGATCATGCTGGTCGCCCAGGCGCTCAGGACCAGCTGGCTCCCCCGCCAGCGACCGGCCCTGGTCGGCCTCGCCTGCGGCGTGCTCGGCGCCGCCGCGACAGGGGCGTTCTTGTTCGCGACCCAGCAGGGCGACCTGACCGTCGCCGCCGTGCTCGCCTCGCTCTACCCGGCCTTCACGATCCTGCTGGCGGCGTCTCTGCTGCGCGAGCCCATCCACCGCGGCCAGGGTGTGGGGCTGGTGCTGTGTGGGTGCGCGGTCGCCCTGGTCGCCACCGGCTGATCAGCCGGCGGAGAGCCACCGGGTCACGTGCGCGGACCCATCAGCAGTCGGTGACCGGGTGGGAGCCGTCGAAGAGATCGGTCACGGGCGACGCCTCGGGTCCCGCAGAGGTTGCCCCGCGGCACCCGACCTATTCCTCAGGGAGCCGATACATGGGTCGGCCCAGGGCGCGCTTGACGATCCGTCGCGGCACCTGGCCCGCGGTCACCCGGTAGTACGACGACCACCCGGGCGCCCGATCGCGAGCGACGAGCGACGAGGGCGACGGCGCGACGCCCAGCAGCTCGGCCGCCCGGTCAGCCAGCACCAGCTGGCCGACGAGGGTCGGGTGGATCCGGTCCGGGCCCATCAGCCGCGGACCGCGCAGGTCATCGCCCGCGAAGACCAGTGCGCCCGACTCGTCGAGCACAGCGTTGGCCTGCCGCACGCGCCGGCGGAACACGGCCCCGCTTCCCGGGAACGACGCCAGGCCCAGCGAGATCGTGGGGACCACCACGCGCTCGGCGCTCCCCTTCGCCGCGTCCACGATGGCGGCCAGGTTGTCGGCGAACTCGCCCGGGTCCCAGTCGAACAGGATGTCGTTGGTGCCGACGGTCAAGCAGGCCACGTCGTACTGATGACCCTCGAGCAGCCGCACCTGCTCCCGGACGCCCGCCGACCTGGCCCCGTCGGCCGACACCCGGTCGAGGGGCTGGTCCATCGCCCGGCCGAGCCAGTGCGCCCACGACAGCTCGGCGTTGACCAGGCTGTCCCCCACGGCGACGATCCCCATATCCGGGACCTTAGTGCCCCGAGTCCAAAGTCCGGGTGCGCTCCGCACACATGGCACCCACCTCGCCGGGTAGGCGTCGCTCGATAGACGCCCAGCCTGCCTTCACTCCGCCGCCTCGCGATGCCCCCCGCCCTGAGCACGCACGCCCAGTGCTCATGGACATCAGACTCAGGACACGAGCTCGGCCGCGGCCGGCCGGGTCGCGGCACGGCGTCGAACCTCAGTCGAGGTAGTCGCGCAACACCTGCGAGCGGCTCGGGTGGCGCAGCTTCGACATCGTCTTCGACTCGATCTGGCGGATCCGCTCGCGGGTCACGCCGTAGACCTTGCCGATCTCGTCGAGGGTCTTGGGCTGGCCATCGGTGAGGCCGAACCGCATCGACACCACGCCGGCCTCGCGCTCGGACAGGGTGTCGAGCACGGCATGCAGCTGCTCCTGGAGCAGCGTGAAGCTGACCGCGTCGGCCGGGACGATCGCCTCGGAGTCCTCGATCAGGTCGCCGAACTCGGAGTCGCCGTCCTCACCCAGCGGGGTGTGCAGGGAGATCGGCTCGCGGCCGTACTTCTGCACCTCGATGACCTTCTCCGGGGTCATGTCGAGCTCCTTGGCGAGCTCCTCAGGAGTGGGCTCGCGGCCCAGGTCCTGCAGCATCTGGCGCTGGACGCGGGCCAGCTTGTTGATGACCTCGACCATGTGCACGGGGATCCGGATGGTGCGGGCCTGGTCGGCCATGGCGCGGGTGATCGCCTGCCGGATCCACCAGGTGGCGTACGTCGAGAACTTGTATCCCTTGGTGTAGTCGAACTTCTCGACCGCCCGGATCAGACCGAGGTTGCCCTCCTGGATCAGGTCGAGGAAGAGCATGCCGCGGCCGGTGTAGCGCTTGGCCAGCGAGACCACGAGTCGCAGGTTGGCCTCGAGCAGATGGTTCTTGGCGCGGCGGCCGTCCTCGGCGATCCACTCGAGCTCCTCGAGGATCTTCGGGGTGATCTTGCCGCCCTTGGCCAGCTTCTCCTCGGAGAACAGGCCGGCCTCGATCCGCTTGGCGAGCTCGACCTCCATCTCGGCGTTCAGCAGCGGCACCTTGCCGATCTGCTTGAGGTAGTCCTTGACCGGGTCGGCGGTCGCGCCGGCGACCATGACCTGCTGCTCCGGCTCGTCGGTGTCGTCGGCTGCCGAGACGACGAACGTGGCGGACTTCTCGTCCTCCTCGATCGTCGGGTCGGTCTTGACGTCCTTCTCGAACTGCTCGTCAGGCAGGTCCGGCAGGATCTTCTTGCCGTCCGGGCCGACGGTCGGCGGGTCCGTGACCGCCGCGGCTTCGTCCGCGTCGGCAGCCGCGCGCTTGCCGGCCGCCGTCTTCTTCGCGGCCGCCTTCTTGGTCGGCGCCTTCTGCTCCGGCGCGGTGGCGGCCTTGGCCGGAGCGGCCTTCTTGGCCGGGGCGCTCTTCGTCGCCGCAGCCGGAGCCGTCTTCTCGGCGGGTGCCGCCTTCGCGGCGGCCTTCTTGGCGGCGGCGGTGGTGGTCTTCTTCGTGGTCGACGCCGCGGCCGTGCGGCCCGACGCGGGTACGGCGACCGAGATCCCGAGCGAACTCAGGTGAGCCAGCAGGCCCTTGAGGTGCCGAGGTTCCACGCCGGCCTCGTCGCTGGCGCGGCGTACCTCCTCGGGGGTGACGCTCCCGGCGGGGGTGCCCCCGTCGATCAGGGCGGTGACAGCGGGGTGACTGAGCACCTCAGCAGGGATCTTGCGCGCGTTCGAAGACACGAACACCTCTCGTCAGAAACAGACTCACACTGGCTTAGGGCGCGACAAAGACCGGTAGTGTCAAGAGCCGCACCGTCATTCTGCCACGACGTAGGTGATGGTTCGGCATCGCCCGCCGATCGGTCCGGTCGGGCCGCGTCAGGCGGGAGCGGCGGCCGCCTTGGCCGCAGCCTTCTTTTCCTTCTTGAAGTCGCGCACCTTCTGCAGCGAGGCCGGGTCGGTGACGTCGGCGACGGAGCGGTAACCCTCGAGCGCGTAGTCGCCGACGACGGTTTCCCATCCCTCGGGGCGTACGTCGAGTTGCTTGGCCAGCAGGCTGACGAAGATCTGCGCCTTCTGCTTGCCGAAGCCCGGCAGCGCCATCACCCGCTTGAGCAGGTCCTTGCCCGACGTCGCCTCGGTCCAGAGCCGGGCCGCGTCGCCGTCGTAGTGGTCCACGACGAGGCGCGCCAGCTCCTGGAGCCGGGCCGCCATCGACCCCGGGAAGCGGTGGATCGCTGGCGGCGTCGAGCACAGCGCCGCGAACCCCTCCGGTTCGGCCGCCGCGATCGCGGCGGGCTCGATGCTCCCGAAGCGGTCCAGCACCTTCGCCGGCCCGCGGAACGCGTGCTCCATCGGGTACTGCTGGTCGAGCATCATCCCGACCACCAGCGCGAACGGTGAGTCGGTCAGGACCTGGTCTGCGGCGTCGTCGCCGGTGATGTGGATGGCCATGCGCTCGATTGTGCCGCAGACCTGGGACCCGACATACGGGACAGAACGCGTCGTTCAGTCGGCCTTGACCGCCA
>JALZCZ010000050.1 GCA_030862825.1 Actinomycetota bacterium | reverse complement strand
GGCGAACGCCGTGCCCGACGCGAGGGCGGCCATGACCCCAGCCACCGGACGCGGCCCGGCCGCGCCCAGGCCCGACGACGCGCTGACCAGCAGCAGGCCGGCGAGCGCCGCGCCCAGCACGAGCAGCGTCGGTGCGTTGGGCAGGCAACGGCGCTGCACCGCCTCCGCAACGGTCAGCAGCACGGGCGCCACGCCGAGACTCACGACCGTCGCCACCGTGACCCCGACGCTCACCACGGAGGCGAAGTAGAGCGCCTGGTAGGCGGCGGTGCAGAGGCCGACCAGCACGGCGTACGCCGGGCGGTCGCGCAGCAGTCGCAGCACCTCTGATCCTCGACGATGGGCGAGAAGAGCGACCAGGAGGATCGCCGCCGCGATGCCCATCCGCCAGCCGCTGACGGTGAGCACCGACATCGACGAGTGGTCGCGGACGACCTCGAGGGCCAGCCCGCCGGTGCCCCAAAGGACGCCGGCGAGAGCGACCTGCAGCAGGCCGAACCGGGAAGATCGCGCAGCCGAGGGCGCGCGCAGGACGGTGGACTCGTGTGACATGACGGGTGCTCCTGGGACGAGGACGATGAGGGCGTCTGGAGCACGCCGATCACGCGACCACGCTCAGCAGCGTGGTCGCGGAGGTGCTCCGGTCAGTCGACCGGAGGCGGAAGCACGAGGCGGTACGTCGTCACGGGCGTCATCATGCCGGGGGGCGAGGGAGGAACGCACGTCGTTTAGGGGGTCGGTTGTCCGTGGGGCTGTCTAGGGTGACGAGCGTGGCCGATGTGCCGGGAGAGGACGCCGGTCTCGCCGCCCGGCTCAGCGCCGGCGACGAGGCGGCGTTCGTGCTGCTCGTCGACTCGTGGTCGGCCGGCATGCTCCGGCTGGCCAGGAGCATCGTCAGCACGGAGGCCAGCGCGGCCGAGGTCGTGCAGGAGACGTGGTTGTCCGTGGTCGCCTCGGTCGACGGGTTCGAGGGCAGGTCGTCGCTGCGCACCTGGGTCTACCGGATCCTCGTCAACACCGCGAAGCGCCGCGCCATCCAGGAGCAGCGGGCGGTGCCGTGGGCGAGCCTGAGCCTGGCCGACGAGCCGACGGTCGATCCGGACGCCTTCCAGGGGGCGGACGAGCCCTACGCCGGACACTGGCGCAGCTTCCCCGAGCCCTGGCCGGAGCAGGCGACCCTCTCCCGCGAGGTGCTCCAGGTGATCCGCGAGGCGGTCGAGCGACTCCCCGCCCAGCAGCGCGCGGTGATCACGCTGCGCGACATCGAGGGCTGCACCGGACCCGAGACCTGCGACCTGCTCGACCTGAGCGAGGGCAACCAGCGGGTACTGCTCCACCGGGCCCGCGCCGCCGTACGCCGTGAGGTCGCGGGCTACCTGGGGAAGGATGGGGAGCGATGAGCGACGAGGACACCACCTGCGCCGAGGTCGTCGAGCTGGTCAGCGACTACCTCGACGGGAACCTGCCCGAGCAGGAGGCACAACGCGTCGCCGACCACTTGGCCGGCTGCCCGGGCTGCACGGCCTACTTCGAGCAGGTGCGCGCCACGTCCGCCGGCCTCGGCCGGGTCACGACGGACAACCTGCCGCCCGACGTGCGGACGAGCCTGCTCGAGGCGTTCAGGAAGTCCCGACATTCGCCGCGGTAGCGGTGTAACGCTCGGCCGGCTCGTGACTCCGAACATGCATGACCATCGCTACCGAGGCAGCCCACCCGTCCACCGAGCACGTCGTCGATCGGCGCCTGCGCCCGCTGCATGGCGCGGTCTTCCTGCAGGCACTGGTGATCTGGTTCGCCGCCGAGAAGCTGTTCCTCAGCGAAATCGGGTTCACGCCGGCGGCGATCGGGCTGATGGCGGCGGTGTACGCCGGCGTCGTGCCGCTCGTGGAGTTCCCGTCGGGGATCCTCGCCGATCGCTGGAGCCGGCGCGGCGTGTTCGCGGTGGCCTGTGCATCGATGGCCGCGTGCAGCCTGGTGGGCGGACTGAGCAACGGGATCGGTCTCTATCTCGTGAGCGCCGTCCTTCTCGGGATCACCCTCGCCCTGCAGTCCGGGACCGTCGACTCGATGGTCTACGACCTGCTGGTCGAGCAGACGGGCGACGGCAGTGACTTCATCCGCAGGATCGGTCGGGTCCGACTCCTGGAGGGCCTCGGACTCACCGCCGGCGCCCTGCTCGGAGGCCTGCTGTCCGAGGCCGCCTCACCTCGCATGACGTACTTCGCCACGATTCCCCCGGTGCTCGTCGCGCTGGCGCTGGCGTTCGTCTTCCGCGAGCCGCGGCTTCACCGGAGCGAGCAACGACTGTCGCTGGGCGAGCAGCTGTCGGTCACGGTCCGCACGATCGCGGACCGCGGCGCCGTCGTGCCGGTGCTGCTCCTCGGCGCGGTTGCCGGTGTCGCCGTCCAGCTGGTCTTCGAGTTCGGGCCGCTCTGGTTGGTCGCGCTCGCCGTCCCTGCGGTCCTGTTCGGACCGCACTGGGCCGCGCTGACCGGGACGCTGGCCCTGGGCGGCGTGCTCGCGACTCTCATCCCCTGGCACCGCACGGCTGCGCTGGTGGTCCTCGGCGTCGTGATGACGGGCGCCAGCGCCGCCACGGCGGTGAGTCACAGCCTCGCGGCCCTCGTGGCCGCGCAGGTCGTGCTCCTGTTGGCCCTGGTGACGGTCGGCATCCACGCCTCCCAGCGGCTGCACGACGCGATCCCCTCGCACGTGCGGGCCGGCGTCGCCTCGGGAGCCGGCACGGTCGTCTGGCTGTCGTTCGTGCCGGTCGCCCTCGTCTTCGGCTGGGTGGCCGAGGCCCTCGGCGTGCACCGGGCCGGCTGGCTGCTGACCGGCCTGGTCGCGGCCTCCGCTGTGATCCTCCTCCGGATCGCCGTGGCCCCGCCGGCGGACACCCACCCGGACGAGGGGCTCAGCTGCGCGGAGGTGGTCGCGCTCGCGACGGCGTACGCCGACGACGAGATGCCCGCCGGCACAGCGGCCGCGGTGGGTGCGCACCGGCACTTCTGCCCCGGCTGCGACCGCTACGTCGGGCAGGTCCGGGAGCTGCTGCGGGGCCTGGCCTCGCTGCGCTAGTCACGTAGTCGGGCCAGGCCGTCGAGCACCAGGTCGAGGCCGAGCTCGAACTCGGCGCCATAGTCGTAGCCCGGCTGGAGCACGTGCTCGGTGGTCAGCTCGCGCAGGTAGGGGAAGTCCTCGGCGGGGATTCCGGCCAGGATCTGTGCGGCGAGCTCTGCGGTCCCTTCGGAGGTGTCGAACGGCAGGCTCACGTCGGTCAGCGCGAACCCGTAGAGGTAGGCGTCGACGGCGGAGATCGCATGCGCGGTCTGCGCGACCGTGAACCCGCCGCGGCGGAAGTAGCCCAGCACCGTGTCCAGGTGGCGCAGCGTGTGTGCTCCGGGTGTCGAGCGGGAGTTCATCAACGGGGTCGCCCACGGATGGCGGCGCAGCACGTCGCGCGCCGAGATCGTCCGCCTCCGCACGGCATTGCGCCAGCGGGTCCTGGGACCGGGTAGCTCGATCTCGGCGAACACCGCGTCGACCATCCCGTCGAGCAGGGCGTCCTTGCCGGACACGTAGGTGTAGAGCGACATCGCCTCGACGCCGAGCTCCTCGCCGAGCCGGCGCATGCTCAGCGAGGCCAGGCCCTCCCGGTCGGCGTACTGCACCGCGCCGGCGACGACCAGCTCTCGGCTCAGCCCCGCTCGGGATCCTCGTCCGCGACGTGCCCCTTGACTCATGATGCTATCTTACAGTGTAAGACATACTTACGGCGTAAGAATCACTCAGGAGTCGACATGAAGGCGATCGTTCAGGACGACTACGGCGACCCCGGCGCGGTGCTGCGCCTGGCCGAGATCGAGACGCCCGAGCCCCAGCCGGGCGAGGTGCTGGTGCGGGTGCGCGCAGCCGGCGTCGACCGCGGGGTCTGGCACATCGTGGCCGGACTGCCCTTCCCCATCCGGCTGGCGGGCTACGGCTTCCGCCGTCCCAAGCGAGCCACCCCGGGCATGGACCTCGCCGGCGTGGTGGAGGCCATCGGCACCGACGTCGTCGACATCTCCCTCGGCGAGGAGGTCTACGGCAGCACCAACGGCTCCTTCGCCGACTACGCCGCCGTGCCTGTCGCGAAGCTGGCTCCGAAGCCGACCCGCCTGACCTTCGAGCAGGCCGCCGCGGTGCCGATCTCCGGCTACGCCGCCCTGCAGGCGGTGCGCGACCGCGGCCGGGTGCAGCCCGGCCAGAAGGTGCTGGTGCTCGGCGCGTCCGGAGGGGTCGGTCACCTCGCCGCCCAGATCGCCGCCGCCTACGGCGCCGAGGTGACCGGCGTCTGCCGCACCGACAAGCTCGACCTCGTGCGCGGACTGGGTCTCGCGCGGGTCGTCGACCACACCCGCGAGGACGCCCTCGACGGCCGCAGGGCGTACGACGTCGTCATCGACACCGGCGGCCACCGTCGGCTGCGCGACCTCCGCCGGGCGCTCAGGAAGACGGGTCGCCTGGTCATCGTGGGATCCGAGACGAGCGGCCGATGGCTCGGGGGCACCGACCGCCAGATCCGGGCGGCGCTCTGGTCGCTGGTCAGCCGCCGCACGATGGGCTCGTTCATCTCGAGGGAGACCTCGTCCGACCTGCTGGCACTGACCGGGCTGATCGAAGCCGGCTCGGTCACCCCGCTGGTCGACAGCGTGCTCCCGCTCGCCGACGCCGCCGCCGCCATCAACCGACTCACCTCGGGCGATGCACGGGGCAAGATCGTGCTCACACCCTGATCGAGCGAGCAGCAGCGCGTGAGGAACGAGACGGTCGCGTCGGCGAGACCAGGGAGGCACACCGCTGGGTTTCCGAGATCGGCTTGTCGAGCGTCCCCGGTACGTTCTCGATAACCCGGACCCAGGAGGATCGATGCTCGGCCGCAGGACCTTCACCCGTGACGAGATCGACGCCGGCAAGGGCGCTGTCGCCGAGCAGCTCGCCGCGTGGCGCAGCCTGCCGGGCCGCCCCACCGGCGACGCCGAGGCGACGTACTTCAACGGCATGCTGCTCGCGCTCGACCGCCGCTACGTGCACCGCGTCCGCTCCGCAACCGGCAAGGACACCAACCCGCTCACCGAGGTGGAGCTGCTTGCCGAGTCGATCATGAGCAGGGCGGGGACGCTGCGCATCGGCGGCGTGATCAAGTACGACCCCCACCAGTCGGTGCTGGGCTACGACGCGGGGTCGCGGGTGGCCCTGACGGAGGAACAGTTCGAGCGCCTGTCGGTCGCCTTCCTCGTGGCCCTCGAGGCCAGGCTCGCCGACTGGCTGTGATGTCCAGCCAGTGTCGCCCGTCAGCAACCAACCGAGGCGGTCGACGAGTCAGCCGGCTAGTGCCGCGTCGTCGCTCTCGACGGCGCGGTTCCAGTCCTTCTTCTCCGCGCGCCAGTCCTCGTCGGTGCGGCCGCGCCGCCAGTAGCCGGACGCGGAGAGGCGGGCGGGGGGCAGGCGACGCTCGCCGCGGAGGTGGCGCCTGACCTCGCGAACCAAGCCCGCCTCACCGTGCACGAACGCGTCGAACTCGCCGCGCGGCAGGGTGGCAGTGGTGACCAGGTCGACCAGCTCCTCGCCCGGGCCGAGGTCGCTCGATGCGCGGTGCACCCAGCAAACCTCGAGCGTGCCGGGGCAGCTCAGCGGCAGCTCGTCAGTGGAGTCCTCGACCTCGACCAGCGCCACGGCCCGGCGGCCGGGCGCGACCCGTTCCAGGGAGGCCGCGATGGCGGGCAGAGCGCTCTCGTCGCCGACGAAGAGGTGCCAGTCGACGTCGGCGGCAGGCGCGTAGGCACCGCCCGGGCCGACCATTCCGATCTCGTCTCCGGGTCGCGCCGCCAGCGCCCACGGACCGGCGATCCCCTCGTCGCCGTGGACGACGAAGTCGATGGTCAGCTCGCGACGGGAGGCGTCGTAGGAGCGCACGGTGTAGGCGCGCTGCACCGTCCGGTCGCCGTCGGGGAATTGCAGCTTCACGTAGTGGTCGGTGCAGTCTCCGACGGGCAGGTCGGCCAGCCCGGGACCGCCGAGGACGACCCGGACCAGGTGCGGGGTCAACGACTCGTTCCGGACCACGGTGGCGGATCGGGGGATACGCTGCGGCCGGTTGGGTGGCTCGGTGGTCATCCATCTCCTCTGAGCGGGGTCCAGTACTTAGGTGAGCCTAACTTGGTCGCCAAGGGCGGACGGCGCGGGGGTCTCGGGGTTGTGTCCAGGGATGAGCCAGGGCACCCACCGATCCGAAATCGGCCCGCAATCTGTTGGAATGTGCCCCATGCTCCTAGGCTTCGTGAAGCGCCGCGTCGGCAAGATGATCCTGGCGCGCACCACGCGCAACGGCCTGGATCTGCGCACCCTCAACCTGATGCCCGACTCGGTGACCATGCCGCTCCAGCGGGTCGGACTCGACCCGATGCCCGAGATGGCCGAGGTCCGCTCCGAGCAGCCGGTGAAGAAGCTGGCCGACATGTTCGGCATGGGCGTCTGGCTGATCAGTGGGTACGACGAGGCGCGCGCCGTGCTCGCCGGCGGCAACGCGTTCAGCAACGACCTGGGCCGGCTGATCTCGCAGGAGGGGCACGCCGCCAAGGACCAGATCGGCGGCCTCGGCATGACCGACCCACCGGGGCATACTCTGCTGCGCAAGCTGCTCACCCCGGAGTTCACGCGGAAGCGACTCGCGCGCATGGAGCCGCGGATCGAGGCGATCGTCAACGCCCGGCTCGACGCGATGGAGCTCGCCGGACCCGAGGTCGACCTGGTCGCCGAGTTCGCGTTCCCGGTGCCGTTCGAGGTGATCTGCGAGCTGCTCGGCCTGCCGATCGAGGACCGGGCCTTCTTCCACAGCCTGGGCGCGGCCCGCTTCGACCTCACGGCCGGCACCGCCGGGGCCTTCGGTGCGGCCGGAAAGTCGCGCGAGTTCCTGATCGACTCCGTCGCCAAGCAGCGCAAGAACCCGGGCGATGGGCTGATCGGCGGGCTGCTGGCCGAGCACGGCGACCAGCTCGATGACGTCGTACTCGGCGGGCTCGCGGACGGTGTCTTCCTCGGCGGCTACGAGACGTCAGCGAGCATGCTGGCCCTGGGCAGCTACCTGCTCGCCCAACACCCGCACGCGATGGAGATGCTGCGCCAGGACGCCACCAGCGCGGACCGCGTGATCGAGGAGCTGCTGCGCCACCTGACCGTGGTCCAGCTCGCCTTCCTCCGCTTCGCGCGGGAGGACATGGAGCTCGGCGGCCAGCAGATCAAGGAAGGCGACTGCATCGGCGTCTCCCTGCTCGGCGCGAACCGCGACCCGGCGCTGACACCCGATGCCGACGCGTTCGACCCGACCCGGGAGCCCACCCGCCACCTTGCCTTCGGTCACGGCCTGCACCGGTGCGTGGGTGCCGAGCTGGCCAAGATGGAGCTGCGGATCGCCATGCGGGCCCTGGCCCACCGCTTCCCCGAGCTCACCGTCGCGGCCCGCCCGGAGGAGCTGGAGTTCCGCAAGCTGTCGGCGGTGTACGGCGTGGAGAAGCTGCCCGTTCAGCTGCGCGACCCGAAGCTCGCGTCGGCCTGATCCTTGCTGCACCCTGCGACCATTGCGGGATGAGAGCCCTCCTTGCAGTGGTCGCCGTCGGCGCCGTCGTGCTCACGGGCTGCTCCGGCGACCCGGCCGACCCGCCCGACGCGGAGACCCCCAGGAGCTCGCCGGACGAGTCTGCGACTGCGCCTGGCACCGCCCCGACAACGACTCCGGACAACGCCTCCGGCCCGTTGCAGGCCGAGGACGTGGTCACCGGTCTCACCAGTCCCTGGGGGCTGATCGCCTTCGACGACGGCTCGATCCTGCTCAGCGAACGCGACACCACCGACATCAAGCTGGTGCCGGCCGGAGGCGGCGAGCCGACAGTGGTCGCGACCATCGACGAGGCCATGCCGGATGGTGAAGCCGGGCTGCTCGGTCTGGCCACGACCCCGGCCGAGGACCGCGTCTTCGTCTACTACACCGCCGACGACGACAACCGGATCGCCACGATGACCTGGAACGGCCGCCGCCTCGGTGAGCCGGAGGTGATCTTCGACGGGATTCCGAACGGCGCCGGCAACCGCCACGAGGGTGGCGGCCTCGAGGTCGGTCCGGACAACCTCCTCTACGTCACGACCGGCGAGACCGGCGACACCCCGGAGCTCGCCCAGGACCGGGACTCGCTCGGCGGCAAGGTTCTGCGGCTCACCCTCGACGGCGAACCTGCGCCCGGCAACCCGTTCGACAGCGCCGTCTACAGCTGGGGCCACCGCAACGTCGAGGGCCTCGCGTTCGACGACCGCGGCCGACTGTGGGTCTCGGAGTTCGGCGACTCCGCGTGGGACGAGCTCAACCTGATCCAGCCCGGTGCCAACTACGGCTGGCCAGAGGTGGAGGGGATCGGGGACGACGATCGCTTCGTCAACCCCGAGGCGGTCTGGGCCCCCGAGAACAACTCGCCGGCCGGGCTGACCTTCTGGGAGGGCTCGCTGTGGATGGCGGGGCTGCGCGGCGAGACGCTCTGGGAGATCCCGCTCGAGGGCGCCCGGGCCGCCGAGCCGGTGCCGCACTTCCAGGGTGAGTACGGCCGGCTGGGCAGGGTGGAGGTCGGGGCCGAGGGGTGGGCGCTCCTGCTGGCCAGGTCCATCTG
>JALZCZ010000045.1 GCA_030862825.1 Actinomycetota bacterium | reverse complement strand
TCCCCCGCCTCAACGTCGACGGCGGTGAGCGCGACACCCGCCAGAACGAGATGCGCTGGGACGAGGTGGTCGTCGAGTTCCCGCAGCTCGCGGGTGTGGAGCCAGCGTGGAACTACAACAGTCGTGTGGGCGGTTTCGACGTCAACCGCGACTTCAACCCCGACCTCGACTACGTTCCGCAGCCGGAGGACTTCCCGGGCAACAGCGCGGACACGGGTTGGTACATCACCCCCGAGGCGCAGACCGTCCGAGATGTCTACCGCGGTCTTGAAACGGAGTTCGGCACCGTCGACTACTTCATCGACCTCCACAACCAGTGGTCCTGCTACGCCACCGAGGACCTCGAGAACATGTCGCCGCTGTCGATCTCGGCGAAGTTCATCGCGGACCCGAGCGAGTTCGGAACCTGGCCGAAGTTCGACATGGAGGCGTCCCAACGCGCCAACGTCGCCGTCTACGAGGCCCTCCAGCAGTACGGCGAGTCCGGCTACGGCGACCTGACCCTGTATCCACAAGACATCAACCTGCCGGGCACCGCACTGGGCTCGTTCGCCCTTCGCGGCAGCGCCGTCGTGCTGTTCGAGACCTCCAGCCAGACCCAGTACGACGGCATGAAGCGCAACGGCATGCTGCGCAAGCAGATCGAGATCGGGCTGGGCGGCCTCGTCGACGCGGTCGCCGACGGCTCGATCACGTCGAAGGACCCGGCGGTCTACGACACGATCCCCAAGCGCGTCTTCCTGCCGGCCGACTGACCCGCTCAACAAGCGCGACGGAGCCACGCCGATGCGTTCGGCGTGGCTCCTTCGCCTTGGCGGCCCACCCCCCGGGCTCCCGTCGGCTGATGCCTCGGAGGCATGGAGACGCCAGCGGAAGTCCCCCGGGAACCAAGCCCGTGCTCAGATCTGACTCATCCGGTGCGACCGGTATCGCCCGAGTGCGCCGCGATCGGCCGAGATTTGCCGCACCGATGGCCATGGCCTTGCCCAGCGCAGGCCGGCCGCTAGCCCGCGCCGAGCCGTCGGAGCTCAGCCTCCAGCACTGACGCGCCGCATTGCGCCCAACGCGGACCGGCCCTGACCTGTTGAGGTCAGGGCAGGTTCGCGTGTTCGTCACCGGAGTGCGCAACCACGGACACCGGTGGGTGTCACCGGGACCTCGGCCGCTCAGTGCAGGGCGCTGTGCAGGGTGTCCTGGGCGAGCTTGATCGCAGCGCCGGCGGCGCGGGTCCCGCGGAGCGCGTCGAGCATCACGAAGTCGTGGATGATGCCGCCGAAGCGGACCTCCACCACCGGGACGCCGGCCTCGCGCAACTTGGCGGCGTACGCCTCGCCCTCGTCGCGCAGCACGTCGGCCTCGGCGGTGATGACCAGTGCGGGCGGGAGGCCGGTGAGCTGCTCGGTGGTCGCCCGCAGCGGGGATGCGGTGATCTCCGCGCGCTCGGCGGGGTCGGTCGTGTACTGGTCCCAGAACCACTGCATCGCGTCGCGGCGCAGGAAGTAGCCGGTTCCGAACTCCTGGTAGGAGCCGTTGTCGAAGCTGGCGTCGGTCACCGGGTAGAAGAGCACCTGCTGACGGAGGTCGATCCCGCCGCGCTCCTTGGCCATCAGCGTGAGCGCCGCGGCCATGTTGCCGCCGACGGAGTCGCCGGCGACCGCGATCCGCGAGCCGTCCAGGCCCTTCTCCGAGCCATGCTGGGCGACCCACTGGGCGGCGGTGAAGTTCTGCTCGATGGCGATGGGGTACCGCGCCTCGGGGGAGAGGTCGTACTCAGGGAAAACCACCGCGGCCTGGGCGCCAACAGCGAGCTCGCGCACCAGCCGGTCGTGGGTGTGCGCGTTGCCGAAGACCCAACCCGCGCCGTGGATGTAGATGATCACCGGCAGCGGGTCCGTGGTGCCGACCGGCTTGACGATCCGGACCGAGACCTCGCCGGTCGGGCCGCCGGGGACCGTCACCCACTCCTCCTCGATCTCGGGCTTCGTCACGCCCGCACCCGACTGCACCTCGTCGACGACCTTGCGGCCCT
>JALZCZ010000042.1 GCA_030862825.1 Actinomycetota bacterium | reverse complement strand
CAGGTGATGAAGCTTCAGCGTCATGTCACTCAACCTCCTCGACCGTCACCAGGTGACGGACGGTGTGGACCATGCCCCGGATCTCCGGGCGGTCCTCCTTGACGACCACGTCGCCGATCCGCTTGAGGCCGAGCGTTCGCAGGGTCTCGCGCTGGTTCGCCTTGCAGCCGATCGTCGACTTCTTCTGCTGGACCTTGAGCTGCGCCATCAGGAGTTACCTCCAGCGGCGGCGGCAGCCGCGATGCCGTCGGCCTTGGCCTTCAGCAGCGCCGCGGGCGCAACGTCCTCGACCCGCAGGCCACGGCGTGCCGCCACGGTCTCGGGCTGCTCCAGCATCTGGAGCGCCGCGACGGTCGCGTGCACGATGTTGATCTGGTTGGACGACCCGAGCGACTTGCTCAGGATGTCGTGGATGCCGGCGCACTCCAGGACCGCACGCACCGGACCACCGGCGATGACACCGGTACCGGGCGCGGCCGGGCGCAGCATGACCACTCCGGCGGCCTTCTCACCCTGGACCGGGTGCGGGATGGTGCCCTGGATGCGGGGGACGCGGAAGAAGTTCTTCTTCGCCTCCTCGACACCCTTGGCGATCGCCGCGGGCTCCTCCTTGGCCTTGCCGTAGCCGACGCCGACCATGCCGTCACCATCGCCGACGACCACGAGGGCGGTGAAGCTGAAGCGACGACCACCCTTCACGACCTTGGCGACCCGGTTGATGGCCACGACCCGCTCGATGTAGGCGTTCTTGTCGGCACCCTGGCCGCGACCACCGTCGCGACCACGGCCTCCGCCCTGGCGCTCGCCGCCGCGCTGTCCGCGCTGGGCTCCGCTCATGAGTCCTTACCTTCTCTCTGAAAAACGTGCGTGTCCGTCGTAGCCATCAGAACGTCAGGCCACCCTCGCGGGCGCCATCGGCCAGGGCCGCGATCCGGCCGTGGTACTTGTTGCCGGCACGGTCGAAGACCACCGTCTCGACACCGACACCCTTGGCCCGCTCGGCGACGAGCTCGCCGACGCGCTTGGCCTTGGCGGTCTTGTCGCCCTCGAGCGAGCGCAGGTCCGTCTCCATGGTGGAGGCGTACGCCAGCGTCTTGCCCTCGAGGTCGTCGACGACCTGGACGGTGATGTGCTTCGTGGACCGGGTGACCACCAGGCGCGGACGCTCCGGCGTGCCGGAGAGCCGCTTGCGGCCCCGGATCTGACGACGCAGTCGCGACTTCTGGCGCGCTGCGGTGTGCTTGTGCTGCTTGAGTGAGACCGCCATGGTCACTTACCAGCCTTTCCGACCTTGCGGCGGATGTGTTCGCCGGCGTAACGGACGCCCTTGCCCTTGTAGGGCTCGGGCTTGCGCAGCTTCCGGATGTTGGCGGCGACCTCACCGACCAGCTGCTTGTCGATCCCCGCGACGCCGAGTCGCGTGGGACCCTCGACGCTGAAGGTGATGCCCTCAGGGGCGTCGAACACGATCGGGTGGGAGTAACCGAGCTGGAACTCCAGCTGGGTCGGGCCCTTGGACAGGACGCGGTAGCCGACGCCGACGATCTCGAGCTTCTTCTCGAAGCCCTCGGTGACGCCCACGACCATGTTGTTGATCAGGGTGCGGGTGAGCCCGTGCAGGGCCTTGCTCTGACGCTCGTCGTCGGGACGCTTGACGTCGAGGACGCCGTCGTTGCGCTCGACGATGATCGGCGCGGCGACGGTGTGCGACAGGGTGCCCTTCGGTCCCTTCACGGTGACCTTGGCGTCGTCGATCGCGACGTCCACACCGGACGGGACCGCGATGGGGAGCTTGCCAATGCGCGACATGCTGGTGTTCTCCTTCTCGGTCTCGTCGTTACCAGACGTAGGCGAGGACTTCCCCACCTACGCCCTTCTGGTTCGCCTGCCGGTCGGTCAGCAGGCCCTGGCTGGTCGAGATGATCGCGACACCGAGGCCGCCGAGCACCTTGGGCAGGCCGGTGCTCTTCGCGTAGACGCGGAGGCCGGGCTTGCTGATCCGGCGTACGCCGGCGATGGAGCGCTCGCGGTTGCGACCGTACTTGAGGGTGATGTGCAGGGTCTGGCCCACGCCCTCGTTGTCGGTCACGTCGAAGGAGGTGATGTAGCCCTCCTGCTTGAGGATCTCCGCGACGCCCTGCTTCAGCTTGCTGTAGGGCATGGCCACGTCGTCGTGGTACGCCTGGTTGGCGTTGCGCAGACGCGTGAGCATGTCTGCGATCGGGTCGGTCATCGTCATTGCTGGGGTTCTCTCTCTTCTGTGGTTTCGCGTCTCACGCGGAGACGCGACCTTCAGCGGTAGTCGTGGGGGTGCTGGTCACCAAGAGGACTTGGTCACGCCGGGCAGCTCGCCGCGGTGGGCCATCTCCCGCAGGCAGATCCGGCACAGGCCGAACTTGCGGTAGACGGCCTTGGGCCGGCCGCATCGCTGGCAGCGGGTGTAGCCGCGCACCGCGAACTTGGGCTTGCGGGCCGCCTTGACCTTGAGTGCTGTCTTCGCCATTGCTCTCTCCTGATCCTGCTCAGCGCTCGGCGAAGGGGAACCCGAGATGCTTCAGCAGCGCGCGCCCCTCCTCGTCGTTGGTGGCGGTCGTGACGACCGTGATGTCCATGCCCCGCTGGCGGTCGACCTTGTCCTGGTCGATCTCGTGGAACATGACCTGCTCAGTCAGCCCGAACGTGTAGTTGCCCCGGCCGTCGAACTGCTTCGGCGAGAGGCCTCGGAAGTCGCGGATACGAGGAAGCGCGATCGACAGGGTGCGGTCGAGGAACTCCCACATCCGGTCGCCGCGCAGGGTCACGTGGCAGCCGATGGGCATGCCCTCGCGCAGCTTGAACTGTGCGATGGACTTGCGGGCCTTGGTGACGGCCGGCTTCTGACCCGTGATCGCAGTGAGGTCGCGGATGGCGCCCTCGATCAGCTTGGAGTCGCGAGCCGCCTCGCCGACGCCCATGTTGACCACGATCTTGGTCAGGCCGGGCACCTGCATGACGTTCTTGATGTCGAACTCGGACTGCAGCGCAGGGAGGATCTCCTCGCGGTAGCGGGTCTTGAGTCGAGGGGTCACCCGCTCAGTGACGGTCTCGGTCTCGGTCATCAGATTTCCTTGCCGGTCTTGCGGGAGATGCGGACGCTGCGCGTCGCGGAGTACGTCGAGCCGTCGGGGCGGCGCTTGGTGACCTCGTCGCGGCGGAAGCCGATCCGGGTCACGCCGTCGCCCTCCACCAGCATCACGTTGGAGACGTGGATGGGCGCCTCGGTCGTGATGATGCCGCCGGTCGTGCCGGCGCGGCCGCCCTGGTTGACGACCTTGGTGTGGCGCTTGACGCGGTTGACACCTTCGACGATCACGCGCTGCTCCTCGCGGAGCACCTTGATGACCTTGCCTTCGGCGCCCTTGTCACGGCCGGCGATCACCTTGACGGTGTCGCCCTTCTTGATGTTCACGCTTGCCTTCTTGACCTTGGCCATGCTCACAACACCTCCGGGGCGAGCGAGATGATCTTCATGAACTTCTTCTCGCGCAGCTCACGGCCGACGGGACCGAAGATGCGGGTTCCCCGCGGCTCACCGTCGGACTTCAGGATCACGGCGGCGTTCTCGTCGAACTTGATGTAGGACCCGTCGCCGCGACGGCGCTCCTTGACGGTGCGCACGATCACGGCCTTGACGACGTCGCCCTTCTTGACGTTGCCGCCGGGGATCGCGTCCTTGACCGTCGCCACGATGGTGTCGCCGATGCCGGCATAGCGCCGACCCGAGCCACCGAGCACGCGGATGCACAAAATCTCCTTGGCACCGGTGTTGTCGGCAACCTTGAGTCGCGACTCCTGCTGGATCATTTCGCCCTCTCCAGAATCTCCACGATGCGCCAGCGCTTGGTGGCCGACAGCGGACGGGTCTCCATCAGGAGCACCCGGTCGCCGATGCCGCACTCGTTCTGCTCGTCGTGGGCCTTGAGCTTGCTGGTGCGCCGCAGGACCTTGCCGTACTTCGCGTGCTTGACGCGGTCCTCGACGGACACGACCACGGTCTTGTCCATCTTGTCGCTGACGACCAGGCCCTCACGGACCTTGCGCGTGTTGCGCTGGGCGGCACCCTCGGTGGTCTGCTCGCTCATGCCGTTGCCTCTTCCTCATCTACGCCCGGGGCCACCCGGATGCCGAGCTCGCGCTCACGCACCACGGTGTAGATCCGAGCAATGTCCTTCTTGACCGTGCGCAGACGGCCGTGGCTCTCCAGCTGGCCGGTGGCCGCCTGGAACCGGAGGTTGAAAAGCTCCTCCTTGGCCTCGCGCAGCCTCGCCTCGAGGTCGACGTCGTTGAGATCGTCGAGCTCGTGTGCAGCAATGCCCTGAGCCATCAGAATTCACCCGCCTCTCGCGAGATGAACCGGCACTTCATCGGAAGCTTGTGCATCGCGCGGCGCATGGCCTCGCGTGCAGTCACCTCGTCGACACCGGAAAGTTCGAACAGGACGCGGCCGGGCTTCACGTTGGCGATCCACCACTCGGGAGAGCCCTTACCGGAACCCATCCGGGTCTCGGCCGGCTTCTTGGTCAGCGGGCGGTCGGGGTAGATGTTGATCCACACCTTTCCACCACGCTTGATGTGACGGGTCATCGCGATTCGCGCGGACTCGATCTGGCGGTTGGTCACGTAGTGACCCTCGATCGCCTGGATCCCGTAGTCGCCGAAGGCCAGCGTCGTCCCGCCCTTGGCCGCACCACGCCGGTTGGGGTGGTGCTGCTTGCGGTGCTTGACGCGACGGGGCATCAACATGGCTCAGGCCTCCGTTCCGGCGCTGGTGTCAGTGGTCGGGGCGGCAGCGGGAGCGACAGGAGCCTCGGCCGGAGCCTCGGTGGCTGCCGGAGCCTCGCGGTCGGAGCGGGTCGGCCGGTCGCCGCGGGTGCCGCGGCTCGGGCGCTCGCCGCCACGGCTGGGCCGACCGGCACCGCCACGTCCGGGTACGCCGGCGCGGGCTGCTGCCTGAGCCTGGCGCTCGGCACGGGTGCCGGCGACCTCGCCCTTGTAGATCCAGACCTTCACGCCGATCCGGCCGAAGGTCGTGCGGGCCTCGTAGAAGCCGTAGTCGATGTCGGCACGCAACGTGTGCAGCGGGACGCGGCCCTCGCGGTAGAACTCGGTGCGCGACATCTCGGCACCGTTGAGGCGGCCGGAGCACTGGATCCGGATGCCCTTGGCACCGGAACGCATCGAGGTCTGCATGGCCTTGCGCATCGCGCGGCGGAACTGCACGCGGCCGGAGAGCTGCTCGGCCACACCCTGCGCCACCAGCTGAGCGTCGACCTCGGGGTTCTTCACCTCGAGGATGTTCAGCTGTACCTGCTTGCCGGTGAGCTTCTCGAGGTCGCCGCGGATGCGGTCGGCCTCGGCGCCGCGGCGGCCGATCACGATGCCCGGGCGGGCGGTGTGGATGTCCACGCGGACCCGGTCACGGGTGCGCTCGATCTCGACCTTGGAGATGCCGGCCCGCTCCATGCCCTTGGAGAGCAGCTTGCGGATGGCGACGTCCTCGCCGACGTACGACTTGTAGAGCTTGTCGGCGTACCAACGGGACTTGTGGTCCGTCGAGATGCCGAGGCGGAAGCCGTTCGGGTTGATTTTCTGGCCCATCAGGCACTCTTTCCGTTCTTGGTGGTCCGCTTCTGCTTGGCGGCAGCCACGGCGTCGGCCGGCTGGACCACCAGCGTGATGTGGCTGGTGCGCTTGAGGATGCGGGTGGCCCGGCCCTGGGCACGGGGGCGCCAGCGCTTCATCGTGGGGCCTTCGTCGACCTGCGCCACCGAGACGACCAGGTCGTTGGTGTCGAGGCCCTCGGTGGTCTCCGCGTTGGCGATCGCGCTCTCCAGCACCTTGTAGACCGTCTCGGAAGCGGCCTGCGGCGCGAACTGCAGCAGCGACAGCGCGTCGTCGACGGGGAGGCCGCGGACCATGTCGACGACACGGCGGGCCTTCATCGGGGTGATCCGCACGAAGCGGGCACTCGCGAAGGCTCCCGGCTGGTCGCCGAGCAGGGTCTGGCGGCGGGCGCTGGTGCGCCGGCGCTCGGTGACACTCATCGACGTCGTCCCTTCCGGTCGTCCTTCACGTGTCCGCGGTAGGTGCGGGTCGGCGCGAACTCGCCCAGCTTGTGGCCGACCATCGAGTCGGTCACGAACACCGGGACGTGCTTGCGGCCGTCGTGCACCGCGATGGTGTGGCCGATCATGTCGGGCACGATCATCGAGCGGCGCGACCACGTCTTGATCACGTTGTGGCTGCCCTTGGCGTTCTCGGCGTCCACCTTCTTCTGAAGGTGGTCGTCGATGAAGGGGCCCTTCTTCAGGCTGCGAGGCATCTCGTTACTTCCCTACTCAGCGCTTCTTGCCGGACTTGCGGCGACGGATGATCTGGGAGTCGCTGGCCTTGCGCTTGCGCGTACGGCCCTCGGGCTTGCCCCAGGGGGACACCGGGTGACGACCACCCGAGGTCTTGCCCTCGCCACCACCGTGGGGGTGGTCGACCGGGTTCATGACGACACCGCGGACGGTCGGGCGCTTGCCCTTCCACCGCATGCGGCCGGCCTTGCCC
>JALZCZ010000033.1 GCA_030862825.1 Actinomycetota bacterium | reverse complement strand
ATCTCGGGCCACACGGCCCGGTGCCGCTCGACGTACTCCTCGATGCGGTCGGGCCGCACCTGGAGGTTGAAGCAGTAGCGCATGACACTTCCCTGTTCCTGCGGGTGTGACTCAGACCCTGGCTCAGAAGTCGAACTCGTCGATGTAGTCGGCGTTGAACACGAACGGCTCGCCGAGCACGACGACGCCGTCGGCGCCGACCGTGTACTCACCCAGGTCGCCGGCCTCGAAGGTGTCGCCCTCTTCGCCGGTGATGTCACCCTCGATCAGGGCGTGGGCGGTGTACGCCGCCAGGTAGCCCAGGTCCTCGGGGTTCCAGAGCGCGAATTCGGTGACCGTGCCGTCCTCGATGAACTCCTTCATCTGGCTCGGGGCGCCCAGGCCGGTCAGCGCGACCTTGCCCTTGTACTCCGAGGTCGACAGGTAGCGGGCCGCGGCCGCGATGCCGACGGTGGTCGGCGAGATGATGCCCTTCAGGTTCGGGTGGGCCGAGAGCAGCGCCGCGGTCTCGTCGAACGACTTCTGGTCGTCGTCGTCGCCGTAGACGGTGTCGACGAGCTCGATGTCGGGGTAGTTGGCCGCGAGGTCCTCCTCCATGAGCTTGATCCACTCGTTCTGGTTGGTCGCGTTGGCCGCGGCCGAGAGGATCGCGATCTCGCCCGATCCGCCGATCTGGTCGGCGATCAGCTCGATCTGCTTGGTCGCGATGCCCTGGGCGTCGGCCTGGCTGACGAAGACGTCGCGGCACTCGGGGTCGGTGTCGGAGTCGAACGTCACCACCGGGATGTCGGCGTCGCGGGCCTCGGTGAGGGCGTCGCAGATCGCGGTCGGGTCGTTGGCCGAGACCACCAGAGCGGCGACACCCTGCGTCGCCGCGGTGTTGATGAACGGCACCTGAGCGTCGGGAGTGGCCTGGTCGGGACCGACCTCCTGGATGCTGCCGCCGAACTCGTCGGCCGCGCGCTCGCCGCCCACGGTGCTGGCGTCGAAGTAGGGGTTGCCGAGGTTCTTGGGCAGGAACGTGATGGCGCTCGAACCGCCGTCGCCGTCGCTCCCGCTGTCGCCTTCGTCGTCGCCGCACGCGGCGAGCGCCAGGCTCGCCACCAGGGCCACGCTGGCAAGAGCGGCGAGCCGCCTCTTCTGGTTCAACATGTTGGTGCCTTTCAATGGGTTGTCGACTACTCGCCGATGTCGGTCTGATCCGACGGCTGCGGAGCGGAGGGGGGAGCCTCGGCCCGCCTTGCTCGTCCTGAGGTGACGCCCGAGACCCAGGTGAGGAAGCTGGTGGAGATCACGGAGAGCACGAGCAACGCTCCGATCACGATGTTGGTGACGTTGGTGGAGACGTTCTCGAGGCGCAGGGCGCTGGAGAGGACGCCGATCAGCAGGACGCCGGCGACCACGCCGTGCAGCGCTCCCCGGCCACCGAAGATGGAGACCCCGCCCAGCAGCACGGCCGCGATCACCTGGAGCTCGTAGAACTCGGCGTTGTCGCCGCGGGCGCTGCCGTAGCGGAGCGTGTAGTAGATGCCAGCGAAGGCCGAGACCGCGCCGGCCATCACGAAGAGCCAGAACTTGGTGAGCTCGACGTTGACGCCGGTGAAGCGCGCGGCCTCGTCGTTGAGGCCGATCTCGTAGACACCGCGGCCGAACGTCGAGAAGTGGAGCAGCAGGGCGAACAGCACCGCCAGCACCGCGAACGGGATCAGGATCATCGGGTAGCTCTCACCCTCGACGATCCGCTCCTTGGCCAGGTCGGTCCACCGCTCCGGGAAGTCGGTGATCGCCTCGGTGCCGAGCAGCCCGACGGCCAGCCCGCGGAAGAGCGCCAGGGTGCCGATCGTCACGGCCAGGGACGGGAGGCCGACGTACGCGACCAGGAAGCCGTTGAAGGCCCCACAGGCGACGCCGACCGCGATCGCCAGCAGGCCTGCCACCGGCAGCGGGAGCCCGACGTCGGCGTAGAGGATGCCGAGCATCACGCTGCTCAGCCCCATCACACTCGCGACCGACAGGTCGATCTCCCCGGTGATGATGACCAGGGTCATCGGGAGCGCGATCAGCATGATCGGCGCCATGTCGAGGAAGAGGTAGTAGAGCGTCAGCGGGCCGTCGAAGTTGGGGATGTCGCCGTTGGCGTAGACGAACACGACGAGGAGCAGCGCGATCACCGCGAACTCGCGGGTCATCATCAGGCGCCACAGCAACGGCCGCGAGTACGCCGCGTAGGTGCGCTCGTCGACGGCGCGGTCGAAGGTCGGTGTGCTCATGACGCGTCCCTCGCCTCGATCAGCTTGCGTTCTCGTCTGGCCGACAGCACCCGGTCGAGGACCACGGCGCCGATGATCAGGCCGCCGACGACGGCGCGCTGCCAGAAGTCCGGGATGCCGAGGATCGGCAGCACGCGGTCGATGGTCACCAGGAGGAAGGCGCCGATCGCGGCGCCCCACACGGTGCCGCTGCCGCCGAAGATGGCGACACCGCCGATGACCGCCGCCGCCACCGCCTCGAGCTCCAGGTTGCGGCCGGCACCCGAGCTGATCGAGCCATAGCGAGCGGCGTAGAAGACACCGGCGAGTCCGGCGAGGGCACCGCAGACGACGAAGGCCGACAGCACCCGCTTGGTCACGTTGAGCCCGTAGAGCTTCGCGGCCTCGGGGTCCGAGCCGATCGCGTAGAGCTCGCGGCCTCCGCGCGCGGTGTGCAGGTAGTAGCCGACCGCGGCCAGGACGAGCAGCGCGACCAGGGTGAGCACGGGGAGACTCAGGATCTGCCGGGTGCCGAGGCTGAGGAAGCCGTCGGGCAGGTCGGAGGGGTTGATCCGGTCACTGCCGGCCCACTCGAGGAAGACGCCGCGGTAGATGTAGAGCGTGCCGAGGGTGATCACCAGCGCCGGCACCCTGCCGAACGCCACGAGCACCCCGTTGACCAGCCCGAGCACGGCGCCGAACGCGATCCCGGCCAGGAACACGACGATGATCGGGATCCCGGGCACGTCCACGAACAGCCGTCCGGTGAGGTACGCCGTCAGACCCAGCGTCGAGCCGACCGACAGGTCGACGTTGCGGGTCACGATCACCAGGGTCTGGCCGACCGCGAGCAGCAGCAGGATCGACGGGGTGACCAGCAGGTCGCGCCATCCGTCGCTGCCGACCAGGAAGCTCGAGCTCTTCGCGGTGGCCAGCACGATCAGCGCGACCAGCACGATGAGGACGGCGATCTCGCGCGACCGGATCAGGGTGGTGAGCACCCGCTGCGCCGGCGGGGCGCTGCTGGGCTTGATCAGGGTCTCGGTCATGCGGTCGCTCCCTCGAGGTCCGTCTCGTCCGCGGTGGTGGCGCCGGCCTCGTGACCGTGCACGTGGGTGGCCGCGTGCATCACCGCCTCCGGCGTCGCCTGGTCGCGATCGAGCTCCGCGGTGACCTCGCCCTCGCACACGACGACCACGCGGTCGGCCATGCCGAGCACCTCGGGCAGCTCGGAGGAGATCATCAGGATCGCCAGCCCCTCGGCGGCGAGGTCGGAGAGCAACCTGTGCACCTCGGCCTTGGTGCCGACGTCGATGCCACGGGTGGGCTCGTCGATGATCAGCAGGTTCGGCTCGGTGGCGAGCCACTTGGCGATGACGACCTTCTGCTGGTTGCCGCCGCTCATCGTGGTGGCCGGCATGTCGAGGGCGCTGGTCTTCACCTCGAGGCGCGCGGCCCACGGTGCGGCCGCGGAGCTCTCGGCGCGGGAGGTGATCAGGCCACCCCTGCTCAGGCCCCGGCGGATCACGCCGGCGACGTTGCGCGCCACCGAGCTCTCGGTGACCAGGCCCTGCTGGCGTCGGTCCTCGGGCACGAAGGCGACCCCGGCCCGGATCGCGGCCCGCGGGTTGTGGGCAGGCACGTCCTTGCCGTTGAGCCGCACCGTACCGGCGTCGTAGGTGTCGATGCCGAAGACGGCGCGGGCGATCTCGCTGCGGCCGGCTCCGACCAGGCCGGCCAGGCCGACGATCTCGCCCGCTCGGACCTGGAAGCTCACGTCGCGGAAGACACCCGCCGAGGTCAGTCCCCGCACGTCGAGGACGACGTCGCCGGGAGTGGTCTCGGTCTTCGGGTAGAGGTCGCCCACCTCGCGGCCGACCATCAGCGCGACCATCTGCTCGACGCTGGTATCAGCGACCGGGAGGGTGTCGATGTAGGCGCCGTCGCGCATCACCGTGACCGTGTCGCAGAGCTCGAAGACCTCGTCGAAGCGGTGGGAGATGAAGACCAGCGCCCGGCCCTCGTCGCGCAGGCTGCGCGCGACGGTGAACAGCCGCTCCACCTCAACGCCGCTCAGGGCCGCCGTCGGCTCATCCATCACGAGCAGGGACGCGTCGAGCGAGATCGCCTTGGCGATCTCGATGATCTGCTGGTCGGCGATCGACAGACCGCGCGCGATCCGGCGCGGGTCGATCGCGACACCGAGCCGCCGGAAGATCGTCTCGGCCTCGGCGTACATCCGCGTGCGGTCGATGCGGCGCCCGCCACCGCGAGGCATCCGGCCCATGAAGATGTTCTCGGTCACCGAGAGGTCCGGGAAGAGCGTCGGCTCCTGGTAGATCACGGCGATGCCGGCCGCCTTCGACTCCGCGGTCGAGCCGAAGTCGACGTCGTCACCCTGGAAGCGGAAGCTCCCGCCGTCGCGGCGGTAGACCCCGGCGACGATCTTGACCAGCGTGGACTTGCCGGCGCCGTTCTCTCCGACCAGGGCGTGGATCGAGCCAGGGTGCACCACGAGGCTCCCGGAGCGGAGTGCCGCCACCGCGCCGAACGACTTGGCGACGTCGCGCAGCACCAGCGTGGCACCAGCGTCGCTCTGAGCGAGCATCAAAACTCCTGCGTGGTTTGAAAGGTTTCAACGCACCGTAGGTGACGGCCCTCACAGCCGTCAAGAGCCTCGCGGCAAATGATTTCCAGAACAATAGCCACGCAGATGCGGCCGCGCCGTGGACTACGGTGTGTCCACGTTTCACAGGCGAGAGCGGAGGCAGCCGTGGTGGTCCAACCCGGGCAGCGGGGCGCGTCGGTCAAGGACGTCGCCGCCGCCGCCGGTGTCTCGCTGGGCACCGTCTCGAACGTGCTCAACCGCCCGGAGCGCGTCAGTGCTCCCACCCGGGCCAAGGTCCAGAAGGCCATGGCCAACCTGGGATTCGTACGCAACGAGTCGGCCCGACAGCTGCGGGCCGGGCACAGCCGGACGCTCGCCTACGTGATGCTCGACGTCGCCAACCCCTTCTTCACGGACGTGGCCCAGGGGATCGAGGGCGCGGCCATGGACAAGGACCTCTCCCTCTTCCTGTGCAACAGCAACAATGACGCCGACCGCGAGATCGCGCACCTGCAACAGCTGCAGCAGCAGCGCGTGCAGGGGATCCTGGTCACCCCCGTCGACCCCTACGCGCCGCTCCTCGACGAGATCGCCCGCCACACCCCGCTCGTGATCGTCGACCGCACCCGGGGTGACGACACCTTCTGCACCGCCGCCGCCGACGACATCGAAGGCGGACGGCTGGCGATCGAGCATCTGGTCGACCGTGGGCACACGCGGGCCGCCTTCGTCGGCGGACCGCTGACGCTGGGTCAGGTTCGCGAGCGCCACGAGGGCGCGGCCGCCGCGTGGGCGGAGGCCGGCCTCCCTGCGGACGACCTCCTCCAGCTCACCACCGAGGCACTCACCTTCGCCGACGGTCGAGCTGCCGGGGAGCGGCTGGCCGGCATGCCGAAGAAGAAGCGGCCGACGGCGGCGTTCTGCGCCAACGACCTCGTCGCCCTCGGACTGCTGCAGCACGCGATCCTCGCCGGCCAGCGGGTGCCGGAGGACCTGGCCATCGTCGGCTTCGACGACATCGACTTCGCGGCCGCCGCCGCGGTGCCGCTCACCTCGGTGCGGCAGCCCCGACGCGAGCTCGGCCGGGCGGCCGCCGCCCTGCTGCTCGACGAGGCGACCAACCCCGACCACGTGCACGAGCAGATCACGTTCACCCCCGAGCTCGTCGCGCGCGACTCCACCCGCGCTTGAGGTGCGGATGCGCTTGTTGATTGCTCGTGGTGGGTGAGGCTGCGCGCACCAGCCCGGGGCGGCGGTGACCGTGGTTACCGTTCTCGCCCCGGATTCGGTAGCTGCCTCACCGCCGTCCCGGGGCGCTGGCCGCGGGATTGCGCGATGACGCAGATGCGTCGACGCGGGTCAGCGGTGGCCGGCGAAGAACTCGTCGAGCAGCGCGGTCGACTCCTCTGCCAGCACGCCGGAGACCACCTCGGGCCGGTGGTTGAGCCGCCGGTCGCGGACCACGTCCCACAGGCTGCCGACGGCGCCGGCCTTGGGGTCCCAGGCGCCGAAGACCACGCGTTCGATCCGGGCGAGCACCGCGGCTCCGGCACACATGGTGCACGGCTCGAGCGTGACCACGAGGGTGCAGCCGTCGAGCCGCCACTCCCCCTTGGTCGCGGCCGCCTCCCGCAGAGCCACGATCTCGGCATGCCCGGTGGGATCGGAGTCGGCCTCGCGGACGTTGCGGCCCCGGCCGATGACGGCGTACGCCGGATCGAGGACCACCGCGCCGATGGGGACGTCACCGGTGTCGAGGGCAGCGCGCGCCTCGTCGAGGGCGGCGAGCATCGGCTCCCGCCACGACTCGCTCGAGGTCACGCGGAGGTGAGGCCGACGGCGTCGTCGAAGAGCTTGCCGAACCCGAGCCGACGGGTGATGTCGGAGAGCATCTCGTCGGGGTAGAGGTCGAAGTCGTCGAGCAGCGCACCCATGTCCATGGCGCTCATGCCGAGGTCGTCGAGCAGGCCGAGGTCGCCGGCGGGCAGCTGCTCGTCGTCGTCCTCCGGCGGCGGCAGCCCGAGGAAGTCGATCGCCGACGCTGCCAGCTCCCACTCGTCGGCCGCCGTGACATCGGACAGCAGCACGCGGGTCGACGCGCCCGCGACGCGGACGATCAGGAAGAACTCCTCCTCCATCGCCACCAGGCCGACCGCCCCTCCGTCTCCGGGGAACCGGCGCAGGGCGTGCGAGAGCGTCTCGATGTCGACGAGGGTGTCGTGGACCATCTCCTGCACCTGCCACACGCCTTCCTCGCGATAGGCGGCGAGGGCGAAGTCGACGCCGTCGGTCTGCTCGGTCATGTCACTCCTCCGTCCTCGTTGCCGTCGCGCGTGGATCGTCCGTGTCCAGAGTGGCACGGACGACCCAAGCGGGCCAAGAGTTTTGGGGACCTGGCGCCCGCACTAGTGTTCCGCCCATGCGCACCCACGTCGTGGACCACCCGCTGGTCGCCCACAAGCTGACCGCCCTGCGTGACGAGCGCACCGACTCGCCCACGTTCCGCAGCCTGGCCGACGAGCTGGTAACGCTGCTGGCCTACGAGGCAACGCGCGACGTACGCGTCGACCCACACGACATCGTGACCCCGGTGGCACCCACCACCGGCGTCCGCCTGGCCTCTCCGAAGCCGCTCGTGGTGCCGATCCTGCGCGCCGGCCTCGGCATGCTCGACGGCATGATGCGGCTCCTCCCGACCGCGGAGGTCGGGTTCCTCGGCATGATGCGCAACGAGCAGACCCTGGAGGCGTCGACGTACGCCGAGCGCCTGCCGGAGGACCTGTCCGGGCGCCAGTGCTACGTGCTCGACCCGATGCTCGCCACCGGCGGCACCCTCGCCGCGGCCATCAAGTTCCTGACCGACCGGGGCGCCGACGACATCACCGCGATCTGCCTGCTCGCGGCCCCGGAGGGATGCGAGCGGCTGGAGCGCGAGCTCGACGGGCTCCACGTGCCGGTCACGGTCGTCACCGCCGCGATGGACGAGAAGCTCAACGAGAAGGGCTACATCGTGCCCGGGCTCGGCGACGCCGGCGACCGTCTCTACGGCCTCGCCGACTGACTGCTCGAAGGCGCCGGCGCCGCCGACCGTCCAGAGTCAGCGCGCGTAGCGCTGGGCGTGGCCGCGCACCATCAGCGAGTTCAGGGTGGAGAAGCGCAAAGCGCACAGGTCGAGGTAGGGCGCCATCAGGTCGAGGACGTTGGGCTCGGTCGACGCCAGCAGGCCCTCGGGGCTCGTGTAGTGGTGGTGCCCGCCCAGCAAATGGCCGACCTCGTGCGCCATGGTCTTGCCCGTGCCCTGGCGCAGACCGCTGTTCGGCCCGAAGTCCTCACCCACCGCGAACGCGCGCGAGGGGAAGCGGACTCCGCCGATGCAGTCGGCCATCCCGGCCACGCCGGAGTTGCCGCCGCTGGTGATGTTCTTGCTCGTCAGCGTGTAGACGACGTCGGTGCCGCGGGGGCGTTTGCCGCCGTAGAGCCGCTTGGCCTGACGGGTGAGCCCGCCCGCGTCGGTGCCGCGGAACCGCACCTCCCTGTAGGTCGGCACCACCCCGATCCGCAACGGCGCGTAGGCCTTGCGCATCGCGACCACCCCGCGCTCGGCCTCGGCGCGGCGTACGCCGTCGAGCAGGATCCGTACGTCGAGCCGGACCGGGGTTGTGGAGACCGAGATCGTGTGCGGCACCAGCTGGGTGCAGGTCAGCATGTCGTCGGAGTCGATCGGCACCAGGTCGAGGATGTCCGGGAGCACGAGCGGGTCGGCCGCGGCCTGCTGCGGAGCCATCGCCAGTGCACCCGCCGTGGTCAGGGCGGCCAGAACAGAGGTGAGGCGTCGGCGGTTCACACCCGGACAACGCCCGGTCGGGGGTCCGGGTTACGTCGGGGTTACCCGGCTCGGCGGATCAGAGCGCCTCGACGGCCTTGAGCAGCTTGCTCATCGACTCCTTGGCGTCTCCGAACAGCAGCGTGGTCTTCTCGTCGAAGAGCAGCTCGTTCTCGATGCCGGCGAACCCGGGCCGCATCGACCGCTTCATGAAGATCACCGCCCTGGCCTCGTCGGCGTTCAGGATCGGCATGCCGTAGATGGGAGCGCCGGGGGTGGTCTTGGCGGCCGGGTTGACGACGTCGTTGGCGCCCACGACCAGGACCACGTCGGCGTCCTTGAAGTCGCCGTTGATGTCGTCCATCTCCTTGAGCTGCTCGTAGGGCACCTGGGCCTCGGCGAGCAGCACGTTCATGTGGCCGGGCATTCGTCCGGCGACCGGGTGGATGGCGTAGTCGACCACGATGCCGCGGGAGTGGAGCAGGTCGACCAGCTCGCGCAGCGTGTGCTGCGCCTGCGCGACAGCGAGGCCGTAGCCCGGCACGATGATCACGCGCTCGGCGAAGTTGAGCATGATCGCCGCGTCCTCGGGGCCGGCGGACCTGACCGGCCGGTCCGAGGCTTCGCCGCCACCGAGCGTGGAGCCGCCCTTCAGGGCGCCGAACAGGATGTTGGTGACAGAGCGGCCCATGGCGCCGGCCATGAGCAGGGTCAGGAAGGTACCCGAGGCACCGACCAGCGTGCCGGCTACGAGCAGCAGGGTGTTCTGCAGGACATATCCGCCGGCGGCCACGGTGAGACCGGTGAACGCGTTGAGCAGCGAGATCACGATCGGCACGTCGGCGCCGCCGACCGGCAGCACCAGGAGCACGCCGATCGTCAGGCCGAGCAGCCCGAGCACGATGCCGAGCAGCATCGTCGGGTCGTTGACCACGAGCGCCGACAGCACCAGCGCCGCGAGCAGCGAGCCCCCGAAGATCGCCGGCAGCCCGGGGAAGGTCACCGGCCGCGAGGTCATCAGGTCCTGCAGCTTGGCGAAGGTGATCACCGAGCCGGAGAACGACACCGAGCCGACCACGATCGTGAACGCGGTGGCGACCAGGTAGAAGCCGGGCACTCCGCCGTGCGCCTCGGCGTCGACCATGTGCTCGAGCTCGAGCAGGGCGACCAGCGCGGCCGCCCCGCCGCCGACGCCGTTGAACAGCGCCACCATCTGCGGCATCTGCGTCATCTGCACCCGCTGCGCGCCGAAGGCGCCACCGACGCTGCCGACCAGGATCGCGGGCAGGATCAGGCCCATGTTCTGCATGTCGTCGACGTAGAAGAACGGCAGCGCGCAGGCGACCACTGCGGCGGCGCCGCCGATCAGGTTGCCGGTGCGAGCGGTCTTCGGGCCGGAGAGGCCCTTGAGCGCGAGGATGAAGCAGATCGCGCAGAGCAGGTAGATCAGCTGGGCCCAGGTAGGCATCAGGCGTCCCCGCTCTTCTCGGCGCTCGCTGCCGGTACGGCGGCAGGCTTCTTCTTGCGAGTGAACATCTGCAGCATCCGGTCCGTGACCAGGAAGCCGCCCACCATGTTGACCGCCGCCAGCACGATCGCGACCAGGCCGACGATGGTGGCCACGGTGCCCTCCGCCGTACCGGTGACCAGGATCGCGCCGAGCAGGATGACCCCGTGGATCGCGTTGGCGCCGGACATCAGTGGTGTGTGCAGGGTCGAGGAGACCTTGGAGATCACCTCGGTGCCGACGAAGACGCTGAGGATGAAGATCGTCAGCCAGACGATCCCGTTGTCGAGGACGAGGTCGTTCATCCGTCGGCTCCTTCCGTTGGGGCATCGGCGGGCGGTTCGGCGAAGCTCTCGACCGGCCCCTCGATGGCCTCGCGGGTCGGCTCGTGCCGGATCGTTCCGTCGTGGGTGACGCAGGAGCCGGCCACGATCTCGTCGTCGAAGTCGGGCGCGAACGCCGCCTCCGCGTTGGCCTCGCCGTCCGCCCCACGATCGGCGGGCGCGGTCATCAGGGTGAGGATGTTGACGATGTTCTGGGCGTAGAGCCTGGAGGAGGGCCCGGGCATCTGGGAGGGGACGTTCTTGCCGCCCCAGACCTGGGCGTTGCCGATCCGGACCACGTCGCCGGCCACCGAGCCCTCGACGTTGCCGCCGGACTCCGAGGCCAGGTCGACGACGACCGCGCCCGCCCGCATCTGCTCGACCATCTCCGTGGTCACCAGCAGGGGTGCCTGCCGTCCGGGGACGGCGGCGGTGGTGATCAGGGCGTCGGCGTTCGCGATGAACGGCGCGAGCAGCTCCCGTTGCCGGGCCGCGCGGTCCTCGGTCATCTCCCGCGCGTAGCCGCCGGCGCCCTCGAGTGTGTCGAGGTCGAGGTCGATCGACTTCGCACCCATCGACCGGATCTCCTCGGCCGCGGCCGCCCGCACGTCGTAGGCCCGGACCACCGCGCCGAGGCGCTTGGCCGTCGCGATCGCCTGCAGGCCGGCGACACCCGCTCCGAGCACCACCACCTCGGCGGGCTGGACGGTGCCGGCGGCGGTCATGTTGAGCGGGAAGAAGCGACGCAGCATCCCGGCGGCCACGATCGCGCAGCGGTAGCCGGAGACCAGGGCCTGCGAGCTCAGCGCGTCCATCGACTGGGCCCGCGAGATCCGCGGCACGAGCTCCATCGAGAAGCTGGTGATCCCGCAGTCGCGCAACTCGGCGATCAGGTGCTGCTCCTGGTTGACCGGGAGGAACGAGAACGTCGCCGTCCCCCTCTTCAGGCGGCGTACGGCGTCGGTGGCGAGCGGCTGCACCGAGACCACGACGTCGGCGACGTCGAGCGCGCCGGCGTCGACGCTCGCGCCCACCTCGACGTACTCCTGGTCGGCGATCAGCGCGCCCCGCCCGGCATCGGGTTCGACGACGACCTCGGCGCCGAGTCCGGTCAGCTTGGCGACGAGCTCGGGCACCATCGCCACGCGAGTCTCGCCCTCGCGGGTCTCCCTGGCAACTGCGATCTTCACCGGGGCAACGTAGGACACCTGAGCCGTCCGCAACAGGCAGGACCACTCCCCGGGCGTGTGAGACAGGTCCTAGTCAGCCCGGCCCCGCCGGGGTAGTCCCGGACGATTTCGCTGTTGATCCGGCGTGTCGAGGACGATTTCGTCAGGGACTACCCCACCAGGGGGAGCTCGGCCACGGTCTCGTAGCGCGGGCGGCCGCCCGGGCCCTCGCCGAGGTACGACGCCACCAGGGTGAGGCGGTCGACCGCCCAGGGCGGGCCTGCGTAGGCGTCGAGCAGGCGGACCCAGTTGCTGACCTCGGTGGGGCGCCCGAGGCGGGCGAGCGTGATGTGCGGCCGGAACCGCTGCCCGTCGACCGCGATGCCGGTTCGGGTCGCCGCGGCCCGGGCGCCGGTGGCCATCCGGTCCAGCTCGACCCGGGCGTCAGGGTCCAGCTCGAGGCCGGCGTAGAGCACCCGGGCTCGGCCGGCGTTGGGGAAGGCACCACCGCCGGCGATCCTCGTCCCGAAGGAGGTACGCCGCCCGGCCGCCCGCTCCAGCCGCTCCAGCAGCTCGTCGAGGTGGCGGTCGGCGACCTCGGCCAGGAAGGCGAGCGTGACGTGGAACTGGTCGGACGTCGCCCAGCGGAAGGCCGCGGCGTCGCGGCGCACGGACATGAACTCGTCGAGATGATCGACGGCCTCATCGGGCGGCTGCACCGCCACGAACATCCGGGTCATACGACGCCGGCGGTGCCCAGCATGCTGCCGATCCCGAACGTCACCGCCATGGCGAACAGCCCACCGATCACGTTGCGGACCACCGCGGTGCGGGTCGGCGCGTAGCCCAGCCGCGCGCTGAGCAGCCCGGTCAGGGCGAGCGCGAGCGTCACCGCGATGAACGTGATCGGCACCCGGTTGGACGTCGACCCGAGGGTGATCGTCAGCACGGGCAGCAGCGCGCCGAGCGCGAACGAGACCAGCGAGGCCCAGGCCGCGTGCCAGGGGCTGGTCAGGTCGTCGGGGTCGATCCCGAGCTCCGCCTCGGCGTGCGCGCCGAGCGCGTCATGGTCGGTCAGCTGCTTGGCGACCTGGAGGGCGAGCTCCTCGCTCAGGCCCTTCTCGACGTAGATGCCGGCCAGCTCGGCCAGCTCGTCCTCGGGCTCGTCACGCAGCTCGCCGGCCTCCTTGCGCAGCAGCGCCTCCTCGGAGTCGCGCTGGGTCGAGACCGAGACGTACTCCGCGGCCGCCATGCTCAGCGCGCCGGCGGCGAGTCCGGAGACACCCGCGATCAGGATCGCCGTGCTGTCGGTGGTGGCGCCCGCGACGCCCACCACCAGCCCAGCCGTCGACACGATGCCGTCGTTGGCGCCGAGCACACCAGCCCGCAGCCAGTTGAGCCGGTTGTGGATCCGGTCCTCGGTGTGGGGCTCGTCGGCGTGTGGCCCGACCCGGGATGCTGCCGCGGAGTGGTCGGACGTCATGCGCCGATCGTCCCCACCGCAGCGGTCGGCCGCAACCAAGTAGAGGCTTGGCTACGGCCGACCTCGCGTCACGTCAGCTCGTCGATCAGCGCCACCACATCCCGCTTCACCGCGTTGCGGTGCACCTTGGCGCGGATCCCCGCGGTGTCGCCCCGGACCTCCTTGAGCTCCCGTACCGCGAGGGCGGGGTGGCTCTCGGCGAGCGCCTCGGCGTGGTCGAGGCCGGCCAGCAGCTCGTCGCGCACGGCGTCGGACATCGACCCGGCCGCGGCGAACCGCCGCACCAGCCGCTTCACGTCGACGAACGACGTCTCGATCGTGAACCTGACCGTGACGGTCGTGCTGTTGCCGCTCGCGTCGGTGGCCGCGACGACCAGCGTGTGCCGGCCGAGCTCCAGCTTCCACAGGTCGAGCGTTCCGGCGCCAACAGCGGCTCCGTCGAGCCGTGCCGTCACCGTCTGCACGGCGTCACCGGTCGGCGTCACCCTCCACGAGAGGTCCGGCTGCTGCGAGTCGCCGTAGACGAGCCCGTCCCGCAGGCCGTCGACCACGATGGCGGGCCCGGTCACGTCCTCCTCGACCGTCACCTGCACGGACCTGTCCGTCTCGACCAGCCCGGCCCGGTCGGTGGACCGGAACGACACCACGTGGTCGCCCTCCTCGGTCAGGCTGACCGGGCCGGTGTAGCCGGACCAGGGTCCGTCGTCGACCTTGACCTCGGTGCCAGCCACCCCCGAGGTGGCGTCGGTCGCCGACAGGGTGACCGACTTACCGTCACCCTCGGGGGCCACGTCGGCCTGCGTCACCGGCGCGACCCGGTCGAGCTGCACGCTGGTCGACCCGGCCTCCTCCACGTTGCCCGCGACGTCGGTCGAGCGGAACTGCACCACGACCGTGCCGTCGGTCGCGTCGGTGAGCGCGACCGGCGCGCCGGCGTACGCCGTCCAAGCACCGTCACCGATGCGCCACTCCGTGCTCGCCACGCCCGAGCCGCCTGCGTCGTCGGCGGCCAGCGTGAACGACGGAGCGGTGGTGTACCAACCGCCCGCGCCGTTCGGCGTCGCCGGGTCGAGGGTGAGCTCGGTGGTCGGCGCCACGCTGTCGTCGGTGTCGGTCTCGAGGTGGAAGTAGTCGAAGCCCACCGTGACCGGCTCGAGCTGGTCCGGTCCGATCGCCATCAGGCCCAGCCCGGTCAACGGCTTGTCGAAGGTCAGCCCGGTAGCACCGATCGGGGTCCAGTTGACACCGCCGTCGCTGACCTCGGCGGTGTACGACGACCCCGTCCTGGTGACCCGGAGATACCAGTAGCCGCTCTCCGAGGAGTCCGCGATGTTGAGGTTGCGGCTGCCCGCACCGGCCGCATCGACCTCGGCCGCGAGCTCGGCCCGCAGGTCGAGCGCAGCACCCGGGGCGTTGTAGGCGACGACGTCGGCCTTGACGTAGTTGTCGTCGTCGCCGTACATCAGCAGCCCGGCGAGCTGCCATCGATGCTTCATCGGCGCCTTGAACCGCGTCGACGCGACCCAGTCACCCTCGGGGGGCGCCTGGAGCACGAAGTTGCGCGGGCTGACGGGGTTGTTGCCGTTGATGTCACCCGGCTGGGTGGTCACCTTCAGCTCGCCGTCGGCGACCTCCGCGTGGTTCGAGTCGTAGCGCACGGTCCGGGCCCAACGGCACGCGTGCAGCTCGGTGCCGTCGAACTCGTCGTTGGCCTCGAACTCCGGGATCTCGCGGTCGGGCGTGAGGCGGAACCAGTCCACACTCGCCACCCGGGGCGTGGTCCCCAGGTCACCGGCGCCCACGAGCCCGATCTGCGCGTTGGTCTTGAGCGGCGCGGTGCCGGTCATCTGGGTCCACGACTCCCCGTTGGTGGAGTAGTGCGCGGTCAGCGACGTGCCGTCGCTGACCAGCTTCAGGTACGCCGTGGTCGGGAAGTCCGCCGGCACCGTGAACGTCCCGTGCGTGGTGCGCGACCCGCCGGTCTCGGTCTGGAACTCGAAGAACCGGTTGCCCGCGCTGTTGCGGACGAACGCGAGCTTGTTGTACTCGTCGTCCGACCTGTGCACCAGAAGACCCGCGTACTGCCACTCCGAGGCATGGTCCAGCGTGATCTTGGTGCTGGCCTCCCAGGCGCCGGTCGGAACCCCTTGGCCGACGAAGCTGATCGGCCCGGTGCTCGCCTCGTTGATGTCACCCGAGGTGATGGGCAGTTTCAGCGCGCCATCGGCGACGGTGATCGGGGTGGCCGGTGCCTGACGCACGCTCCACTTCGGCGCGACTGCGGCACCGTCGAACTCGTCGCTCAGCGGACCGAGGCAGGTCAACGGCTCCAGCGGGTCATCCGGCGGGTCGATCACGGGGTCGGAGTCGATCGCGAAGCCCTGGAACTCGGCCGTGCCGATGGTGCCGGAGTGCGCCACCGTGAACATGCCGACGTCCTGCGGCGTGGCCGCACCGGTCAGGGTGGCTGGGGTGCCGACCTGGGTCCAGTTGGTGCCGTTGGCCGAGTAGAACGCTGAGTACTCGGCGCCGTCGCGGCGCAGCTTGAGCCACATCGGGTACGCCGTGGCGCCGCCGGCCGTGGAGCTCTCGAGCTGGCCGTTGCCGTCGGTGTCGCGCAGGAACTCCACGCCGTTCGACGGGCGGATGCCCAACAGGGCGTAGCCCGGCGACTGGCCCGGAAGCGTCGCGTCGTTGCGGACGATCAGGCCTGTCTTCGCCGAGCCGTTCGCGTGGGTCTGGCTGTTGACCCGCACGACCGCCTCCCAGCTGTCGTCGTCGCCACCACCCGACCGATACAGGGTGCTGTACTGGTCGACGCCCTGCCAGGTGTTGTTGCCGGCGCCGGTGATCTGGAAGACGCCGTCGCCCACCTTGCTGAACTCGCCGTTGACGTTCGAGAACGGCATCAGGTTGCCGAACAGCTCGCCCACCTGGGCGCCCACGACCCGCGAGGTCGTGCTCAGCCCGAGATCGTTGGTGGCGACGGCGGTCAGCTTGAAGATCTTTTCGCCACTGGGGTTCCAGGTCGCCGAGTACGGCGCCTGGGTGTCGGTCCCGATCGGCTCGCCGTCGACGAAGAACTCGACCTGGGTGACCTGCTGCTCGGCATCGGCAGCATCGGCAGTCACCTCGACAGGCGCGCCGGGGGTGAGCGCGACACCTTCCGCGGGTGCCGTGATCGAGACCGTCGGGCGGGACTTGGGCGAGGAGCCCTTGCCGATCGCCTCGATGAAGTTGAGGCGACGGTCGCCCGCACCGGGAAAGACGACGTAGAGGTCGAAGCTCTCCCCGGGGTCCGTGACATCCAGGACCACGTCGGCGTACCGCTGGGAGCCGGTGGCCGGCACGTTGGCGGTGCCGATGAGCTCGCCGTCGACGGCGTCACGACGCAGCTCGACGACGCCGGCTGCGTTCGCCGAGACCCTGAGGGCAACCGTGTCGATCTGGTGGAGGTTGACCGGGCTGAACTTCGCCCAGGCACCGTTCTGGCCGACGACCACCCGGTCGCCGCCGGCGATGTCGCGGCTGGGGCCGACCGTGAGCGTCGGCGACTTCTCCGTGAAGAACTCCGCCTGCTTGATCTTCGGGAAGACCAACGTGGTCGCCGAGCCGGTCAGGGGGTTGGCCCCGCCTGCGCCTCCGGAGTCGGTGTAGCGCGCGTCGATCGCGAAGAAGATGTTCTCGTCGGCGCCGTGGCCGCCCAGGCTGGTCGGCGTGGTGCCGGTGAGGCCCGACAGGGGCAGCGTCGGGTGCGCGTGGCCATCGTGACCCAGCGCCGGCTGGATGACGACGTCGTCGCCGGCGACCGTGCCGTCCTCGGGGTCGGTGACGGTGACGTCCCACGACAGGTCGTCGCCGAAGTCGAAGAACGACCCGTTGGGGGGCAGGTTGAAGTCGACCGTGGGCTCGGTGTTGCCGACGGTGATCGGCACCGTGGTGGTGCCGTCCTTCCCATCGGGGTCGGTCACGGTGAGCCGTGCCGAGTACGCGCCCTCGGTGTCGTAGGTGTGGCTGGCTGTCGCCTCGGTCGAGTCGACGGTGCCGTCGTCCTCGAAGTCCCAGGCGTAGGTGAGCGCCGCACCCTCGGGGTCGCTCGAGCCGCCGCCGTCGAAGGTCACCGTCAGCGGCGCCGGGCCGGACGTCTGGTCCGCCTCGGCCTCCGCGATCGGCGAGCGAGAGCCGGTGATGTAGTCGATCCGGTGCAGCCCAGAGTTGGGGTTGTCTCGGCCGTAGCCGCCGCCCCAGTCGAGGACGTAGAGAGAGCCGTCGGGTCCGAACTTCGAGTCGATCGGCGCCAGGAACTGCTCCTGCGGCAGGAAGGGGGTGACCTTCTCGACGCCCTTGCCCGGCTCGGTCGCGGTGTCGCTGGGGTCGATGGAGTACATCTTGTTGCGCGCCCAGTCGAAGAAGAACGACTTGCCGTCGAAGTACTCGGGGAACTTCGTGTCGGAGTCGAGCGCGGCGTCGTAGTCGTAGAACGGACCGCCCATCGGCGCCAGTCCGCCACCCGCGTTGATGACGCCGGGTGCCGAGGTGCGCTGGTAGCCGTAGAACATGTCGGCGCCACGGGCCGGTGGCAGGTTGGTCAGGCCGGTGTTGCGGGGGGAGTTGTTCACCGGGTTGGCGCAGTCGAAGAAGCCGCCGACGGTGACCGGGCTGGTCGTGTAGTCGACGTCGCGGAAGGGCTCGTTGCCGCCCATGCACAGCGGCCAACCGTAGTTGCCGGGGGACTTGATCACGTTGTACTCCGCGATACCCGCAGGCCCACGCGTGGCCGGCGCATCGGTGCCGTTGTCGGGCGAGTAGTCGGCCAGACCGATCCAGCCCGTCACCGGGTCGATCGAGAAGCGGAACGGGTTGCGGAACCCCATGGCGTAGATCTCGGGCAGCGTCTTGTTGTTGGTGTCCACAGCCTCGGGGAAGAGGTTTCCCTCCGGGATCGTGTACGTGCCGTCGGGCTCGGGGTGGATGCGCAGCAGCTTGCCGCGCAGGTCGTTGGTGTTGGCCGAGGTCTCGCGGGCGTCGTGGAAGGTGCCCGGGCGCGCCGACAGCGGTGCGTAGCCACCGGACGGCTCCGAGTGCGGGTTCACGTCGTCACCCACGCCGAGGAAGAGGTTGCCTTGCGCGTCCATGCCCAGGCCGCCGCCGGTGTGACCCGGCTCGTCCGGCAGGCGCCGGGCCGGGACCTTGAGCAGCACCTTCTCCGTCGACCGGTCGATGGTGCCGGTGGTGTGGTCGTAGGTCAGCCGCGAGAGATTGCTGAAGAAGTTGGCCGGGTCGGTGTCGTTGGCACTGGCCGGCGCGTAGTAGACGTAGAGGTGGCCGCTGTCAGCGAAGTCGTTGGCCAGGGCGATCCCGAGCAGTCCGTCCTCGCCGCCGGAGTAGACGGGGATGGTGACGGCGGTCGTCGTCGTCTGGGTGGCGGGGTCATAGACCCGGATCTCACCGCGCACCAGCTCGGTGTAGAAGACCTTGCCGTCGGGCGCGACGTCCATGGCGAACGGCGCCGAGGTGTTCTCGTCGAGCGCGACCTTCTCGTAGTTCTCCCAGACGGTGCCGCCGCAGTCGCCCTCCTCGAGGCCGGCCACGTACTTCACGCCGCCGACCAGATGCGCCATGAAGGCCGGCTCGTCGTAGTGGGACGGGAAGTGGCCGAGCGCCGTGGCCCAGAACCGGCCGCCCTCATAGGGCTTGCACCAGGCGATCGGGTGGTCATAGCCCATCGCGTTGCTGCCGGGCGCATAGGTCGACTCGTCCATGGTGGCCAGCACGTGGGCCGTGCCGCGGACGTTGTTGGAGAAGTTGTACCACTCGTCGCTGCGCGCCCAACGCTCGTCGAGATGCTCGGTGGAGGGGTGCACCTGGTCCTCGACCCGGACCACGCCCGGTTGTCCGGGGTCGGTGCCGGTGGCAGCGTGGCCGGGCATCAGCGACCCGACCATCCTGTCCCACCATTCGTAGTTGCCGCGCATGTCGGTGGCGTTGTGGACGGCCGCGATGCCGTTGCCCGCGTCCATCCAGCGCTCCATCGCTGCCTTCTCGTCGACGGTCCAGGGATCCCCGTTGATCTGGAACGCAACCATCGCGTCGTACGCCGCGAGGCCTTCGTCCGTGAACACGCCGGTCGAGTCGGCGGCGACGGTGACTTGCATGCCCTCGGCCTCGAGCGCGGCCTTCAGCTTCGGCGCTCCCGCGGCGATGGCCGCATCGTGCCAGGGCCCGGCCGGCGCCTCGGTGAAGATCAGCACGTGGCCGTGACCCTCGTGGGCCTCGGCCTTCGATGGCATCACCGCCAGGACGGCGATGGCGAGCATGACCGCGAGGAGCGGAGCGACGAACCGGCGAACGGAAACCTGGACGACAGACATTGCGCACTCCTCGGGCCGAGACGACGTGACCCGTGTCACGTCCGTTCCGCAACGTAGAAGAGACTTTTGTCGTTCGTCAAGCATAAGTTGCGGAACGATCGTCATAAGAGACTCGTCGTTCGCCGGAAGAGCGGGGTGGGAGATCAGGTCGCGTGCGTACGCTGACGGGGTGACCACGACCTCCCCGAACGGTCAGCTGCCGGTGCCGGGTGAGGAGTTCCGCCGGTTCATGCTCGAGCACAAGTTCGGCATGGACGAGGTCGTCACCAAGCTGAGCATCCTGCGCGACGAGTTCGCGAACCTGCACGACTACAACCCGATCGAGCACGTCTCCTCGCGGCTGAAGAGCCCGGAGAGCCTGGTCCAGAAGATGCGCCACAAGGGGCTCGCCCCGGAGGACCGGCCGTCGTTCGACGAGATCCGCGGCAAGGTCACCGACATCGCCGGCGTCCGGGTCACCTGCAGCTTCGTCTCCGACGTCTACCGCGTCTTCGACCTGCTGATCCAGCAGGAGGACGTCCACCAGGTCGAGGTCCGCGACTACATCACCAAGCCGAAGACCAACGGCTACCGCAGCCTGCACGCCCTGGTCGAGGTGCCGGTCTTCCTCTCCGGGGGCGCGGTGCCGGTGCTGGTCGAGGTGCAGCTTCGCACCGTGGCGATGGACTTCTGGGCCAGCCTGGAGCACAAGATCTACTACAAGTACCGCCGCGAGGTGCCCCAGGAGCTCCTCGACGGACTGCAGGAAGCCGCCCGCACGGCGTACGCCCTGGACACGACGATGGAGCGTCTGCACCAGGAGGTGCGCGGACTCGACGACCTACCGGAGAACGTGCTGGCCCGGCTGCGCCACGACCTCAGCACCCCCGAGGACCTGCTCGAGAGCCTGCGCCACCTGGACGGCACGATCCCTTAGGTCTTTCCTTCAAGACGTCAGAGGGACAGAGCCGCACGGCGCTCTGTGGCTCTGTCCGCACGATCCCCCGGCCGATCCATCGGCCCCCCAACACCAACCACGAACCGCCAGCCCCGAGCCCTACAGCCCGAGGTCGCGGCCGATGAGCTCCTTCATGATCTCGTTGGAGCCGGCCCAGATCTTGGAGACGCGGGCGTCGCGCCAGGCGCGGGCGACGCGGTACTCGTTCATGTAGCCGTAGCCGCCGTGCAGCTGCACGCAGTGGTCGAGGATGTCGTTCTGGACCTGCGACGACCACCACTTGGCCTTGGCCGCGTCGGTGGGGGTGAGCTCCTTGGCGTCGTGCGCGATCACGCACTGGTCGACGTAGGCCTGCGTGACGTCGATCTGGGTGAACAGCTCGGCGAGCAGGAACTTGTTGTGCTGGAAGGTGCCGATCCCGGCGCCGAACGCCTTGCGCTCCTTGGCGTAGACCAGCGTCTCGGCCAGGATCTGCTTGGCGTGCGCCAGGTTGGAGATCGCGCAGCCGAGCCGCTCCTGCGGCAGGTTCTGCATCATGTGGATGAAGCCCTGATCGAGCTCGCCCACGACGTCGTCGTCGGTGAGCCGGACGTTCGAGAAGCTCATCTCGGCCGTGTCCGACTCGTCCTGGCCGACCTTGTCGAGCTTGCGGCCGCGGCTGTAGCCCTCGACGTCGGTGGGGATCGCGAAGAGCGTGATGCCCTTGGCCTTCTTCTCCGGCGAGGTGCGGACGGCGGTCACCACCAGGTCGGCGGAGTAGCCGTTGGTGATGAACGTCTTCGAGCCGTTGATCACCCAGTCGTCGCCGTCACGTACGGCGGTGGTGCGCAGCGCCGCCAGGTCGGACCCGCCCGAGGGCTCGGTCATGCCGATGGCGAGCAGCAGCTCACCCGCGGCGACACCCGGCAGCCACCGCTTGCGCTGGTCCTCGGTGGTGAGCTCGACGAGGTAGGGAGCCACGATGTCGGCGTGGATGCCGACGCACGAGGAGAGCGCGGCGTTGACCTTGGAGAGCTCCTCGAGCAGCACCGCGTTGAAGCGGTAGTCGCCGGCCCCGGCGCCGCCGTACTCCTCGGGGATCTCCAGCCCGAGGAACCCCTGCTTGCCGGCCTCGGTCCAGAACTCGCGAGGCAGCGCCTTCTCGGCCGCGTGCTTCTCCACGTCGGGCACCACGCTGCGGTCCAGGAACTGCTTGACCGAGTCGCGGAAGGCTTCGTGGTCCTCGTCGTAGATGGTCCGCTTCATGGGGGTCATGCTACCGAGCAGTAGGCGTCGGCAGGTCCGGGGTTCGCCAGGCGGCGTTGGGGTACCTCGCGCAGATGACGAGGCATGTGCTGTGATCGATCCCCGACAGTCCGACCCCCCTCCGGAGGCCGACGTGGCAGAGATCTGGCCCGGACGTCCGTATCCCCTCGGGGCGACGTTCGACGGCAGCGGCACCAACTTCGCGCTGTTCAGCGAGGTCGCCGAGAAGGTCGAGCTGTGCCTCTTCGAGGAGTCGGCCGACGGCAGTCTGGTCGAGTCGCGCGTGGAGCTGACCGAGGTCGATGCCTACGTCTGGCACGCCTACCTGCCGCGCGTGCAGCCGGGCCAGCGCTACGGCTACCGCGTGCACGGCCCGTGGGAGCCGGCCGCCGGTCTGCGCTGCAACCCGCAGAAGCTGCTGCTCGACCCCTACGCCAAAGCCACCAGCCGGGAGATCGACTGGGACGAGAGTCTCTTCGGCTACCACTTCGGCGACGAGACCTCGCGCAACGACGACGACTCGGCACCGCACATGACGCTGGGCGTGGTGATCAACCCGTTCTTCGACTGGGAGGGTGATCGCCGCCTCGACATCGCCTACAGCGACTCGATCGTCTACGAGGCCCACGTCAAGGGCCTGACCCAGCTCCACCCCGACGTGCCCGAGGAGCTGCGCGGCACCTACGCCGGCCTGGCCACTCCGGCCGTGACCAGCCACCTGACCCGGCTGGGCGTGACCGCGATCGAGCTGATGCCGGTGCACCAGTTCATCCAGGACAAGACGCTCCTGGACAAGGGGCTGCGCAACTACTGGGGCTACAACACCCTGGGCTTCTTCGCGCCCCACGCCGAGTACGCCGCCACCGGCCGCGCGCCCGGGCAGCAGGTCCAGGAGTTCAAGTCGATGGTCAAGGCCCTGCACGCGGCCGGCATCGAGGTGATCCTGGACGTGGTCTACAACCACACGGCCGAGGGCAACCACCTCGGCCCGACGCTGAGCATGAAGGGCATCGACAACCCGGCGTACTACCGGCTCGTCGAGGACGATCAGCAGTACTACATGGACTACACGGGCACCGGCAACTCCCTCAACGTCCGCAACCCCCACCCGCTGCAGCTGATCATGGACTCGCTGCGCTACTGGGTCACCGAGATGCACGTCGACGGGTTCCGGTTCGACCTCGCGTCTGCGCTGGCCCGTGAGTTCTACGACGTCGACCGGCTGGCCACGTTCTTCGAGCTCGTGCAGCAGGACCCGGTCGTCAGCCAGGTCAAGCTGATCGCCGAACCGTGGGACGTGGGCCCCGGCGGCTACCAGGTCGGTGGCTTCCCCCCGCAGTGGACCGAGTGGAACGGCGCCTTCCGCGACACCGTGCGCGACTTCTGGCGCGGCGAGCCGTCGCTCGGCGACTTCGCCTCGCGGATCGCCGGCTCCGCCGACCTCTACGAGCACACCGGCCGGCTCCCGTTCGCGAGCATCAACTTCGTCACCGCCCACGACGGGTTCACGCTGCGCGACCTGGTCTCCTACAACGAGAAGCACAACGAGGCCAACGGCGAGGACAACAACGACGGCGAGAGCCACAACCGGTCCTGGAACCACGGGGTAGAGGGCCCGACCGACGACCCCGAGGTGCTCGCCCAGCGGGCCCGCGCCCAGCGCAACTTCCTCGCCACGCTGCTGCTCAGCCAGGGCGTGCCGATGCTGCTGCACGGCGACGAGCTCGGCCGCACCCAGCAGGGCAACAACAACACCTACGCGCAGGACTCCGAGATCAGCTGGGTGCACTGGGACCAGGTCGACCAACCGCTGGTGGAGTTCACCGCCGCCTGCATCGAGCTGCGGCGCACCCATCCGACGTTCCGGCGCCGCCGCTTCTTCACCGGCACCACCGTGCGCACCGGGGAGGGAGACCGGCTCAACGACATCGTGTGGCTGCACCTCGACGGGAGGCCGATGGAGGACGCCGACTGGACGGGCGGTGCCCAGGCGCTGGGCATGTACCTCAACGGCCATGGCATCGCCGGCACCGACGTCCGCGGCGGCACCATCACCGACGACCACTTCCTGCTCTACTTCAACGCCGATGGCGAGTCCGAGGTGATCCTGCCGCCCGATGAGTACGCCGACCGGTGGGACGTGGTCATCGACACCAGCGGTCTGCTGGGGGACGACAAGCCGCTGGACGCCGGCTCGTCGTTCGAGATGCACGAGCGCAGCGTCGTCGTGCTCCGCGCGCACAGCCAGCCCGAGGCCGAGGTCGACCACTCCGTCGCCGCGTCGCTGGCGGCGCAGGCGGGGCGGGCCTGACCGCCGTGACGGCGTACTCCCCGCGACGGGTGCCGGTCAGCACCTACCGGTTCCAGATCACCGCCGACTTCGACCTCTTCGCCGCCGCCCGGCGGCTCCCTTACCTCCGCGACCTCGGCGTCGACTGGGTCTACCTGTCACCGATCCTGGCTGCCGAGCCCGGGAGCAGGCACGGCTACGACGTCGTGGCGCACGACCGGATCGACGAGTCGCGCGGCGGCCGCGACGGGCTCGCCACCCTGTCCGCCGAGGCGCGCCGGCTGGGTCTCGGCGTGCTGGTCGACATCGTGCCCAACCACGTCGGGATCGCCACTCCGTCCGAGAACGCCTGGTGGTGGGACGTCCTCCGTCGGGGTCGCGACTCGCCCCATGCGACCGCGTTCGACATCGACTGGGACGCCGGCGGCGGCAAGCTCGTCGTACCGGTGCTGGGTGACGACGACGAGGGGTCGATCGCGGTGGCTGACGGGGAGATCCGCTACCACGACCACCGCTTCCCGATGGCGCCCGGCAGCACCACCCTGGAGGAGCAGCACTACCGGTTGGCGTCGTGGCGCGACGCCGACCACGTGCTCAACTACCGGCGGTTCTTCGCCGTCAACACCCTGGCCGGGGTGCGCGTGGAGGACCCCGACGTCCTGGCCGCGTCGCACGTCGAGATCAGGCGCTGGTTCGACGAGGGCCTCGTCGACGGCCTCCGCGTCGACCACCCCGACGGGCTGCGCGACCCCCACGGCTACCTCGACGACCTGGCCGATCTCACCGGCTGCGCCTACGTCCTGGTGGAGAAGATCCTGGAGCGCGGGGAACGGCTGCCCACCTCGTGGGCGACCTGCGGCACCACCGGCTACGACGCGCTGGCAGCGATCGACCGGGTGCTGACCGACCCCGACGGGGAGGAGCCGCTGGACGCCCTCGAGTCCCGGCTCCGCAGCGCCCCCGTCGACTGGCACACGATGACCCATGACACCAAGCGGGCGGTCGCGGACGGCATCCTCGGTTCGGAGGTGCGCCGGATCGTGCGGGAGCTCTCGACGGTGGTTGAGGTGCGCGGAGCGCCAGCGACGAGCCTCGAAGCCACCGAACAGCTGGTCGACGCAGTCGCCGAGCTGTTGGCGTGCTTCCCGGTCTACCGCTCCTACCTGCCCGAGGGACGCGAGTACCTCGACCAGGCCTTCGCTCGGGCCTGCCAGCACCGTCCCGACCTCGCCGAGACCTTCGCCGTCCTGGAGCCGGTGCTGGGTGACCCCGACGCGGACCCGGCGAAGCGCTTCCAGCAGACGAGCGGCATGGTGATGGCGAAGGGCGTCGAGGACTGCGCGTTCTACCGCTGGTCACGGCTCACCTCGCTCACCGAGGTGGGCGGCGACCCGAGCGAGTTCGCGGTGCCGGTCGACGACTTCCATGCGGCGATGGCCGCCCGCCAGGCCGAGTGGCCGCACGCGATGACCACCCTGTCGACCCACGACACCAAGCGCGGCGAGGACGTGCGCGCCCGGATCGCCGTCCTGGCCGAGATCCCCCAGGTGTGGGCCGCCCACCTCGACCAGCTGCTCACCCGGGTGCCGGTGCCCGACCCGGGCTTCGGGTCCCTGCTGTGGCAGGCGATCCTCGGCGCCTGGCCCGCTTCCCGCCAGCGGCTCCACGCGTACGCCGTGAAGGCGATGCGCGAGGCCGGCGACCGCACCACCTGGATGGCGCCGGACCCGGCGTACGAGCACGCGGTGCATGTCGCCGTCGACGCGGCGTTCGACGACGAGGGCGTCCGCCGCGAGCTGGCCGAGCTGCTGGCTCACGTTGTCGCGCCCGGATGGAGCAACTCCCTGGCCGCGAAGCTGGTGGCGCTGACGATGCCCGGCGTCCCCGACGTCTACCAGGGCAGCGAGCTGTGGGAGCAGAGCCTCGTCGACCCCGACAACCGGCGCTGGGTCGACCTCGACCTGCGCGCCGACCTGCTCTCGGCGGCCCGCGACGGCGCCGTCTTCCCGCTCGGCGGCGGCGAGGACGACCCCGGCGGCGCGAAGCTGTTGCTCACCCACAGGGCGCTGACCCTGCGCCGCGACCGACCCGAGCTGTTCACGACCTACGCCGCCGTGCCCGCCAGCGGTGCAGCGGCCGACCACGTGCTGGCCTTCGACCGCGGCGGCGCCGTGACGGTGGCGACCCGCCTACCGATCGGGCTGAAGAGACGCGGCGGATGGGGCGACACGGAGCTCCCGCTTCCGGAAGGGACCTGGCGCGACGTCATCTCCGGCCAGGTGTTGACCCGTCACAACGTCTCCGACGGGTCGACACGCATGGCCGAGATGCTCTCCCGCTACCCGGTCGCGCTGCTGGTGAGGGAAGCATCGTGGTGACGCCGCGGGGACCGTTCGACGTGTGGGCACCGTTGCCGTCCCGCGTCCGACTGTCGGTGGCCGACGAGATCATGGAGATGCAGCCGGCCGACGAGGGCTGGTGGGTCCCATCGGAGCCCACCCCGGACCCGACCAAGGGAGACGTCGACTACGGCTACCTGGCGGACGACACGGACACGCCGATGCCCGACCCACGGTCCCGTCGCCAGCCGACGGGAGTCCACCAGCGGTCGCGCACGTTCGATCACACGGCGTTCGCCTGGACCGATGCCGCGTGGACCGGCCGGCAGCTGGCGGGATCGGTCATCTACGAGCTGCACATCGGCACGTTCACTCCCGAGGGCACCCTCGACGCGGCACTCGGGAGGCTCGACCACCTGCGCAGCATCGGCGTGGACTTCGTGGAGGTGATGCCGGTCAACGCCGTCAGCGGCGTCCACAACTGGGGCTACGACGGTGTGCTCTGGCACGCCGTGCACGAGCCGTACGGCGGGCCCGCGGCCTACCAGCGCTTCGTGGACGGCTGCCACGCCGCCGGCCTCGCGGTGATCCAGGACGTGGTCTACAACCACCTCGGCCCGAGCGGCAACTACCTGCCGGTGTTCGGGCCCTACCTCAAGCAGGGCACCAACACCTGGGGCGACCTGGTCAACCTCGACGGCGAGGGTTCGGCCGAGGTCCGCCGCTACATCCTCGACAACGTGCGCATGTGGCTCGAGGACTACCACGTCGACGGGCTGCGGCTCGACGCCGTGCACGCCCTCGCCGACAGCTCCGACGTCCATCTCCTCGAGGAGATGGCGATCGAGGTCGCGGCGATGTCGGCGCACCAGCGCCGGCCGCTGACACTGATCGCCGAGTCCGACCGCAACGACCCCGCGCTGGTCACGCCGCGCGAGGCAGCCGGCTACGGCCTCGACGCCCAGTGGAGCGACGACTTCCACCACGCGGTCCACGTCGCGCTGACCCAGGAGACCGACGGCTACTACGCCGACTTCGCGCCGCTGGGCGCCTTGGCGAAGGTGTGCGAGAAGGGGTTCTTCCACGACGGCACGTTCTCGTCGTTCCGCGAGCGCGAGCACGGGCTGCCCATCGACACGGCCGCCATGCCGACCTGGCGGCTGGTCGTCTGCAGCCAGAACCACGACCAGATCGGCAATCGCGCCGTCGGCGACCGGATCACCGACCATCTCGACGACGACCAGCTGGCGTGTGCCGCGCTGCTCACCCTGTGCGGACCGTTCACGCCGATGCTGTTCCAGGGTGAGGAGTGGGCCGCATCCACCCCGTTCCGGTTCTTCACCTCGCACCCCGAGCCCGAGCTTGCGGAGGCCACCGCCGCGGGTCGGATCAAGGAGTTCGAGCGGATGGGCTGGGACCCCGCCGTCGTCCCGGACCCGCAGGACCTGGCCACGTTCGAGAGCTCACGGCTGGACTGGTCGGAGACCTCGTCGGACCGGGGCGCGCGGATGCTCGAGGTCTACCGGCGACTGGCGGGGCTGCGCCGCCGCCATCCCGAGCTCACGGACCCCGCCTTCCGGCGTACCCGCTGCGAGGCCGACGAGGACCGTCGGCTCTTCACGATGTGGCGCGGCGACCTGCTCGTGGTCGTGAACTTCGGAGCCGCTCCCGCCACCGTCGAGGTCGGACACCGCGACCTGGTCTTCGAGACCGAGTCGGGCGTCGACCTCCACGGCGGCGGGCTCACGCTGCCGCCTCATGCGGGGGCGTTGCTCAGCCCAGCTGGCTCAGATCCACGATCTCGTCGTCGCTGGGTGCGGTGACCTCGAACTCCTCGTTGAAGTCGGTGAAGGCGATCGAGCCACCCTCGTCGCCCTCCTTCTCGATCTTCACCATGTAGTGCGGGTCCTCGACGAGGATGTAGCCGGTCGAGACGCCGTCGTCGGCGTCGGTCTGCTCGATGGCGACCGCGTCGTCACCGTCGACGGACTCGACGCCCTTGCTCTCGTAGTTCTCGTCGGACTCGTCCTCGAACAGCCCGCCGACGAAGTCGTCAACGCTGCAGAACTCGGCGAAGTCGCCCTCGGCGTCGACGACCCACTTGTCGATGACCGGAGAGGCGTCCGGGATGCCGGTGGTGCTCCAGAACGCCTCGTCGCCCTTGAACCATCGGTCGCCGTCGACGCCGAGGATCTCGATCGACCCCGTCCCGTCGAAGCTCAGGCTGCCGGTGCAGCTGCCGGCGCTGGACAGCTGGATGTCGATGGTGGCCTCCTGGTCCGCGGACGACATCTCGCCCGACATCCTGAGCGAGTCCAGCTCACCCATGGCCTTGGTGGCCTCGTCGACGATGTCGGCGGGCTTCTGGTCGGCGAAGTCGGAGTCACCGCCGCCGTCGTCGTCCCCGCCACACCCCGTCATGGCCGCCGCGACGGCGATCCCAATGGCGTACGCCGCCAGTCTGTTGCGCTTCATAAGTCCTCCTCGGATGTGGAGGAAGGGAATCACACAACGGCGCCGAGTCGGAGCGACTGTCCAGACCGACCTCGACCGCCAGAGCCGGCCCGGCACCCGTTGGGAAGGAGATGGCCCCTGCCGGCGCCGCGAACAGCCGGACCGGCCGGTCAGCCCAGCTGGTCGAGGCTGACGACCTCGTCGTCCGCCGGCGCCTCGACCTCGATGTCCTCGTCGAACTCCGAGAAGGTGATCTCACCCTCGCCGTCGCCAGACCCCGCCAGCTTGAGAATGTAGTGCGGGTCGTCGGCGGCGATGAAGGCCGTGGAGTCGCCGCCGGTGATCTTGACGGCTTCCGCACCGTCGACATCCTCGGTGCCGTCCTTCTCGTACTCCTCGTCGTCGTCAGACGAGACGATCTCCTCGAGGAACCCGTCCAGGTCGCAGAACGAGGTGAACTGGGTCCCCGAGTCGACCACCCACTTGTCGCCCGCCGCCGCGATGATCCGGTCGGCCTGGTCCGCCGCCTGCCCCTCCCAGAACGCGTCGTCCGCCTTGAACCAGCCCGTGCCACCCACTTGGAGCACCTCGAGTGCGCCGCCGTCGATCGACAGCTCGCCCTCGCAGTCGCCGGTCGTGCTCAGGGACATGTCCATGGTGATCGTGTTGCCCTCGGTGGTGACCTCACCTGCGAGGTGCACCGACTCCAGGTCGCCCATCGCCTTCTGGGCTGCCGCCACGATGTCCTCGGTGGGCTCGTCGGCAAAGCCGCTCGCGTCGCCGTCGTCCCCGCCACATCCCGTCATGGCCGCCGCGACGGCGATCCCCAGGGCGTACGCCGCCAGTCTGTTGCGCTTCATAGGTCCTCCTCGGATGTGGACGAAGGGAATCACACAACGGCACCCCAGGGGCGAAACTGTCGAGACCGAACTCAACAGCCGGGCCGGGCCGGCACCCGTTGGGAGGGAGGGAGATGGGCGCCGGCCGGCCCGACTAGACCTCGGCCGTCGCCTCGGTCCGCTCTGCGGGGGCCCCACGGGGGATGTCGTCGTCGCCTTCGCGGAAGCCGTAGCGCTCCCACCAGCGGGCCAGGGGGCCGGGGGCGTACCAGTTCCACCTGCCGAGCAGCTTCATGGTGCCCGGCACCAGGAGGGCCCGGACGATGGTCGCGTCGATCAGCAGCGCGACGAGCATGCCGACGCCGAGCATCTTCATGAACACGATGCCGCTGGTGCTGAAGGCGCCGATCACCACCGCCAGCAGCAGGGCCGCGCTGGTGATGATCCGCCCGGTCTTCTGGACACCGGTCACCACCGAGAGCTCGTTGTCGTGCGTGGCGTCCCACTGCTCGCGCACCCGGGAGAGCAGGAAGACCTCGTAGTCCATCGACAGGCCGAACAGGATGGCGAGCATCAGGATCGGGTTGGTGGCGTCGAGGTAGCCCTGGGGCGTGAAGCCGAGGAGGTCCGACAGGTGCCCGTCGCTGAAGATCCAGGTCACCACGCCGAACGACGCGGTCACCGAGATCATGTTCATCACCACGGCCTTGATCGGGAGCACCAGCGAGCCGAAAGCGACGAAGAGCAGGATCAGCATCACGCCGACCACGATCAGCCCCATGTAGGGCAGATGATCGCCGACCGACTCGATCAGGTCGACGGTGTCGGCGGTGAGCCCGCCGACCAGCGCGCTCCCGCCGGGCGGCTCGACCTCGCGGAGATCGCGCACGACCTCCTGGGAGTCCTCGGTCTGCGAGTTGCCATCCCAGACGGCGCGCAGCAGCGTGACGCCGTTCTCGGCGGCCACCGGCTGCACGCCGGTGACGCGGTCGACCCGCAGGATCTCCTGCGTGTACGCCGCCACGTCGGCCTCGGAGGCGTCCCTGAGGAGCAGGTTGGCCGACGACTGCTCGGCGCCGAAGTCGGTGGTCAGCTTCTCGGTCGCGATGTGGGCGGGGGCGTCGTCGGGCAGGACGCGGTAGTCGACGCTGCCCCACTTGACGCCCAGGAACGGCGAGGCGATCGCCGCCAGCACCACGACGGTCAGCACGATCACGGCGACGGGCCGGCGCATCACCGCGCGGGCGAGCTGGGCCCACCGGCCCTGCCCGGGCTCGAGCGCCTCGGAGGCGATCTTGCCGCGCCGCCAGGGCAGCCGGCCCGCGTCGACCCGGTGGCCGAGCAGGCGGAGCACCGCGGGCAGCACCGTGAGCGCCGCGAGCATGGCGATCAGCACGGCCGCCATACCGCCGTAGCCCATGCTGCGCAGGAACGCCTGCGGGAAGATCAGGAGGCTCGACATCGCGGCCGCGACGGTCAGGCCGGAGAAGAGGACGGTGCGGCCGGCGGTCACCATCGTGCGCCGGATCGCGATCGACGACGCGTCGGGCTGGTCCTTCGGCAGGTGTGCGAGCTCCTCGCGGAACCTGCTGATCACGAACAGGGCGTAGTCGATCGCCAGGCCGATGCCGAGCAGGGTGATCACGTTGACCGAGAAGATCGAGACCTCGGTGAAGAGCGTCAGCACCCGCACGATGGCCAGTGCGCCGACCATCGCGAGCAGGCCGACCAGCGCCGGCATCGACGCGGCGACCAGGCTGCCGAAGATGAGCAGCGCCAGCAGGATGACGACCGGCATGGAGAGGAGCTCGGCGCGCTCGAGGTCCTCCGAGGTGATCTCGTTGACGTCGCTGTAGACCGCGAACGGGCCGGCCAGCCCGGTCTCGAGACCATCGGCCTCGAGTGCCGGCTCCAGCTCGTCGTAGTTGTCGAGGAACTCGTCCTGGGAGTCGCCGGCCAACGAGATCAGGACCTGTGCGGAGTGCCTGTCGTTGCTCACCAGGCCCTGCTCGGGCGGCGCCTCGAAGTAGGGGATCACCGACGACGTCGTGCCCTCGGGGAGCTCGGCCAGCACCTGCTGGACGGCGGTGCGGAACTCCTCGGAGTCGGCGGTGAGCTCGTCATCGGAGTAGATCGCGACCACGTCGACCGAACGGTTGCCGAAGGAGTCGCGCTCGGCCTGCAGCTCGGCGTACGACTCGGAGCCGGAGTCGTCGAAACCGCCGCTGGACAGCGACCCGAAGACGCCGAATCCGTACGCGGCGGCCGCGATAGCGGTCACGACACCGACGAGCAGCACGGCCTTGGCCCGGCGGGCCACGAAGGCGCCCCAGCGATCGATCATGGCGCTTTCCTGCCCCTCTCTAGTGAACGTGCGTCATGCGAGTTAACGATGTTCACCGTAAACGGTGTAAACTCCGGCTGTCAACCGAAAGGATGTGCGCGTGACCCAGGTCGAGGAGCCCGCTCCCACCACCCGCCGGGAGCGGCAGCGCGAGGCGACGTTCGCCGAGATCGTGCGCGCCTCCCGCGAGCTGCTGACGGAGGGCGTCGAGCTGTCCCTGCGCGCGGTTGCGGCCAAGATGGGCCTGACCGCGCCGGCCCTCTACCGCTACGTCGCCAGCTACCAAGAGCTGGTCGACCTGGTCGCCTACGAGGTCGACAGGTCCGCGACCGAGCGGTTCGCCGCCGCCGCGGACACGATGCCCGCCGACGACCCGGCCGGGCGGCTGCTGATGGCCGTGACGGAGTTCCGGATGTGGGCGCTGGCCAACCCGCGCGAGTTCTCGATCGTCTTCGCGAACCCGATCGCCGACTCCAACTGCATGCGGCGCGAGATGCTCACCCTGTCCAGCTCCGGCCACCTGTTCACCGACCTCATCTTCGAGGTGTGGCAGGCGACCGACTTCGAGATCCCCGAGCTCGACGAGCTGCCGGCCGCGATCCAGGAGTCGATCCGCGATCCGCTGATCCCGGCCAAGGTGGAGCGGATCCCGGTCGACCGGCGCGGCCTGGTCTGGGTCTACATGCAGGGCTGGACCCAGCTCTACGGCGTGGTCACCCTCGAGGCGATGGCCCACATGGACCCGCGCGTCATCGAGAGCGGCGAGATGTTCATCGACGTGGCCCGCAACTACGCCCCGCGCATCGGCCTCGCCGACGACTGGCCCCGGCTCGAGGCGCTGGTGCGGAAGCGGCTCGCCGGCTGACCTGGTCGGCCGCCGTCGGGCACTGCGGCGGCGCTCACCGGAGGAGCCGGTCGACCCAGTCGGGCACGAGGACGCTGGCCGGGCCGTGCCGGGCCTCGTGGAACCAGTGCGTGCCCTCGCTCGGCTCGAGGTTGAGCTCGAGGGTGTGGGCGCCGCGGGCGGCGGCGTACTGGACGAAGCCGGCGGCGGGGTAGACCGCCCCGGAGGTGCCGACGGAGACGAAGAGGTCGGCCTCGTCCAGGGCGGCGAAGATCCGTTCCATCTCGTAGGGGATCTCGCCGAACCAGACGACGTCGGGGCGCAGCTGGGCCGCGCCGCACGACGGGCAACCGGGCCCGTCGGCGAGCGGTCGGGTCCACGGGGTCCGGGCGTCGCAACCGGTGCAGAGCGCCGAGCGGAGCTGGCCGTGCATGTGCAGGACCCGGGTGGAGCCGGCCCGCTCGTGCAGGTCGTCGATGTTCTGGGTGGCCACGAGCAGGTCATCGGCACACCACTGTTCGAGCCGGGCCAGCGCGGCGTGTGCCGGGTTGGGCTCGACGGTCTCCAGCGAGGCCCGGCGGGCGTCGTAGAAGGCATGCACGATGTCGGGCCGGGCGTGGAAGGCACGCGGTGTCGCCACCTCGTCGACCTCGTAGCCCTCCCACAGCCCGTTGGCGTCACGAAACGTCGGCACCCCGCTCTCCGCCGAGATGCCCGCGCCGGTGAGCACGACGATCTTCGTCATCGTCCGGTGTCGAGCTGGTGCACGGTCACGACGTAGCCCGAGCCGTCGTACGGCTCGCGGTCCCAGCTGGACCACAGCTCGACCTCGCGCAACCCCGCCTCCGTCATCGCCCGGTTCACCTCGGCGAGCGGCGTCACCGGACAGCCCGTCGGCAGATGGTCGGCGTCGAGCCCGAAACCGCAGACCAGCCAGCCGGCCGGCTCCAGATGGGCCGCCAGGCGGCGACAGCTCTCCTCGAGGGTGCCAGGCTCTAGGAGCGGGATCGTGTTGCCCGCCAAGACCACGACGTCGAAGGTCTCGCCGAGCTGCAACGACGACAGGTCGCCCAGCCGCCAGTCGAGGTCGGGCCACGCCGTCTGCGCCTGGGCCAGCATCGGGGGGTCGACGTCGACGCCCACGACGTCATAGCCGAGCTGGGATAGTCGCGCCGCCACCCGCCCCGTGCCGCAGCCAGCATCGAGCACCCTGGCTCGAGGCTCGACCAACCCGGTCACGAACGTCGCCTCGCCGTGGATGTCCTGCCCGCGCTCGGCCATCGCGCGGAACCGCGCGGCGTACTTCTCGGCGTAGTTGTCGCCCCCGGACTCGCGGGCGATCCGCTTCCAGCGCGTGCTCACCGGCCTATTCTCCGGCCCACCACCCGTCGGTTCGCAGGACGGTCGAGACAGAGTTTCTCGATCACCGCAGGATCTGTTCCAGGGATGCCGGTCATGAGTCAGTAGTACCAGCGGTCAGAACCGAGCGCACGGCTCGCAATCTGGGTGCGGCAACTTGCTGGGGCTCGGGGTTGCCGGGATCAGCGCCAGTCGTCGATGAGCCACACGCCTCGGCGGCTATAGCCCTCGTCGTTGGCTCGGTGCATGGTCACCCCGACCAGTCCCGCCCGGTACCCGCGCCCCGTCACTGCTGCGTAGGCCTCGTGGCGACCGGCGTTCATTCCCAGCTCAACGTGATCTGCGCGGTGGTCGACAGCCAGCGCTTCGCACGCGTCGAGTAGCGCACCGAAGCGCCGCTCAGCACCTGGTCCCGGCCTGGCCAACCCGAACTTGACGTAGCACCCCCGGCTGCCGGCCTCCGTGCCAGCGCCCAGATGACACACGGCCATACCCGCCAGGCCCGCCGAGTCGTCCAGCAGGACGACCTCGCCGAGGTTCTGGCTCTCCACGGCGCGGATCTCGCGCTCGAGGTCAAGGCCCTCGTAGGCAGTGGCGGTCAGCTCTCGGCACGCGTCGAGGGCTTGGACGCGCTCGGCCGGTGGGAGCCCGGTGTAACGGATGGCCCGGGATGACTGTTGCCCGGCTACCGCCGGCTTGGCCATCACAGGGGTCAGGAACCTGGGCCAGAACCCGAATTTCTGGTAGAGCCCGAGATGCCTGGCGCTGTGGGCAAAGGTGAAGAGGCCGGCGTGTGCCGTGCCCCAGTGGTCGAACAGCGCGACGGTAGCCTCCATCAGGCGGCTGGCGATGCCCCGGTCCCATAGCTCTGTGCGCACCGAGAGGGGCCCGAAGAAGCCCACGCTTCCCCAGCTCGTGATGAGGTTCGTCCCCACCAGCTGCCCGTCGCGCTCGGCAGCGAAAGCAGCGCCGGGGGCGGCCAGCCAGCGGGTGTGGACATAGTCCTTGTCCCCGAACAGTGAGGCCACGCCGGTGAACGTGTCGAACGCGGAGCGCAAGATCGCATCGGCGAGGGGGAGGTCACTCTCGCGCAGTTCCCGCACGATGACGTCCGCCCGCTCGGCCACCTCCTGGGTACTGGTTTCGGTCATGGCCACTCCTTCAACGAATCGGTCTGGCCATGATTCGAGTGGTGCCCGGGACCCGGCATCGGGGAGACCCCCATCTTTAGGTCATCCCGCCCCCACACGGTGACGGGCCGCGTAGGCAACCAATTCGGATCGGCCCCCGACGCCCACCTTGACGGCCAGGTTGGAAATGTGGCGCTCGACGGTCTTCGGCGAGACATAGAGGCGGGCCGCGATGTCTCTGGTGGAGCGACCCTCGGCGAGGAATGCCAGCACCTCCGCCTCCCTCGGGGTCACCCCCAAGGTCGCCACCCGCGCCGGAAGTTCCGGGACCGGACGGCGGCGCCGCGGCACCGGTGCACCGGCTTGGCGGAGCAGCGATCGGCACGCTGAGGCCACCGCGGGCGGCCCGGACGGATCGAAGAAGGCCAGCGCCTCCGCCAGCCATCGCGTCGGGTTGCCCCAGCCGTCGGCAATGGCCGCCTCGGCCACCAATCGGCGGGCGTGGTGGCGGTACCAGTCGCACGGGGCGAGATCGGCGTCAGCTCGGATGAAGGCATCCTCGGCCTCGACAGTCCGCCCTTGCCGGCCGAGGGTCACGGCCCGGGCGTGGCCCACCCATCCTCGGATCAGCCAGTATGTCGTCAGTCCCGACGCCTCCACCTCGGCCACCGCCGCCTCACCGTCGCCGACGTCCAGGGCGTGGACGAGGGCCCACAAGCCCCGGCCTGGCGCGGTGACCGGCGTGCCCCGCAACAGCTCCATACCAGCGTCCAGCTCGCGCAGTGCGCGGGCGCGGTCCTCCCGGACGACCCACAGCAGCGCCTGGGCCATGAGCAGAGTCACTCCTCGGACCTCGGGGTGGCCGCCCGAGGAGGCGACGGCCTGCTCGATGGCCGCCTCCATCTCGGCCTGCTGATCCAACAGGGCGTGAGCGACTGCTTGCAATGCGAACCCGAGTCCTTCGACGAGGGGGAGCCGCAGCCGCCGCGCCTCCGCAGCGCAGGACCGGCCGGCCTCGAGGGTCCCCTGCGGTTCGGCATGGTTGATGAACCACGCGGCCATCTGGAGGCTGGCCGTGGCAGCGGTGGCTAGTGCACCCGCACCGAGCGCGGCCTTCCGAGCCTGGGCGAGCCGATCGAGCGGACCGCCGCCCAGCAGGTCAAGGGTGCCCAGCTCGTGGAGGGCTCGCACGCGCCACAGCGTCAGGCCGTGCTGCTCGGCCAGCGCCAAGGCAGCCGAGAAGGCCCGGGCCGCTGAGGTGAGGTCACGCAGGCGCTCCCGTTGGCCCAGGACCGCGAAGGCCTCGCAGGCCAGTTCGTAGCGCCCACTGGACTCTGCCGAGGTCAACGCCCTCCCGGCGAGGATCACGGCGTCGTCGAGGCGGCCCTCGCCGAGCGCCACCTGAGCGTTGAGGACCTCGAACTCGCTGGCGGAAACGCCACCGCTTGCCGCGAGCTCTTGCGCGTGGTGAAGCTGATCGAGGGCATATGCCCAGTCGGCGGACACGATGGCTGTGCGAGCCAGCCACAGGTGTACCTGCGCCATTCGTGTCGGCGGAGCCGCCAGGGCGGCCAGTAGAGAAAGCAGGCGCTGGCCAACCTCGCCCACCCGCTCGGCGTTGCCGGCCTTGACGAGCACCTCGCAGAGCGCCTCGTCGATCTCGACAGCCAGTTGCCGGTTGTCGCCCACCAGCCGCCGCGCCCGCTCCAGGTTCGCCTCGGAGCTCGTCAGCGCGGCGTTTCCGAACGCCCGTCGCCCCGACTCGAGGTATAGCCCAGCGGCCCGGGACGGTTCCCCAGCCTGTTCGGCGAGCTCGGCCGCCAACTCGCACCACTCCCCCGGCAATCCCGGATGAGCGGCCTCGACCGCACGGAGACCGCGCGCGGCGAGGGCCGATCGCTCCGGCGGAAGAAGCTCGCCGAGGATGGCCTCCCGAGTCAGCGCATGGCGGAACCGGAAGCTTGGCCCGGGATCGAGGGCCTCCTCTACGGACAGCAGCTGGGCATCGACAGCACGTCGCAAGCGATCGACAACAGTGGTTTCGTCCTGGCCGCTCATGTCCGCCAGCAGACGCCAGTCGAAGCTTCGGCCTTGTAGTGCCGCCGCGACGAGAAGGTCCCGAACGCCCGGGCGTGAGGCGAGGCGGCGCCGCACGGTCTCGGCAAACGTGGCGGGGATGGTCACCCCGGGTGCGCGGTCGAGGACCCAGCCTTCTTCTGTCCTCCCCAACTCGTGGGCCTGGACCATCGCCGCCAGCAGCTCCTCGACGAGGAATGGCAGTCCATCGGCCCTTGCCACGACCACCTCGGCAACCTCACGGGGGACTACCGGAGCGTGCAGGCAGCGCTCGACAACCGACACGACCTCCTCGTCGCTCAGCGTCCGCAGCGACACCATGGTTGAGGAACGCCGGGCGGCGAGATCGTGAGCGCACGACAGGGCCCTGCTGGGTTCCTCGTCACGAAGCGAGATCACACAGAGGACCGGTTCCTTCGCGATGTTGTCGGCGAGGTACTCGACGACCTCGACAGTCTCGGCGTCCGCCCAGTGCAGATCCTCGAGCAGGAGCACGCAGCCAGGACCATCACCCAGGGCGGCGAGCAGCCTCAGCACGGCTTCGCCCAGCACCACCAGCGATTCCTCGCCGGGTGATTCTCCGGGGACGCGCCACTGCGGGATGAGTCGGCCGAGGATGGGCAGAAACGGCGTCAACTCCGGAACCTGCGGTGGTCCCGACTTACGAAGGTGCGAGAACAATGCCTCCGCGAGCGGCCTGAAGGGGGACGGGCTATCACGCTCAACCGCCCGGCCGGTCAGCACCTGCGCCCCCCGACGAACACCTTCGGTGGCGACCTCCCGCAACAACCGCGACTTGCCCACGCCCGCCTCGCCCGCGACCACCAGTGTCGCGCCGTGTCCGTCAGGCAGGCGATCTAGGGCGCGTCGTAGCTCCTGCCACTCCGGGTCACGGCCGACAACTACAGGGCACCGTAGGTCCCGCACCCAACCAGTATGTCACCGGGGCAGGTCCGAAAGCGGAGCCCAGCAAATCGCTCTGGCCTGTCCGGCCCTATCGCGCCACTCTTGTCGCGCCGCCTCTCCGGAGAGAGGTTCCTCTAGGTCTCAAGCCAGCCCTGACCTGCGCAAACGCACGTCACGTCAGTAGTACCAGGGGAAGGGTGACCAGTCGGGGTCGCGCTTCTCGAGGAACTGGTCGCGGCCCTCGGCGGCCTCGTCGGTCATGTACGCCAGGCGGGTCGTCTCGCCGGCGAACATCTGCTGGCCGACCAGGCCGTCGTCGATCAGGTTGAAGGAGTACTTCAGCATCCGCTGCGCCGTGGGCGACTTGCCGTTGATGAGGCGGCCCCACTCCAGGGCGGTGGCCTCGAGCTCGGCGTGCGGCACGGCGCGGTTGACGGTGCCCATCCGCACGCCGTCGTCGGCGGAGTACTCCTGCCCGAGGAAGAAGATCTCGCGGGCGAGCTTCTGGCCCACCTGCCGGGCGAGGTACGCCGACCCGAAGCCGCCGTCGAAGGAGCCCACGTCGGCATCGGTCTGCTTGAACCGCGCCTCCTCGGCGCTGGCCAGGGTGAGGTCGCAGACCACGTGCAGGCTGTGGCCGCCGCCGGCAGCCCAGCCCGGCACGACGCAGAGCACGATCTTGGGCATGAAGCGGATCAGCCGCTGGCACTCCAGGATGTGCAGCCGGCCGAGCCTGGCCTTGTCGACGGTCTCCTCGGTCTCGCCCTCGGCGTACTGATAACCGGTGCGGCCGCGGATGCGCTGGTCGCCGCCACTGCAGAACGACCACTTGCCGTTCGCGGCGCTCGGCCCGTTTCCGGTGAGGATCACGCAGCCGACGTCGGAGCTGATGCGCGCGTGCTCGAGGGTGCGGAGCAGCTCGTCGACGGTGTGCGGCCGGAACGCGTTGAGCACGTCGGGCCGGTCGAAGGCGATCCGGACGGTGCCGTGCTCCTTGGCCCGGTGGTAGGTCAGGTCGGTCAGGTCCTCGAAGCCGGGCACGGGGTCCCAGGCGTCGGTGTCGAAGATCTCCGACACTCCGTCGATCGCGCTCATGTCGGCCAACGCTAACGGGACCCCCGGCCCGGAGCGTCGGTGGCTGGAATCCGCCCGGCCTCCGTGCTGTTGTGGCGGCATGCCCCTTGAAGGTGAGTACGAGCCCAGTCCCACGCAGTGGGTCCGCGAGCAGGTCGAGACCTACGAGGCCACGGGAGGCCGCGAGGCCAACGTGCTGCGCGGCCGCGCCGACTGGCCGATCGTGGTGGTCACGTCCCGAGGCGCCGCGTCCGGCAAGCTCCGCAAGAACCCCGTGATGCGGGTCGAGCACGACGGCGTCTACGCCGCCGTTGCGTCGTACGGCGGGAGTCCCGAGCACCCCGCCTGGGTGGCGAACTTCCGCGCGGACCCGCACGTCGAGCTGCAGGACGGCCCGGAGCCGCACGACTATGTGGCGCGCGAGGCCGAGGGCGGGGAGCGCGCCGAGTGGTGGGAGCGCGCGGTGGCGGCGTACTCGCCGTACGCCGACTACCAGCTGAGGACCGACCGCCTGATCCCGGTCTTCCTGCTCGAGCGCGCGTAGCTCAGGTGCGGACGGGCAGGCAGAGGAAGAACGTCCGCGAGGGCTCGTACCAGGGGGTCCCGGTCAGCACGTCGTAGCCGTGGTCGGCGAGCATCTTGTAGAGGTCGCGGGTCCGCGGCCAGAACGACAGCTCGTTGCCCCACGAGGCGTGCGAGTGGGTGGCCTGGTCCGGCTCGAGGTAGTGGCGGCCGGTGTAGCCGCTGACCGTCACCGGCTCCGACAGCCGATAGGGGTGGCCGCCCTTGCGGTCGTTGGCGACGTGGGTGTCCAGGATGATCGGTCGGCCCGAGCACCGGGCGAGCAGGTCGATCTGGTCGTCCACGGTCTGGTGGTAGTAGAGGCCGAGGCAGAGGATCAGGTCGAAGCCGGTCAGGTCCGCGGTGCGGACGTCGCCGACCTGCCAGTTCACGCGCGGCTCGTCGGTGGGGTAGCGGTCGCCGCGCGCGTCGAGGGCGGTGACGGTCCAGCCGGCGTCGGCGGCGTCGCGGGCGAAGGTGCCGTGGCCCGAGCCCAGGTCGATCAGGCGACCGGGCGGGAACAGGCCGAGCATCCGCTGGAACCAGTTGATGCGCGCCGGGCCGTTGCCGTGGGTGCCACCTTCGGGGACGTCTGCCATGGCAACGAACCCTAAACGCCCGCCAGCAGGTGCGACGACTCGGCCGCCTACTTGCCGGCGATCGACATCGCGAGGCCGCTGAGGTGACCCAACCGGGCGATCTCGGAGTCGACGAAGTCGGGTCCGCCCCGGCGGCCGATCACCACGATCTCGTTGCCGTCGAGCCGGCACGCGGCGAGCAGGGTGACGTCGCCCTCGTCGTTGTCGAGGCGGGTGGGCGCCTCGATCTCGACGAACTCGAACTGCTCGGGCGCCGCGTTGGTGCCGTAGACGATGCCCTTGGCGCGGTGCACCCGAGCACCCCAGTCGACCTTGAAGGTGTCGGGCAGCAGGTCGACAAGCCGGTCCAGGGCATGGTCGGGGGCGGCGGTCAGCTCCTCGACGGCCTCGAGGTCGAGCACCAGGTTGCCGCCGGCGGCGTAGCGGCTGATCCAGACCACCTTCACGCTGTCGAGCGCGTTGCAGGCCGAGACGATCGAGTCGGGCATGGTGCCCGGCTCGACCTCCAGCAGCACGTCGTCGAGGGCAATGCCGTCGGGACGCTTCTCGACGATCTCGATCGCCTCGATGTCACCCCCGGCCTCACCGATGGCCGTCGCCAAGCGCCCTAGCGAACCGGGGACGTCGGGCAGCTCCACACGCAGCAAGAAGGGCACGGATCGACCCTAGCCCGATCGCGTTGCCTACAGATTTCACGCCCCCGAGCCTGAGCTCGGGAGGCTCGGAGCTGGGCGGGAGATCGAGAAGGGCTCGGCGTCGGTGCGAGCCTGCGAGCGCTGGCGCGACCCGTCTCGGAGACTTCACGCCCCCGAGCCTGAGCTCGCGAAGGCTCGGACCAGGGCGGGAGATCGAGGAGGGCTCGGCGTCGGTGCGAGCCTGCGAGCGCTGGCGCGACCCGTCTCGAGATTCAGTCGGATCGTGCCGCCTGCAGCCGCTGCCGGAGGCCGGTGGCCCTGGTGGCCTGGGTGGCCACGGCCGCCCGCACCGCCGCCGCGGAGCCGACCACCCGCACCTTCTCCCTCGCCCGGGTCACCGCGGTGTAGAACAGCTCGCGGGTGAGCAGCCGCGAGTCGGCCTCTGGCAGCAGCACCGTCACCCGCCGGGCCTCGCTGCCCTGGCTCTTGTGGATGGTCATCGCGTGCATCGTCTCGACGGCGTCGAGGCGGCCGACCGCGAAGTCCTTGAGGCGCTCGGAGCCCGCCACGAAGGCCCGCTGCCGCAGGCCCTGCCGGACCACGACGCCGATCTCGCCGTTGTAGACGTCGAGGGCGTAGTCGTTGGAGGTGACGAGCAGCGGGCGGCCGACGTACCACTGTCCGAAGATCTCCACGTCGGGCGTCTCGGCGAGCCAGCGCTCGACCTGCGCGTTCCAGCGGCGTACGCCGTGCGGACCTTCGCGGTGGGCGCACAGCAGCCGGTGGTGGTCGAGGGCGGTGATCGCCCCCTCCGCGTCTTCAGCCAGCGCGGCGGCGCGCACCGCGAGCGCGGCGTCGAGGCAGTCGGGACGGAGCACGGCCTCGATCTCGGCCAGGTCGGCGGCCTCGACGAACTCGACCTGTTCCGACGGTGCGCGCAGCACCGCGAGCACCTCGTCGGCATCACCGCCGCGCAGCGCCTCGGCCAGCGCCTTGATGTCCTCCTGGGCGCGGAAGTTGTGGGTGAGCGCGCCCACGGGCGAGGCGGGGTCGCCGTCGTAGCCGGCGACCAGGTCGCTGAGCACGGCGCCGGCGCCGACCGAGGTCAGCTGCTTCGGGTCGCCGACCAGGATCAGCCGGGCGTGCGGCCGGACGGCCTCCAGCAGCCGGCCCATCATGGTGAGCTCGACCATCGAGCACTCGTCGACGACGACCACGTCGTACTTGAGCCGGTTGGTGCGGTCGTGGCGGAAGCGGGTGCTGTTGTCGGGCCGCCACCCGAGTAACCGGTGCAGGGTGAGCCCGTCGGGCCGGCCCACCCGGTCGGCCGCCTCCTTGGCTGCGGGCGAGGCCGCGGCCACCTCGGCCAGCTCGGTGAGCACCGCCTCCTGGAGCCGGGTCGCGGCCTTGCCGGTGGGCGCCGCCAGCGCGATCGACAGCCGCTCGCCGCGGGTGGCCGCCTGGTCGGCCAGCAACACCAGGATCCGGGCCACCGTGGTGGTCTTGCCGGTGCCCGGGCCGCCGGTCAGCACCGTGGTCCAGCGGGACGTCGCCGCGGCCGCGGCCGCCTCCTGCTCATCGCTGAAGTGGCCGCCGCGGATCAGCCCGAGCGCGGTGGCGAGCGCGGCCTCGTCGACCGGCGGGGGCGGCTGCGCGGCCCGGGCCAGCAGGTCGTCGCAGACCTGGGTTTCGAGGCGGTGGTAGCGGTCGAGGTAGAGGAGGCCGTGGTCGAAGCGGATCACGCCGGCCTCGAGCAGGGGTGACGCATGCACGGCGCTCACCCAGGCCTCGGGGTCGGGCCACGAGAGCTCGGGTGCGGCCTGGGGCACGGTGGCGAGGTCGACCGCGATCGAGCCGCGGCGTACCGCGCGCACGGTGAGCGCGACGGCCAGCAGCACCGTCGCGTCATCCTCGTTGCCGAGGGCTCCGACCCGCGAGGCGACGTGCACGTCGGACGAGGTGAGCAGCCCGGCGGCGTTGAACTCCCCCAGCA
>JALZCZ010000011.1 GCA_030862825.1 Actinomycetota bacterium | reverse complement strand
GCCTAGCGCTCTTGCCAGTCGAGATGGCCAGGGTGTAGGCCGGTCCTCGGAGGTAACGCCATGCACAAGATGCTGGTCGTCTCGATCGTTTCGGTGGTTGTCACCGCTCTGTCCTCAGTAGTCCCCGCAGGGGGAGATCCGGGGACCGCTCCCGGCAGATCCGATGCCGGTGGACCGCTCGACGCCTACACCGCCGTGGTCTCCGCCGACCAGATGGCTCGGCTGGTCGAGCTGGGGTTCGACCTGCATGAGCAGGAGCAGCCGGCCGGCGCCGAGGTCGAGGTGCAGCTGATCGTCAACCGGGCGCAGGCGGCCGACCTGCGCGCCCAGGGGTTCGACCTGCGGCTGACGCGGGTCAGGGGTGGCCAGACCGTGCGCGAGTTCGCGGCTGCCGAGGCGGCCGGCGGGTTCCAGGTCTGGCGGTCCTACGACGAGCCCGGCGGCATCCGCGACCAGATGTACGCTGTGGCGCGGCGCAACCCCCAGATCGCGAAGCTGGTCAGGATCGGCACCAGCATCCAGGGCCGGGAGATCCTGGCGCTGAAGCTCACCCAGGGAGCCCGCGACCTTCCCGACGGCAGCCGGCCCGCGGTGCTCTACAGCTCCACCCAGCACGCCCGGGAGTGGATCTCCACCGAGGTCAACCGGCGGCTGATGTACTACTACATCGACCGGTGGAAGGCCAGGGACACTGCGGCCCGGAACCTCCTCGCGACCACCGAGCTGTGGTTCGTCCTAGTGGCCAACCCGGACGGCTACCAGTACACCTTCGACGCCGAGCGCCTGTGGCGGAAGAACCTGCGCGACAACAACGGCGACGGTGAGATCACCGTAGGAGACGGCGTCGACCCCAATCGCAACTTCCCCAACCACTGGGGCTACGACAACGAGGGTTCCTCGCCGATCGAGTCCAGCGAGACCTACCGCGGCACGGCGCCGATGTCGGAGCCCGAGACGGTGGCGATGGTCGGCCTGCTCGACCGGATCGACGCCGAGTTCCAGGTCAACTGGCACTCGGCCGGCCAGTGGATCCTCTACGCCGAGGGATGGCAGATCGCCACCCCGACGGCCGACGACCCGATCTACCACGCCCTCTCGGGCAACCTCGACGAGCCCGCCGTCGAGGGCTTCCACCCCGGACTGTCGTCCGACGTCCTGTACGTCACCAACGGCGAGACCACCGACTACGCGCACGCCGCGCACGGAACGCTCGCATGGACGCCCGAGCTGTCCGAGGGCTGCGACGGCTGCGGCTTTGTGTTCCCCGACGACGAGCAGCTGGTGCAGGAGGAGTTCCAGCGCAACCTGCCGTTCGCCGACTCGGTCGCCCGCTCGGCGGTCGACCCGGACGACCCGAAGACGGTCACCGGCATCAGCACCAAGCCGTTCTACATCGACAGCGACGACCCCTACAAGAGCGGTATCCCTAGTGTCCAGCTCAGCTTCACCAAGTCGTACGGCGATCCGCAGCCGGTTGCCGTTCTGGCCAGGCGGAGCCTCGGTGCGGTGTCGGTGAAGTACCGCATCAACGGCGGCCCGGTGCAGACCGCGTCGACATCCGAGTGGGACGGCGGGTCGACTTACACCCCGTTGTCGACCCACTACCGCCAGGTGCGCGGCACGATCACCGGCACCGAACCCGGCGACTCGGTCGAGGTCTGGTTCGAGGGCGGCGGTGAGACGAGCGACTCCTTCACCTACGAGGCGGTCTCCGAGACCGGCAACCGGGTGCTCGTCGTGGCTGCCGAGGACTACACGGGTGCCTCACCGCTGCAGGACCCCGGTCCGCACTACGTGGACTACTACCTCGATGCGCTGGCGGCCAACGGCGAGTCGGCCGACGTCTACGACGTAGACGCGAGCGGCCGGGTCGCGCCGGACGCGCTCGGCGTGCTCAGCCACTACGACGCCGCGGTCTGGTACACCGGTGACGATGTCGTGACCCGCACCGTCGGGCGCGGCCCAGGCAACCTCGACCGGCTTGCTCTGGACGAGATGCTCGAGATGCGCGCCTTCATGAACGAGGGCGGGAAGGTCCTCTACACCGGCAACTGGGCCGGTGAGCAGTACACCGGCAACGTCGGCACGCAGCTCTACGACCCCAAGGGTGAGATCGGATGCAACCCGCTGCCACCCGGCACCGACCCCCGCCGCTGCCTGGCGCTGCGCGGCTCGGGCGACGGCACGAACGACGTGCTGCAGTACTTCTTCGGTGGCTATCTCGCCGTGCTCGGTGACGGCTTGGACGCCCGCGGACACGCATTCGACATCATCGGCACCGATGAGCCGTTCACCGGATTCGAGGCCACCCTCAACAAGGGCACGGGGGCCAAGAACCAGAACTCGACGTCGTCGTTCATCTCCACCAGCGGCATCCTGCCGGTCGAGGAGTTCAAGCAGTTCGAGAGCTGGCCGGCGGCGCGCTGGGACAAGCCGGGCGGACCGTTCGACCCGCACACCGGGTCCCAGTACGTCTACTCGCAGATCGCCGACGTCTCCTACAAGCGGCTGACCCGGGAGATCGCCGTACCGGCCGGTGGTGGCTCGCTGACATTCTGGACGTCGTACGACACCGAGGCGCACTGGGACCACCTGTTCGTCGAGGCCCGCACCCCGGGGCAGGACGACTGGACAACCCTCCCCGACGACAACGGTCACACCACGACGGAGACCGGCGACAGCTGCGCCGAGGGCTGGCGGGAGCTGCACCCGCACCTGGACCACTACCAGACCTGGGACGGCGAGTCGACGTGTACGGCGACCGGCAGCAGCGGCGTGTGGAACGCCGCGAGTGGCAACTCCAACGGCTGGCAGCAGTGGAGTGTGGACCTGTCCGAATGGGCAGGCGGGACGGTCGAGGTCTCGATCGCCTACGCAAGCGACTGGGCGGTGCAGAACCTCGGCGTCTTCGTCGACGACGTCGTCCTCCCCGACGGCACGTCCACCTCGTTCGAGACCGGCCTCGACGGCTGGACCATCGCCGATCCGCCCGAGGGC
>JALZCZ010000010.1 GCA_030862825.1 Actinomycetota bacterium | reverse complement strand
TCGTCGGGCTCCTCCTCGGGCTCCTCCTCCTCGGGCGACTCCTCGCCCTCCTGCTCCTCCGCGACGGCCTCCTCGTGCGACTTCACGACCTCGCCGTCCTCGATCACGCCGCGCCATCCCTCGACCTCGTCGGGGTTCAAGATGGTGCGGGTCATCACGTGCCGCCGGAAGTGCCGGAGCTCGGCCCGCGCGCGTCGACCCTGGGCGCGCCAGAGGTTGCCGGTCTTCTCGAACAGACCCTGGGGGTAGTACTCGAGCACGACCAGGATCCGGGTCAGGTTCGGGCCGAGCTCGTGGAACGTGACCGCTCCGTCGACGTGTCCCTTCTCGCCCTGGGAGCGCCACACGATGCGCTCCTCGGGGATCTGCTCGAGCACCGTGGCCTCCCACCTGCGATGGGAGAGGAAGATCTGCGCCTTGAACTTGAGCTTGTCGTCCTCGGCGGCCTCGACCTGCTCGACCTTCTTCATGAACGTCGGGAAGGCGCCGAACTCGGTCCACTGGTTGTAGGCGACCGAGATCGGCACGCCCACGTCGATGGACTCGACGATGTTCGTCGACCTGGTCGCCTTGCCACCGCCGTCCGAACCGGAACGGCCACCGGTGACCTTGTCCTTGACGCCGGACAGAGCGCCCTTGACCGCGCCCAGCATCGGCGAACCGCCATCCTCGGTGGCCGCCTTGCTGCCCTTCGCGACCGCCTTGCCCACCGGACTGCCGTCCGTCAGCCCCTCGAGCCTGTCGGTGAGCCCCTCGACCCGGTCGTTGAGCGAGCTCACCGCTCGCTCGCCGACGGCCTTCAACAGGTCCTGCGAGACGTCCTTGAGCCGGTCCATGGGCTCGGAGTTCTTGGCCATCGCGGGTCACCTGCTCGATCCGGAGCTCGACGTCGACTTCTTCGCGGGCCCTCGCGACGACGACTTCTTGGCGGGCGCCTTCTTGGCGGGCGACTTCTTGGCGGTCGACTTCTTGGCGGTCGACTTCTTGGCCGTCGACTTCTTGGCTGGCGTCGACTTCTTCGCGGCCGACTTCTTGGCCGTCGACTTGTTTGCCGTCGACTTCTTGGTGGACGACGAGCTGGTCCTGGTCGAGCCCGAGCTGCTGCTCACCCGCTTGCGAGGCCGGCGGCGAGGGGGTTCCGGCTCTTCCTCTCCCTCTCCCTCTTCCTCTTCCTCTCCCTCTTCCTCTTCCTCCTCCGGCTCTTCCTCGTCGTACTCGGCTTCCTCGTCGTACTCGTCCTGGTCCTCACGACCAGGCTTCGGGGCGTTCAGCGACTGGGTGATCGCCTCGACCCGCGACGTGGCGCGGTTGACGGCCGCCGCCACGGCGGCATCGGCCAGCCGGCCCGTGAGCTGCCCCTTGAGCCGCTTGATCTCCGGGTTGTTGTTGGTCAGCTTCGCCCCCTGTGACAACAGCGCCTGGGGGTTTGTCGCTATCCGCTGCCCGGCCAGCAGGCTTCCGACCGTGATCGCGAGCTTCAGCTTCTTGGTGCGGCCGAGCAGGTAGCCACTGGCTACGCCGACAGCGATCTTCGTGGTTGCGGTCGTCATGTGCTCCCTCTCTCCCTATGAGTCGTGATGGCGTGATCGGCCGCGCTCAGAGGCGGAGGATGGCCAGTACTGCGTTGAGGATCCGACGCACCTGCACGAGCAGACCGCCTTCGTCGAGCAGCCCGGCGATCGCGCACAGCAGGTTGCCGAGCAGGTTGCCCGGCCCCGGAGTGGCCACGATGCGGAGCACCACCCGGTCGAGATGCACCTTCAGCCCGAGCAGGTCGAGGTCGAGCGGCCCGAGCACCAGGTTGAGGATCTGACAGTCGGTGAGCTGCATCGCCCCGATCCGGTTGACGGGCGCTCCCTCGGCCCTGCGCACCGGAAGCACCACGCGCTCCGTCGTCGTACCGACGACGTCGCCGTTGGCGCGGGTCAACGTTGCGCGGAGCTGGCCGATGGCCCAGAGTCGACCGTCGGCGTTCTTGAAGCGGCGGGGCGTGAACTTCCCGGTGACCGTGCCCGCGCGACCGAACGTGCCGGTCACTCGCGACGTCGCCTTGCCGAACTCCGACTCGAGCACAGGGCGATCTGCGCTCGACGCGGCCGTGGTCGATGCGCTGCCCGCGGCGATCGGCGCGGCTGTCTGTGCCGGCGAGCTCATCGCGACGACCGACAGCATCACGGTCGACAGCAGGCCGGCGATAAGTGGTTTGCGCTTGCCCCCGAAGCTTGACGTTTTCATGTGTTGCTCCCTCTCCCGTAGCGGCCCTCCACCGCTACCCCGCAGACCGGTGCCCGGGTCGATGTGATCTAAACCGCAGAGCACCGAAGTCCTGCTCGGATGGCCTGAGTCGCCGATGCCGAGGGCCTGGACCCGCGGCCGGTCGTCGAGGTCGTCGTTCGCGGCGCGCTGCCTGACCTGTCGGGTCAGGCGGACTCGCGGAACCGGGTCGGGCTCACCCCGCGCACTCGTTTGAACGCCGTGCTGAGCGCGAATGCCGACGAGTAGCCGACCTGGCGGGCCACCGAGCCGACCGTCGCACCGGGTTCGCGCAACAGGTCGGCGGCCAACGTCAGTCGCCATTCGGTGAGGAAGGTCATCGGCGGCTGTCCGACACGTTCGGTGAACCGCCTCGCCAGGGCGGCGCGTGACACACCGGTCTCCCGGGCCAGCAGGTCGATGGTCCACTGTCGGTCGGGGTGGTGGTGCATCAGCTGGAGGGCCGGACCCACGACGGGATCGCTGTGCGCGGCGTACCACCCCGGCGCCGACGCCTCGGGCCGGGCGAACCACGTGCGCAGGACCGCGATCAGCATCAGGTCGAGCAGCCGGTCCAGCACCGACTCCTGGCCGGGCTCGTCGCGGGCCATCTCGGTCTCGAGGTAGCCGACCAGCGGGCTGACCTGGTCGGTCGTGGGGTCGGTGGCGGCCAGGCGGATCACCGAGGGGAGGGCCGCGAGCAGCCGCCGGCTGACCTCGCTGTCGAGCTGGTAGGTGCCGACCAGCATCGTCGTCTCGCCATCGAGGCTGTTGCCCCAGGTGCGGACGCCGAGGTCGCTCATGCCCTTGACGTCGCTGCCGTCGGGGGCGACGCACGCACCGCCCGGCAGGACGACGACCTGGGGATCGGTGGTCGCGGTGTCGGCGACCGTGTAGTGCTGGTTGCCGCGTACGACGGCGACGTCGCCCCGGCCGAGGTGGAGGTCGGGTGCATCGTCCAACCCGACGACGGCCGAGCCGCGGGTGAGCGCCAACAGGGTGAGCGGAGCCTCGTCGGTGATCCGCATCGACCAGGGCGGGTCGAGCATCGTCTTCAGCACGAACGCGCCGCGCGCCCGTGGACCGTCCAGCAGTCCGGCAAGCGAGTCCATCCGGCCACGGTAGACGATCAGACATGAATCTGCGCTGATCGACTATGGATCGTCTCACCATCGTCCGCTGTGATGGTCGCATGACTACCGACGAACTGATTCTCGTGACCGGCGGCACCGGCAAGACCGGGCGTCGCGTCAGCCAACGACTGGTCGACCTCGGCGTGCCGGTGCGCGTCGGGTCGCGCTCGGGAGAGCCGGCCTTCGACTGGACCGATCGCGCCACCTGGCCGGCGACCCTGGCCGGTGCGTCCGCGGCATACGTCAGCTTCCAGCCCGACCTGGCCGTGCCCGGCGCCGCCGAGACGATCGAGGCGTTCGCGCGGCTTGCCGTCGAGAGCGGCGTGCAGCGCTTGGTGATGCTGTCGGGTCGCGGGGAACGGGAGGCTGAGCAGGCCGAGAAGGCACTGGCCGCGTCGGGAGCGGACTGGACGGTGGTCCGCGCCAGCTGGTTCGCCCAGAACTTCGGCGAGGGCGCCTTCGTCGACGACCTCCGTGCCGGCGTCCTCGCGCTCCCCGTGGGTGCCGAGATCCGGGAGCCGTTCATCGACGCCGACGACATCGCCGATGTCGCCGTCGCCGCCCTGACCGACGCACGTCTCGTGGGCCAGCTCTACGAGGTGACCGGTCCGCGCCTGCTCACGTTCGGCGACGTCGTGTCCGAGATCGGGACCGCGACCGGGCGCGACCTCGTCTTCCAGGAGGTCCCGATGCCCGACTTCCTGGCCGCCCTGCGCGACCTGCAGCTCCCGGACGACGCCCTGTGGCTGCTCGACTACCTGTTCTCCGAGATCTTCGACGGCCGCAACGCGTCCGTCGCCGACGGCGTGCAGCGCGCCCTCGGCCGAGCGCCGCGAGACTTCGCTGACTACGCCCGCAAGGCCGCGGCCACGGGGGTCTGGGGCCGATGAGCGCCCTCCATGACTCCGTCCTCATCGCCGCCACGGTCGCCACCGGGCTCCAGGCCGGCACCTACTACACGTGGGCATCCGGAGTGATGCCCGGCCTCGCCCGCGTCGACGACCGGACCTTCGTGCACGCCATGCAGCAGATGAACATCGCGATCGTGAACCCGGTCTTCATGGCCACGTTCCTGGGTGCGCCGATCCTGGCCGCGGCAGCGGCGGCCACGACGTCGTCATCCGCGCGACCGTGGGTGATCGCCGGGCTGACCTGTGCCGTGGCGACCGTCGTCATCACCGCCGTGGCCAACGTGCCCCTGAACAACGCCCTCGACGCGGCCGGCGACATCGACAGGACCAGCGATCTCGCCGCCGTGCGTGCGGAGTTCGAGTCGTCTTGGGTGCGGTGGAACATCGTGCGCGCCCTCACCTCCACGGCGTCCCTCGTCGCGCTCGCCTGGGCCGCACTGCGCGCCTGAGCGTGTCTCTGACCCGAGCGTGCATCTGGCGAGAGTCGGGCGGCTCCGTGGAGGTGTGGGCCGCCCGGTCCGCGACTCCACCGACCACGGCCAGGAGTTCCCTCATGTTCGGAAGAAGCAAGGGTCGTCGACGAGGAGACCGTGGCCGCGACGTCCGAGCAGGCGTACGACGTGCTCGACACGCGTTCGACCAGCGCCATGGACGTGCAGCTGTCCGACCAGCAGCTGCTGGCCGCCTGGCTCGACGTCGCCAGCGGCGCCGTCGAGTGGAACCAGCTCGCCGACACCCCTACCGACACCGACGGCGACGACACGGCGGACACCCCGTTCCTGTCCGCGATCGAGGCGGCCGAGGACCTGCGGACCGACCCGGCCGCGACGCGCCCGCAGCTCGACGCGATGACGCGGATCGTCGAGGGCTGGACGGACCTGCCGTAACACCAGCACGCGAGCCCCGCCGGGACCCTGCGGGGGGCGTCCGTTCGAGGCCGGCAGGAATGGCCGCGCTGCGGGAGGGAACCTGTCTCGGGAGTGCTCATGGGAAGCAACGTCGAGATCAGCACGTCCGAAGCCACCGCGTGGTCCGAGAGGCTGCGCGGTACGGTGCCACGGCTGATCCTGGGCAGCTCGCTCATGCTCTTCCTCGAGCTGGCGCTGATCCGGTGGCTCGGCGCCAACATCGTGCACCTGTCGTACTTCACGAACTTCGTGCTCCTCGGGTCGTTCCTCGGCATCGGCCTCGGTTTCCTGATCTCCCGGCGCACCTGGTCCGTCCTGCCGTGGACACCCGTGCTGTTGGCGGCGCTTGTCGTCGTCGTGCGGATCTTTCCCGTCTCGGTCGACCGCACCAACGCCGACGTCGTGTTCTTCAGCGCCCTGGACACCACCGGCCCACCCACCTGGCTGGTTCTGCCCGCGGTCTTCCTGCTCACCGCGTGCATCCTCGCCGGGCCCGGCGAGGTGGTCGGCCGGTGCTTCGGCGAGCTGCCGTCGCTCACGGCCTACCGGTGGGACCTGATCGGCTCCCTGATCGGCATCGGGCTGTTCTCGCTGCTGGCGTTCATGCGGGCGCCGTCGTGGGTGTGGGGATCGATCGTGGTCGTGGGGTTCCTGCTGCTGATCGGTGGCTGGAAGCGGATGCTCGTCGGGTTCGCCGGGGTCGGGATGATCGCGGTGCTGGTCGCCGAGTCCACCGCCGCGGGCGTGTCGTGGTCGCCGTACTACAAGATCACCACCCACGAGGTGCACGACAGCGAGTTCGGCACCCGCACCTACATCTCGGTCAACGGGATCCCGCACCAGTCGATGTCGTCGACGGAGTGGAAGCTCACCCGGGCCTCCGAGATCTACGGCGCGCCGTACGAGCGACGGCGGGACGAACCGTTGCGCAACGTGCTGGTCGTCGGCGCCGGCTCGGGCTCGGACGTCGCGATCGCGCTGGAGAAGGGCGCCGAGGCCGTGGACGCCGTGGACATCGACCCCCGGATCCTGGAGATCGGCGTCGAGGGGAATCCCGACGGCGCCTACCAGTACCCCCGGGTCACCCGGCACGTCAACGACGGCCGCGCCTTCCTCGAGGGCACCGACGAGAAGTACGACCTGATCCTGTTCGCGCTGCCGGACTCCCTGTCGCTGGTCAGCGGTGGGTCGCAGATCAGGCTGGAGTCGTTCCTCTTCACCGATGGTGCGCTCCGGCTGGCGCGGGAGCACCTCAGCGAGGACGGCGTCTTCGCCATGTACAACTACTACCGCCAGGACTGGCTGGTGGACCGGCTCGGCGGCACCGTCGCCGAGGCGTTCGGCGCCGAGCCGTGCATCGATCTCTTCGGCGGGGCGACCGCCGTGTTCACCGCCGCCAAGGACCCCGCGAACCAACGCTGTGGTCCGGACAACTACGAACTTCCGGCGTCGTACGTCGAGCCCGCCCGGGACGACGCGCCGTTCCTCTACTACAAGGGCGGCATGGTGCCCACGATCTACCTGTGGGCGCTGGGCGGCATCACGATCGTGTCGCTGATCGCGGTCCGGCTGCTGGGCGGCCCGTTCCGAGCGATGCGTCCCTACGCCGACCTGTTCTTCATGGGTGCGGCGTTCCTGCTGCTCGAGACCAAGAACATCGCCACCTTCGCGCTGCTGTTCGGCACGACCTGGGTCGTCAACGCACTCGTGTTCGCCGGTGTCCTGGTCATCGTGCTGGCCGCCGTCGAGACCACCAGACGTCTGCGCACCCCACCGCTGCCGGTCGTGTTCGCGATGATCGCGGGGGCGCTCGGCGTCGCATACGTCGTACGGCCGGAATGGCTGTTGGCGCTCTCCTTCGGCCCGAGGCTGGCTGCCGCAGTGCTGCTCGCCTTCGTCCCGATCTACCTGGCCAACATCGCCTTCGCCAAGCGGTTCGCCGAGACCGCGGACTCCCAGTCGGGGTTCGGCATCAACCTGCTCGGCGCGATGGTGGGTGGGTGCATCGAGTACGCCGCGCTGCTGACCGGCTACCGCAACCTGCTGATCGTGGTGGCCGGGCTCTACCTGGCGGCGTTCCTGCTCAAACCCAGGTCGGCGGTGCCGGTGCCGGCATCCGCGTGACTCTCCTGGTTCCGGGTACCAGCCGGAGTGGGTTCGCGGACGACGAGGCCGCGCAGCAGGGTCGTGGCGTGGCCGCGAACCCGGGACGACGCCGTCTCCCGAGGGCCCTGGATCGTGGGGGTCGCCGTCGCAACGGTCCTGGTGCGGCTCGCCGGCCTGTGGCCACCGTTGCGAGCCGACGAGGCGGGCTTCCTGCTGGTGGCCAGGAGCTGGGACCCGGAGCCGTCCTCGATGTTCGGGCAGTACTGGGTCGATCGCCCGCCGCTGCTGATCGCCGTGTTCCGGGCCGCCGACGACCTGGCCGGACCACACTTCCTGCGCGTCGTCGGCGCCCTCGGCTGTGGTCTGGTCGTCCTGCTTGCGGCCCGGCTGGCCGTGGCGGTGGGTGGCTCCCGGGCCGCCGGCTGGACGGCGGTGGCGGTTGCGGCCGTGATCTGCACCCCGGCCATCGACCTCGTGGCGGTGAAGGGCGAGCAGCTGGGTGTGCCGCTCGTGCTGGGAAGCATGGTGGCCACCCTCTCCGCCCTGCGGCGGAGGTCGTGGGAGCTGGCCCTGCTGGCCGGGCTGCTGGCTGGTGCGGCACCCGGCCTGAAGCAGAACCTGGTCTCCGGGTTGGTGTTCGCGGCCGTGGTCCTCGTCGGCGCCCGGACCACGGGCCGGCTGAGCTGGTCGGAGACCGTCCGGTTCGGGGCGTCGGGCCTGGCCGGCGTGGCCGTGCCCGCACTGGCGCAGGTCGGCTGGGTGTTCCTCGCAGGGGTCGAGCCCTCCGCTGCCTGGCACGCTGTCTACGGGTTCCGCTCCGAGGCGGCCATGGTGTTGGCGCTGGGCGAGGGCGAGGCGCACCTGGGTCGCGGAGAGCACCTGTTCGAGACCGCCGTCGTGTCGGGGCTCGTGGTCGTGCTGGTGCTGTTCGTGGTGTGCCTGCCTGCCGAGTGGATGGTCGACCCCGTCCTCGCGGCGGCGACGACGGCGGTGGTGGTCACCGAGGTGCTGATGGTGGTGCTCGGCGGAAGCTACTGGACGGACTACCTGATCACCCTCGTGCCGGGCGCGACGCTGGCCGTCGGGCACCTGGCCGGACGACCACCGCTGCGCGGATCGAGCATGCGCGCCGCCGTCGTCGCCACGGTCGCGTCGTTCGCACTCCACCTGGAGTCCTGGTCGACGGGTGCGATCGCCGGTGAGCACGAGTTCACCGAGGCCCGCACCGGTGAGGCGGTCGCGCGGGCCGCGGCTCCGGGTGACACCCTCGTCGTCTTCGGCGGGCGCGCCGACATCCAGTACGCCGCCGGCCTCGAGTCGCCGTACCCGTATCTGTGGAGTCTTCCGATGCGCACGATGGATCCGGAGTACGAGCAGCTGAGCAGCGTGCTGGCCGGGCTGGATGCGCCGACGTGGCTGGTCGAATGGGTGCCCTTCGAGGCATGGGGGGCCGCGAACGCAGTCGAACTTCGCGCCGTCGTCGCCCAGCGCTACGTGCAGCACGGGTTGGGCTGCGACGGGCGGCTCGTCTACCTGCTGCGGACCGAGCAGCGTCCAGCGCTCAGGCCCGACTGCGGGTGACCTCATGCAGGTGCCCGTGATGGGTACAACATCCCGGTGCCGGAACTTCCTGACGTCGAGGTGTTCCGCCGCCGGCTCGCAGACAACGGGTTGCACCAACGGATCACTCGCCTCGAGGTCCCCGACCCGACGGTGTTGAGAAGCGTCAGCCGGCAGCGGCTGGCCCGGGCGCTGCACGGGCGGCAGCTGGTCCGCACCAGGCGGCACGGCAAGCACCTCCTGGTGTCCGTCGAGGGCGACGGCTGGTTGGTCCTGCACTTCGGCATGACCGGGTTCCTCGCGTTCCCACGGGCCGGTGAGCCCACCACCGGACATCCACGGCTGGTCCTGCACGTGGAGGGCCGGCGTCGCATGATCTACGACGACGCGCGGAGGCTCGGCTTCGTCACCCTCACCGACGATGACGAGACCTACGTCGCCCAGGAGGACCTCGGCGTCGACGCCCTCGCCGTCTCCCGGACCGGCCTGCGCGACCTGCTGGCCGCACGAGGCGGAGCGCTGAAGTCCGCGCTCATGGACCAGTCCCTGCTGGCGGGGATCGGCAACATCTACTCCGACGAGATCCTCTTCCAGGCCGGCGTGGACCCGCGACGACCGGCGTCCGGTCTCGACGACGCCACCCTGCGTCGGCTGCATCGGCAGATCGGCCGGGTGCTCCGGATGGCCGCCGACCGCGGCGCCGACCCCGAACGTCTGCCCCGCACCTGGCTGCTGCCGCACCGCGATGACGGCGTGCCGTGCCCGCGCGGCAACGGCGAGGTCCTCAAGCTACGGATCGGCGGACGTTCCGCCTTCTACTGCCCGGGCTGCCAATCGGTCTAGTCGGCTCGCGGCGAAGGATCACCGCTCCACGGTCACGCGGGCCGCGTCGGCCAGGCCGGCCAGCGCCTCGTCGACCGGCATCGGCTGCCAGGGCCGGGCGGCATCCGGCAGCGACCTCAGGGCCCTGGCGTAGCGCGCGAAGACGGTGAAGTCGGCGGGGAAATCGGCCGCGTCGACGCCGAGCAGCCGCCCCCGGCGACGGGCTCGGCCGGCGTGCTCCCGCCAGGTCTCGGCGTCGACCAGGCCGCGGGAGCCAACGCCATGGCTGAACAGCATGACATCGATGTCGTCGTACGCCGTGTGGTCGAGGTAGGCAGCGAGGTCGTCGGCCGCCCGACGTACGGGGAAGAAGGTCCAGAACGGCACCGAGGCGCTGGTGATCGTCCGCCACGGGTCGTGCACGATGAACGAGCTGACCAGGAGGCGCTCCGCCGGCTCTCCCCGTCCGCGCAGCCAGCCGCGGACGGTGTCCGCCACAGCGGCGGCCGGGTCCTGGGGGTGGGCATAGCGGATCTCGACGACCGGGTGCCCGGCTCGATCCGCCCACGCATGCACCGAGCTCAGCAGTCCGTCGTCGAGACCCCACTCCGCCTCGGCAGCGGTCTCGTCGGGCGATGGGGCCTCCGGCGCCTCGAGGTACTCCTCCGGCGTCATGCCGCCCTGCGCCCCGAGCTGGAAGACGTGTCGGTCGCCGTACCTCGTCACCGGCCAGGTGGAGGCGTCCCGCACCACGACGACCGGAGCACCCGGCAGCAGCCGCTGCTCCAGGAACCGCTCGTACGCCGCGGGCAGTCGGCGCCACTTCACCCGGAAGTACGCCATCTGCGAGGAGGTCAGGGCGTCCTGGTTGGCGTCGTGCATGTGGTGCAGCTGCACGCCGGGGTTGGCCTGGAGCAGCGTCGGGGCGTGGCGTACCCCGAACTCTGCGGCGCCGCGGATGTCCTCCGGGTCCGCCCCCGGCCGGCGGACCGGTAGCAGCAGCGTCTGCGGCAACCAGGGGATGCCGCACACGGCCGCGAGGTGGTTCACTGCGCCGTTGGACGAGCCGAGAAGGACCGCCGGGACCTGACGTACGGCGTACGTGGCGGCGACCCAGGCCGCGACCTGCTCCATGTCGATCCCGCCGAGCCGCTCCGGCCGGACGCCCTCCCTGCCACTGGCGATCGCGTAGGTGCGCCGGCGAAGCGGCGCGGGCAGCAGCGCACTGGCGTAGACCAGCGGCACCTTGAGCCGAGACTGACCCAGGTAGGGAAAGTCCCGGTGCTCCAGCGCCCGGGCGAGCGATGTCAGGAACGCCGACGCGGAGTCGAAGGACGCCACGGCGTCCTTCGGCGGCACAGGCTTCATCTCAGGCAACTCGCTGGGCGAGCCGACGTAGCGGCGCCGACCAGGCATCCGGATACATCCACACGAAGGTGTGCGCACCGGGCATGGTGCTCCATTCGCCGTCCTTGGCGACGCCGACGAGATCGTCCATCCAGCGTTCGGTACTCAGGCGGTCCCCCTCGCCCCGGAGCGCCAGCACCGGCATCGGCAGGCGGGCGACCTGCTCCTCGAGCCGGTCGCCGAGGTGCACCCTGACC
>JALZCZ010000003.1 GCA_030862825.1 Actinomycetota bacterium | reverse complement strand
GCCTGCACATCATCGCGGAGCACTTTCTGCCGATCAGCTTCCACCTGATGGCGGTGCCGGGCGCGACGCTGGACACGATCAAGACCGTCCACAGCCACGTGCACGCCCTCGGCCAGTGCCGCAAGATCATCCGGAAGCACGGGCTCCGGCCCGTGATCTCCGGCGACACCGCAGGCGCCGCCCGCGAGGTGGCCGAGGCGGCCGACCCCACGCAGGCCGCGATCTCTCCTCCGCTGGCCGCCGAGATCTACGGTCTCGAGATCCTGGCCGAGGACGTCGAGGACGAGGACCACAACACCACCCGGTTCGTGGTGCTCTCGCGCGACTTCGTGAAGGCGCCCGCGGACAACGGGCCGGTGGTGACGTCGTTCATCTTCAACGTGCGCAACCTGCCCGCCGCGCTCTACAAGGCCCTCGGCGGCTTCGCGACCAACGGAGTCAACATGACCAAGCTGGAGAGCTACATGGTCGACGGCTCGTTCACCGGCGCGACCCAGTTTCTGGCCGAGGTCGACGGACATCCCGACGACATCGGGCTGAAGCGGGCGCTCGAGGAGCTCGCGTTCTTCTCCACCGACGTGAAGATGCTCGGCGTCTACCCCGCAGACCCGTTCCGCGGCGACTGAACCGCGGTTGACAGACTGCGGAGGTGGATCTCGCCGCGGTCGTGCTGACCTTCGGGGCGATCTTCGTCGTCGAGCTGCCCGACAAGACGTTCCTCGCCACGCTCGTGCTGGCCACCCGCTACCGACCGCTGCTGGTGTGGATCGGGGTCGGCCTCGCCTTCGCCGTACAGACGGGGATCGCGGTGGCGCTGGGTCACGCGGCGTCGCTGCTGCCGCCGGAGGTGGTGCGGACAGGGTCCGTCGTGCTGTTCCTCTTCGGCGCGGTGGTCCTGGTCCGCGAGGGACGCAGCCACCAGTACGCCGACGAGGAGGAGTTCGCCCAACGGGCTCGACCCGCGACCGGCCTGAGGGCCGTGGGCGCGTCGTTCCTGGTGCTGTTCGCAGCCGAGTGGGGCGACCTCTCCCAGCTGCTGACCCTCTCGCTGGTGGCCCGCTACGAGGCGCCGTCCAGCGTCTTCGTCGGCGCCCTCGGCGCGCTGCTCACCGTGAGCGCGCTCGCCGTGATCGCCGGCCGCAACCTCCTGCGCTGGATCCCCATCCACGTGCTGCACTACGTCGGCGCCGCGGTCTGCCTGGTGCTGGCCACGGTGACGATCGTCGAGCTGGTGGGGTAGTCCCGGACGAAATCGTCGTGGAAACGACCGGATCACCACGAATTCGTCCGGGACTACCCCTCTAGAGTCGGCGCATGACCGCGACCCACGGAGCCGACAGCGAGGTCGGGCGACTGCAGACGGTGATGCTGCACCGGCCCGGCAACGAGCTGAAGCGGCTCACTCCCCGCAACAACGACAAGCTGCTCTTCGACGCCATCCCGTGGGTGGCCAGGGCCCAGGAGGAGCACGACGGGTTCGCCGAGGCGCTGCGGTCGCGTGGCGTCGAGGTGCTCTACCTGACCGACCTGCTCACCGAGACCCTCGAGCAGCCGGACGCCCGGGCGCACGCCATCAACGAGGCGCTCGCCGACCTCGACCTCGGCGACACCATGCGCGGCTACCTGGAGGGTCTGCTCGGCGACAGCTCCCCGGCAGAGCTGACCGGCTACCTGACCGCCGGCATCCGCAACGACGAGGTGCGTGGTGGCTTCGGGTTGGTCACCTCGCTGCTGGCCGGCGACGACTTCCTGATCGACCCGCTGCCCAACCTGCTCTTCACCCGCGACTCGTCGGTCTGGATCCGCGACCGGGTGGCGATCACGTCGCTCGCGATGCCCGCACGGAAGCGCGAGACCGAGCTCACCGAGCTCATCTACACGAGGCACCCTCGGTTCGAGGGGACACCCCGGATCCACGGCTCCCACTACGAGCACGTGGAGGGTGGCGACGTGCTGCTGCTATCGCCGGGCGTGGTCGCGGTCGGCGTAGGCGAGCGGACCACGCCGGCAGGCGTCGAACGCCTGGCCCGGCAGATGTTCCAGGCCGAGCTGGCGCACACGGTGCTCGCCGTACCGATCGCCCAGGAGCGGGCCACCATGCACCTCGACACGATCTGCACGCTGGTCGATGTCGACAAGATGATCGTCTACCCCAACGTCGCCGACTCGCTGGTCGCCCACGCGGTGACCGCCCACGGCGTCGAGGACGACGGCGACCTGCTGCTCGACGTCGCCAAGGCCGAGCCGTTCCTGGTCGCCGCCGCCAAGGCGATGGGGATCGACACCCTCAGCCACATCGACACCGGCCTGGACCCGGTCACCGCCGAGCGCGAGCAGTGGGACGACGGCAACAACACCCTCGCGCTCGCGCCACGGGTCGCCGTCGCCTACGAACGCAACGACGAGACCAACGCCCGGCTGGAGGACGCCGGCATCGAGGTGGTCCGGATCGCCGGCTCCGAGCTCGGCTCCGGCCGGGGCGGCCCCCGCTGCATGAGCTGCCCGATCTCGCGGTCGCCGCTGCCGGTGCCGTAGGCGGCGACTGCCGCGCGTGTCACAGCGCACCGTGCCGACGCTGGACACGTCCCTGTGACTCGGGGATCATCGCGCCGGGAGGGGATTCCAACCCGAGCGGCACCGAAAGGCTGGCCATGGCTTCGTTCTTCGAGAATTTCACCCCGCAGGAGGTGGCGCGGATCAGCGCTGCCGGCCGGCGGCTGAAACTGCCCGAGGGCTGGTCGCCCATCTGGGAGGACACCCCCGCCGACAAGGCGTACATCCTGATCAACGGCACCGTCTCCGTACGCCGTCACGGCGAGGAGATCGCCCAGGTCGGCCCCGGAGAGATCTTCGGCGAGGCGGCCATCATCGGGCACTCGCTGCGCACCGCGTCCATCGTCGCCCTCACGCCGCTGGAGGTCATCCACTTCACCGACGAGGAGATGAACGAGCTGATCGCCGAGATGCCCAAGTTCGAGGCGGCGCTCGACGAGGTGACCAAGTCCCGCCAGGGGTGAGCGGAGCCGACGGCCGGCCGGACCTCACGGACGCGCTGGACGCGCTCGACACCTTCCTCCTCGACGAGCCGCCCAGCCTCACCCGCGTCGAGGTGGCCGAGCAGGCCGGGGTGCCGCTCGAGGTCGCCCACGAGCTGTGGCGGCTGCTCGGCTTCCCGACCCAGACCGACGAGGCGGTCGCGTTCACGCCCGCCGACGTGCAGGCGCTGAGGTACAGCCATGACCTGATGGAGCTCGGAATCCTCAGCGCCGACCGGCAGGCGGCACTGGTGCGGACCTGGGGACGGTCGTTCGCGCGGCTGGCCGAGTGGCAGACCGGCCTGCTCACGTCCGTCGCGCTCGAGAGCGGCTCCGACCCTGCCGAGACGCTCGCGCAGATGACCCAGGAGGTGCTGCCAAGGGTCGACGCCCTCCAGAGCTACGTCTGGCGCCGTCACCTGGTCAGCGCCGCCAACCGGATGCTCGCCGTCGAGTCGCCCGGCTCCGAGGTCACCGACCTCGCCGTCGTCTTCGTCGACATCGTCGGCTACACCTCCCGCAGCAAGACGCTCTCCGAGAGCGAGCTGGTGGAGTGGCTGGAGTACTTCGAGGGCGAGACCCTCGGCCTCGTCGTCGACCGCGGCAGCCGGATCATCAAGAACATCGGCGACGAGGTGCTGCTCGTGGCCGACGACGTCACCGCCGCCGCCGACGTCGCGCTGGAGATGACCCGGCGCGGGCAGGACGATGACGACCGGTTCCCCGGTGTCCGGGCGGGGATCGCCTACGGCCCCGTGGTCAACCGGCTCGGCGACGTGTTCGGGCCGACGGTCAACGTCGCGGCCCGGCTGACCTCCGTCGCACGCCCGGGCACCGTGGTCGTCGACCACGGCGCCTACGAGGCCCTGTCGGGCCGGTCGGGCGACGACGAGGACGCCGACTCCGAGAGCGGTGCCGACGAGACGGCGTACTCGCTGCGGCGGATCCGCCGGGTCTCGGTCAAGGGCTACTCACGCCTGCAGGCATGGGCCCTCCGCGGACCCGCTAACGAATAGTCACCTGCCGGTTGGCCAGCCCGGAACGGGCAGCGCGCTGCTCGGTGGTGAGGTCGGAGGAGTCCGCCAGTGCCTCGTCGAGCGCCGCCTTGAACTTCTCGGCCGGCTCCTCCAGCGCCTCGGCCCCCGTGCCGACCGGCAGGTCCCAGACCGGGGCCAGCAGGCCGTGCGCCCGGAACATGCCGACCAGCCGCGCGTCGGGCGCGATCACGTCCTGCCTCGCGGCGTGCAGCCGCGCGAGCGCGTCGAGCAGCCGGTCCTCCGGCTCGGGCATCACCCAGCGCAGGTGCTCCTTCGAGCCCACGTCGGTCCAGTACGCCGCCTCGACCGTCGTCAGCCGTGAGGTCGGCACCGCCGAGTCGTTGGCCTGCTCGAGCGCGCCGGTCAGGGCGTCCGAGTCCTCGACGTCGGCCACCCAGTAGTCGAAGCCCTCGTGCACGGTGACGTCGAGTGACGTGTTGGTGACCAGGTCCTGCAGTCGCGGCCCCTCGCCCGGAGGGTCGGTGAGCCCCACGATGCCCGGCTCCGCGTCCAGCGCCGCGAGCAGCACGGCCGCCAGGTCGCGCGACGGGTCGCCGAAGCTGTGCTGGACCTGCAGGCCCAGCCAGACCTCGCCGCTGTCGCGGGACATGGCCGGCGCGGCCATCGGCAGCAGCGTGCACAGCTGCACGGCGCGGTCGGTGTCGCGGACGGTCAGCGGCGCCATTGCCGCCGGCACCAGCTCGCGCATCGCCACCAGGTCGCACTCCCCCGCCATCCCTTCGAAGGGCCGGGCGACGAACGTGTCGGTGGCCCCGCCCGGCGCGCCGTGACAGGCCTTGTAGCGCTTGCCCGAACCACACGGGCAGGGCTGACGAGGTCCGACTGCGCCCTCAGCGGGAGCGGCGGCACGGGCTTGGGTGCGTGAGCGCTTGGCCATGGCGGAGAACCTACTAGGGGCGTGTCCGGCGACGGACGCCCGTCGCGAGCAGCGTCCAGGACGTGCGACGCCAAGGCGCCGGAACGACGTCGTACTGGATGGTGCAGCGAGCGACGGCAGACCGGCAGCGTGCCTTCTGGGCGTCGCGCAGCAGGTCGGGAATCGCCGGACGCCCCTCAGCCCAGCAGGTCCCGCATGTACGCCGGGCGGTCGCTGATCACGGCCTTCACCCCGAGCTCGACGCAGAGGTCGAGGTCCTCCTTGGTGTTGACCGTCCACACGTGCATGTCGTGCCCACTGCGGGTGATGCTGCGGCCGAGCTTGCGGTGCTCGCGGAGCTCGGCGATGCCCGGCCCGACGATCCAGTCCTTGCCGATCACGCGGCGCAACATCGGCCAGTACTGCGCCCGGTCGATCAGCTGGACGATCCGAAGGTCCGGCGCCATTCGCTCCACCCGCTGCAGTGCGGTGAAGGAGAAGCTCATCACCCGTACCGGTGCGCCCGCCTGGTCCCACCCGAAGTCGCGGAGCATCTCCACGAGCCGCTTCTCGACCAGGCCGCCGTAGCGTGTGGGGTGCTTGGTCTCGACCGCCACCTCGACCGGCCCTTCGTAGTCGGCGACGGTCTCCAGCAGCTTGCGCAGGGTGAGCACCCCGTCGAGGTTCTCGTCGCGGTCCGGCGCCTCGTCGTCCAGCTCCGCCCACGGGTTCTTCCACGCGGCGAAGTCCAGCTCCGAGAGGTCGGCCAGCTCCATCGTCGACACGACCGCACGGCGGCTCGCCGTACGCCGCAGGTCACGATCGTGCACGCAGACCAGGTGCCCGTCGGCCGTCAGCCGTACGTCGCACTCGAGCCCGTCGGCCCCGGCGTCGAGCGCTGCGATGTACGCCCCGAGCGTGTGCTCGGCGATGTCGTGGCTCGCCCCCCGATGCGCGACCACCTGGGGGCGCGGCCGTTCGGTCATGCCTCCATTGTGGCCCTATCGGCTGACCAATGCCCCTACGCCAGGCCCGGACAGTCGCTCGGTCGCCGCCTCCGTGCGGCCGGTCGCCAGCAGGAGCAGGTCCTCCGTGCGGCCGGCGACCTCCGGCCCGTCGCCGGCGGTCCAGTCGGTGTCGGTGGCGCGCAGTCCGACGCCATGCAGTCGTCGACGGGCGCGGAACGGCCAGCCGATCTCCCAGACCCGGTCGAGTGCCATCCGCGCAGCCTCCGTCGGCATCGGGCGGTCCACTCCCAGCGGTCGGAGCATGTCCTGGGTGTGCACCAGCAGGTCGAAGAGCACGTTGCGGCCGTCGAGCGGCCACGGAAGGTCACGGCGCTCGGCGTGCTCGTGGATCTCCCGCAGGATCTCTTCGGTCGGCCGGCTGGCGTGTCGGATCGCCGTTTCCGCCGCGACCCGATGCGGATTGCCTCCCGCACGCAGCGCGGCCCGGAACATCCGACCGCGGCTCACCTGGGGCGTCAGCGCCAGGTGAGCGGCGACGTCGCGCACCCGCCAGGCGGAACACAGCGACGGAGCGTCCCACTGCTGCGGGGTCAGGTCCTCGAGGAAGGTGGCCAGGTCGTGGCGCTGCTGCGCCATCAGCTGCCAGTAGGCGTCGTCGGGCATGGCTCCGATCCTCCATATAGTCCTAAGTTGGGACTAATATAGTCTCGTCCTGGGACCACTGCAAGGATGGCGGCGTGCCCGAACTCAACCTGGGTCTCCTTCTCTTCATCCCCTACCGCGCGATGGAGACGGCGGTGATGGACGCGTTGGCCGAGCAGGGTTACCCGATCACCCTCGCGCAGGCACGGGTCTTCCAACGGATCAACCCCGAGGGGTCACGTCTCGGCGAGCTCGCTCAGGCGGCGCAGCTCAGCAAGCAGGCGGTCACCCACCTCGTCGAACAGCTGGTGTTGGCCGGTTACGTCGAGCGGGCCGCCGACCCGAGCGACGCGCGCGCCCGGCTGGTCACGATCACCGACCGTGGCAAGGAGATGGTGCGCATCAGCGCCGAGACGGTCGAGCGGACCCAGGCCGCATGGGAGGACCACCTCGGCGCCTCCGCCATCCGGCAGCTGCGTCGCACCCTGACGAAGCTGCGCGAGATCACCGACCCGTGGGCGTGAGGTTGGGCATCGGCGGACTCAGACGTGCAGGGTGGGCCGGTAGATGAGCTCTTGGGTGTTGCCGTCGAGCGTGCGGCTCTCGACCAGCTCGAGGTCGAAGTCGGCCGCACTGTGGAAGATCGGCTCCGAACCGGTCTGACCGGTGATCACAGGGAAGAGCGTCACCTGGACACGGTCGACCAGACCGGCGGCCATCAGCGCCCGGTTCATCGACAGGCTGCCGTGCGAGCGCAGCGGAACCTCGGACTCGTCCTTGAGCCGGGCGACGACGTCGACGGCGTCGCCGCTCTCGACGGTCGCGTCCGGCCAGTCGAGGGGTCCTTCCAGTGTGGTCGACACCACGGTTGCCGGCAGGTTCGTCATCCGGGTGACCCATGGGTCACGTACCTCGGACTCCTCGGTGCTCGTGGCGAGCATCCGCGCGAAGGCTCGATACGTCTGGGCCCCGAAGACCATCCGCTGCTCCTCGCCGTACAAGGCGAGGCGGTGGTCGAGCAGCTCGGGGCCCTGCTTGCCCCAGTAGCCGCCCCAGGTGCCGCTGGTGGCGCCATAGCCGTCGAGGCTGGAGAAGACGTCGAAGGTGTAGGTGGCGGCCATGGTGCTCTCCTCGAGTGCGGTTCATCAGGTGTGTGTGGATACAGACTCGGAACCAGGCGAATCTCATCGCCGTTGGACTCCTGGAGTCCGGCCACCCCTGAAGCACGCGCCAGTCCGCGCGGCGCTAGGCCTTGTTCGGCGATCCGCCAGCTGCCGTCCACGCGGTCGGCGTGGAGCCGCATCCGGCCGCCCCGGCACTGGTCGACCTGCTGGCCGGGGCCCTGGAGGCCCTCAACGGCTCCTGAGCTCGGCGGGGTCGATCACCGCGCCGACGGTCTCCCGGATCGTGTCGATGGCATCCCAGTCGTTGACGTGCATGCCGGCCAGGACCCGGCCGTCCCTGAGCCAGTACGCCGTGTGCGTGCCGGCCGGATCGCCGCGTACCACCACGTCGTCGTAGCCCTCGGGTCCCACGCTGCCGACATACTCCATGCCGAGGTCGTACTGGTCGGTGAAGAAGTAGGGCTGCCGGTCGTAGACCTCGTCGCCGCCGAGCATGGTTCGCGCCGCCGCGCGTCCCTGGTGGATGGCCGTGTCCCAGTGCTCGACCCGGATCCGTCGGCCGAGCGTGGGGTGCAGGTGGTTGGCGACGTCGCCGGCGGCGTAGACGTGGGGATCGGACGCACGGAGGCGTTCGTCGACCAGGATGCCGTTGTCGACCGCCAGTCCGGCGGCGGCCGCCAGGTCGTCGTTGGGCTCGACGCCGATCCCCACCACCAGCAGCTCCGCGGTGAGCTGCGAGCCGTCCCCGAGCCGGACCCCGCCCTCGTCGAAGGACTCGACGGTGGCGCCGAGCCGGAGGTCGACGCCGTGGGCCCGGTGCAGGTCGGCGAAGGTGGCCGCGACCTCGGGACCGAGCACGCGCAGCAGGGGCAGGTCGAGGGACTCCACGAGAGCGACCTCGGCGCCGGCGGTCCGGGCGGCGGCCGCGACCTCCAGCCCGATCCACCCGCCACCGATGATCACGACCTTGCGGCCGGGCCTGAACGCGGCCCGCAGTCGACGGTTGTCCTCCAGGGTGCGCAGGTAGGCCACCGGCACGCCGCTCTCGTCGGCAGCTGGCAGCCGGCGTGGGGAGGCGCCGGTCGCGATCAGCAGCCGGTCATAGGGCAGCTCGTCGTCGCCGACGACGAGGTACGAGCGATCGAGGTCGAGCCCGGTGACGACGGTGTCGAGGTGAAGGGTGACCGAGCGGTCGGCGTACCACTGCTCGTCGTGCACGAAGATCGAGCCTTCGTCCTCGGACCCGAGCAGCACGCCCTTCGAGAGGGGCGGCCGGTTGTAGGGCAGGTGCGGCTCCTGCCCGAAGACGTCGATGCTGCCCTCGTGGCCCCGGCTGCGCAGCTCGTCGACGGCGTTCGCGGCCGCCAACCCTGCCCCGACGATCGCCACTCTCATCGGGTCCCCCCCGACGGCCGGGCCAGCGACAGGAACTCCGCTCTCGACGCGGGGTCGTCGCGCAGCTGACCGAACAACGCGGACGTGGTCGTCCGCGCTCCCGGCACCCGGGCGCCGCGCAGGCTCATGCAGGTGTGCTCGGCTTCGATGACCACACCTACACCGTACGGCGACAGCTGACGTTGCAGGTGGTCGGCGACCCGCTTGGTCAGCCGCTCCTGGGTCTGCGGGTGACGAGCATGGAACTCCACCAGCCGGGCGAACTTGGAGAGACCCAGGATCCGCTCACCCGGGAGGTAGCCGACGTGCGCGACCCCGACGAACGGAAGCATGTGGTGCTCGCAGAGCGACCGGATCGGGATGTTCTCGACGAGCACCAGCTCGTCGTAGCGCTCGTCGTTGGGAAACGTGGTCATCTCGAACTCGGGCACGGTGAGCATCTCGATGTACGCGTTCGCCATCCGGCGCGGCGTCTCGACGACGTTCGGGTCGTCGAGGTCGACCCCGAGGGCGCTCAGGAAGCCTGCGGCTGCCAGCTCGACGGCGTCCGCGTCGATGTCGCGCGCAGGTGGGGTGATCCGCAGGCGCCATCGCGCGATCTCCTGGGCTGGGTCCGCGGCTGCGGTTGTCACGACGTCACGCGGGTGGCGGACGTCGTCCGGCCGGCGGCGAGCAGGCTCAGGCAGAGCGCGGCCACCAGCAGCCCGAAGTCGCGCAGGGCGACGTCATAGAAGTCGCCCAGGGTCAGCAGGTTGACGATGATCCCGCCGAGCCAGGCCGCGACCAGGAGTCCCCCGAACCTCGGCAACACCGCGACGGTCAGGCCGGCCACGATCTCGATCACGCCGACGACCAGCATCGCGTCGTTGGCGGAGCCGGGCACGATGTCGTCGATCCAGGGGGCGAGGTAGACCTCCCAGCTGGTCATCACGTCGAAGAACTTGTCGAGACCGAACGCGATCGGCGCGATCGTGAAGACGGTGCGCAGCAGCAGGAACGCCCGGTCGGCACCGGCGGACGAGGCCGCCGACGGGGTGTCGTGTGAGTGGGGAGCGGTGGTGGTCATTGCGCCTCTCCTTTCTAAAACAGAGTGTTCTGCACTTTAGGATCGCTCCCCGTGTAAAGTCAAGCATGTTCTGTTTTAGAGGAGGTCGACGTGGAGCTCGAGAGCCAAGCGGCCGGGATCGGCTCGCTCGCGGAGCCGGTGCGCCGCGCGCTCTACGAGTACGTCGTGGCCCAGCCGAAGCCGGTCGGCCGCGAGGAGGCGGCCGCGGCCGTCGACGTACCGGGCCACAAGGCGAACTTCCACCTGGACCGCCTGGTCGACGAGGGCCTGCTCGAGGTGGAGTTCCGGCGGCTCACCGGTCGGACCGGGCCGGGCGCGGGGCGGCCCGCCAAGCTCTACCGGCGCTCGGACCGGGAGTGGGCGGTGTCCCTGCCACCCCGGCGCTACCACCTGGTCGGCCACATCCTGGCCGCGGGCGTCGAGCGTGCGCGGCGTGACCGGGTCTCGGTCGACGACGCCCTGCACGATGCCGCCCTCGCGGAAGGCACCACGCTGGGCACCGAGGCGCGCGCTGTCCCCGGGCCGCCCTCTCTCGCCGAGGTGCTCGCCAACCAGGGCTATGAGCCTCGGGACGCGGACGACGTGCTCGTGCTCTCCAACTGTCCCTTCGACTCTCTCGCCCAGGAGCACACCGATCTCGTCTGCGGGATCAACTGCTCGTTCGTCCAGGGCGTCGCCGACGGCCTCGGCCGCGACGACCTCGAGGCCCGCCTGGAGCCCGAGCCCGGCCGGTGCTGCGTGACGGTGCACGCGTCCCAGCCCGGGTGACGGGCCTCAGAGCCGACGCAGGATGTCGCGCAGGACCTGCGGGTAGTTGGTGATGATGCCGTCGACATCCCAGTTGATCGCTCGCCGCATTCCGGCGCCGTCGTTGACCGTCCAGACGTGCGCCTCCATGCCCGCGTCGTGGATCGCGGCGATGACCGGCTCGTCGATCGCGCCCAGGGCGGGGTTGACCTGCTCCGCCCAGGTGGCCGCGTTGGTGATATCGGTCGGCGCCGGGCGCGATCCGAACAGCAGGCCGACCGGCACGTCGAGGGCCATCTCCTTGTAGACCCGCAGCCACCGGTGGTCGAACGACTGCACCACCAGGCGGCCCTGGTTGATCGCGGTCGCGAACACCCCGACGTCGCGGAGCTCCTTGTCGAGGTCGGTCTCGATGCCGGGGTAGAGCGCCGGTGACTTCGGCTCGAGCAGCATGCCGGTGCCGTAGCCGACGGCCTGGCCCCACTCGGCCAGGGTCGGCACCCTCTCGCCCGCGAACTCGGGGGCGAACCAGGACCCGGCGTCCAGCTGCTTGATCTCCGCGAGGGTGAAGTCACCGACGTGCCAGGGGGCTCGTGCGGGGAAGACCTGCTCGACGTCGGTCGTCCGGGCGAGCGAGATGTCGTGCATGATCACCAGTTCGCCGTCCTTGGTGCGCTGGATGTCGTTCTCGACGACCTCCGCCTTCTGGCGTACGGCGAGCCGCACGGCCGCGATGGTGTTCTCCGGCGCGGCGCCGGACGAACCGCGGTGGGCCACGACGTCCGGCTGCTCGCTCGGGGCCGTCGCCTGGGCGGTGGCGGGACTGAGGACGACGAACGCAGCCGCGCTCGCGACCGCGGCGGCGCCGAGCCTGCGCACGGTGAGGAAGGACAACGACATGGGACAACCTCCGAGAAATGGTTCGCGGTCCGCCGGTCGGCGGGCAGGTCGACCCAATCGGTCGTCACCCAACGGTCGGTGTCGGACAGGGCAACGGGGCCCGAACCCTCAGCGCCCGCGCAGGAACTTCCCGAAATGCGGCACCGTGAAGGCAACGCTCCCCCGCTCGGCCGAGAAGACCAGTCCCTTCTTGATCAGCCCGTCGCGAGCGGGCGACAGCGACTGCGGCCTGCGGCCGAGGTGGCGGGCGATCTCGGCGGTGGCGACCGGTGCGTCGTCCAGGTCGCGGCCGAGGTCGGCCATCGCGGTCATGTAGTCGCGCTCGGCCGGGGTGGCCCGGTCGTAGCGGGCGCCGAAGAACCCGACGGCGAGCTCCGCCTCCGCCTCCGGTGCGGCTTCGCGTACGTCGTCAGCGGTGATCGGGTCGCCGACCGCGGCGTCCCAGGTGACCTTGCCGTAGGCCTGCACGAAGTAGGGGTAACCGTCGGTGAGCCCGTAGAGCTCGTCGATCGCGGCGTCCTCGAAGGTGACACCCTCGGTGCCGGCCGGCAGCCGCCAGGCCCGCTCGGCCATGTCGCGCGGCAGCCGGTCGACGCTCAGATAGCGGAAGAGGCGTTCGGCGTACGACTTGGAGGCGGCGAGCGCCACCGGCAGGTGCGGCAGCCCCGCGCCGACGACCACCAGGGGCGCGCCCTGCTGGCTGATCTCGTGGCAGGCGCCGCACAGCGCCGCGAGCTCGTCGGTGGAGATGTCCTGCATCTCGTCGACGTAGAGCGCGATGCCCACGCCGAGGTCACGTGCCAGCGAGGCGACGTCGCCGAACAGTTCGACCAGGTCGAGCTCCAGGTCGCCCGAGTCGGCGCGGCCCTTGACGGCCACGGCGTCGACCGGCGGCGTCCAGCGCATGCCCTTGCGGTCGGCCAGCTGCGTACGCAGCGCGAACGACTTGAGCACGCCGGCCACCGCCTCGACGCGGTCGGGATCGCGGTGACGGTGGGAGACCTCACGCACCGCCGCGTGCACGGCCTGCGCCACCGGGATCCGGATGCTCTGGTCGGGCCGGGCCTCGATCTTGCCCGTGCCCCAGGCCCGTTTCACCGCCTGGCCGCGCAGTGCGTTGAGCAGCACGGTCTTGCCGACCCCGCGCAGCCCGGACAGCACCATGCTGCGTTCGGGCCGGCCGGCCGCCACCCGCTCCAGCGTGATCTCGAACTGCCGCAGCTCGCGGTCCCGACCGGCCAGCTCCGGCGGTCGTTGCCCCGCCCCTGGCGCGTACGGGTTGCGGATCGGGTCCATGTCAGGACGGTATCGGGGTGTCTACCGTTTTCCGTAGACTGACGCGCCGGCGGGGTAGTCCCTGACGAAATCGTCCCGAAACCAGCCGAACCCCGACCGAATCGTCCGGGACTACCCCGCCAGAGTTCAGGCGCCGTGCGAGAGCCGCTGGACGTGCTCGGTGAGGGCGGCGGCGTAGGTCCGGTCGAGGCCGGCGCGGAGCATCGCTATCAGCTCGGGCACCTCGTCGACGGCCAGGCGGAACGACCCGGCGCACACGTTGTCGCGCCACAGGGACAGCACGACCAGGCCCGACTCGTGGTGCCAGCTCACGCGGAGCGCGCGGCCGCCTCCGCGGGCGTCGATGAACACCGAGCCCGTCCGGGGCAGCGGACGCGCCGGAGGCATCCACCCATGATGCTCCCCCGACCCACGTCGCGTACAGCGTTCCGATCAGGGAGGCCGGGTACCGGCAGGCATGGACGTGCTGACCTCCGCCTGGGTGCTCAGCGTCCTGGTGATGATGGTGTCGCTGCCGATGGCCGGCGTCCGCGGCTACGCCTACTACTCCGGCGAGCGCGACCACACGCGGACCATGTGGATCGCGATGATCGTCGCGATGGTGGCGGCCGGCGTCGCGGTGGCCGCGTTCCTCGGCCTGACGATCGCACTTCTCGTGCGGTGATCCCCACCTAGACTTGCCGGGTGCCGGAGCTGCCCGAGGTGGAGGCGCTGGCCCTGGATCTGCGGGGCCGGCTCGACGGCCGCGCGATCGCCAAGGTCCACATCGCGGCGTTCAGCGCCCTGAAGACCTATGACCCGCCGCTCTCCGCGCTCGAGGGCACGCTGGTCGACGACGTGACCCGGCACGGCAAGTTCCTCGACATCGACGCCTCGGGCCTCCACCTCGTCTTCCACCTCGCCCGGGCGGGCTGGGTGCGCTGGCGCGACGAGGTGCCCACCATCCCGCCGAAGCCGAGCACCAAGTCGACCCTCGCCGTGCGCGTCGTCCTCGACGACGGCAGCGGGCTCGACGTGACCGAGGCCGGCACCAAGAAGTCGCTGGCGGCGTACGTCGTCAAGGACCCGGGCGACGTGCCCGGCATCGCCCGCCTCGGTCCGGACCCGCTCGCCGACGACTTCACCATCGACCGGCTCCGCGACATCCTGGAGGCCGAGGGTCGCAAGCAGATCAAGGGCGTGCTCCGCCACCAGGGCACCATCGCCGGCATCGGCAACGCCTACTCCGACGAGCTCCTGCACGCCGCCAAGATGTCGCCGTTCAAGCCCGCGAACAGACTGGATGAGTCCGAGGTCGAGACGCTCTACGCGGCGATCCGCGACGTGCTGGGCGCCGCGGTCGAGCGCTCCCGCGGCCTCGCGGCCAGCGAGCTGAAGGGCGAGAAGAAGTCCCACATGGCGGTGCACGGCCGTACCGGTGAGAAGTGCCCGGTGTGCGGCGACGTGGTCCGCGAGGTGTCGTTCGCCGACTCGAGCCTGCAGTACTGCCCGACCTGTCAGACCGGCGGGAAGCCGCTCGCGGACCGGCGACTGTCGAGGCTGCTGAAGTAGCTGCTGCGCCCCGGCGCCCGCAGGTGCCGGTCGGGCTCACCCCCGTGTAGTCC
>JALZCZ010000452.1 GCA_030862825.1 Actinomycetota bacterium | reverse complement strand
GATGGTGACCGCCGCGGCCGGCATGGACATCCTGTGCCACGCGCTCGAGAGCTACACCGCCCGCTGGTACGCCGACTTCGAGGCCAAGCAGCCCGAGCAGCGGGTGCCCTACTGCGGGGCCAACCCGATCGCCGACATGTGGTCGGAGAAGGCGCTGTCGCTGCTGGCCGGGGCGTTCCGCCGGGCCGTGGAGGATGGCGGCGACAAGCGGGCGCGCGAGGAGATGGCCATGGCCGCCACCTTCGCCGGCCTCGGCTTCGGCAACGCCGGCGTGCACATCCCGCACGCCAACGCCTACCCGATCGCCGGCCGGGTGCGCGACTTCCGGCCCGCCGACTACCCCGACGACGAGCCGATCGTGCCGCACGGCATGGCGGTCTCGCTGACCGCGCCCGAGGCATTCCGCTTCACGTTCGACGCCGCACCGGAGCGGCACCTGAAGGCTGCCTGGCTGCTCGACCCAGCGGCCTCGGGGTCCGACGCGGCGATGCTGCCCGGCGTGCTCACCCGGCTGATGCGCGACATCGGGATCCCCAACGGTCTCGCCGAGGTGGGCTACGCCGACGGCGACGTCGACGACCTGGTCGCCGGCTCGCTGCAGCAGCAGCGCCTGCTCGCCACCGCGCCCAAGGCGGTCACCGACGACGACCTGGCCGGTGTCTTCCGCAGGTCGATGGAGCACTGGTGACCGCGACCGAGGCCGACCGCCAGCTGATCCCGGGGCTGGTCGCCGAGCTGCGCAACCGGGGCGTCACCGACGTCGACGACTCCGACCTCGCCCGGGCGCTGTACTCCTCGGACGCCTCCCTCTACCGCGTGGTGCCACAGGTCGTGGTGCGGCCCCGGCACCGCGACGAGCTGCATGCGGTCCTCGACGTCTCGCGGGCGACCGGGGCGCCGCTGACGATGCGCGGCGCCGGCACCTCCATCGCCGGCAACGCCGTCGGCGCCGGCATCGTGGTCGACACGCTCCGCCACCTCAACCGGGTCGAGTCGATCGACCCCGAGGCGCGCACCGCCGTCGTCCAGCCCGGCGTCGTGCACGCCGACCTCCAGCGCGCCGCGGCCCCTCACGGCCTGCGCTTCGGCCCGGACCCCTCGACCCACACCCGCTGCACGATCGGCGGGATGATCGGCAACAACGCCTGTGGGTCGCGGGCGCTCGGCTACGGCCGCACCGTCGACAACGTGATGGCGATGGACGTCGCCTACGGTCCGGGTGCGGCCGCCGCAGCCGACGTGCGCGCGTCGCTCACGTCACTGGTCGACGAGCACCTCGCCCACGTGCGCACCACCTTCGGACGGTTCTCGCGCCAGGTCAGCGGCTACTCGCTCGAGCACCTGCTGCCCGAGCACGATCGCGACCTCGACCGCTTCCTCGTCGGCTCGGAGGGCACCCTCGCCGTCGTGCTCGGGGCGACCGTGCGCCTGGTCGAGGAGGAGGGCGACCGGCGGCTCGTGGTGCTCGGCTACCCCTCGATGGTGGAGGCCGCCGACGCCGTACCCGCGCTCCTCGCCGCCACCGCCGGCCGGATGATCGCCTGCGAGGGCCTCGACGCGCGGATCGTCGACCTGGTGCGGGCCCGCGGCAGCGCGGTGCCCGAGCTGCCCCGCGGCGCCGGCTGGCTCTTCGTCGAGGTGGCGGGCGTCGATGCCGGGTCGCTGGCGGACACCGTGGTCGCCGAGTCGGCGGCACTGGGCCACCGGGTCGTGCTCGACCTCGTGGAGTCTGCGGCGCTGTGGCGGATCCGCGAGGACGGCGCCGGCCTGGCCGCGCGAAGCCTCTCGCGGCCGGCGTACTCCGGCTGGGAGGACGCGGCCGTGCCACCCGAGCGCCTCGGCGCCTGGCTGCGTGACTTCGACGAGCTGCTGAAGGCCCACGACCTCGACGGCGTACCCTACGGCCACTTCGGTGACGGCTGCGTGCACGTGCGGATCGACTTCGAGTTCGCGGACGGCGGGAGCCGGTTCCGCGAGTTCCTGACGCAGTGTGCGCTCAAGCTGCGCGACCACGGCGGCTCGCTGTCGGGCGAGCACGGCGACGGCCGGGCCCGCTCCGAGCTGCTGCCTTTGATGTACGACGAGAGGTCGCTGAGGTTGTTCGGGGCGGTCAAGGCGATCTGTGATCCTCACAACCTGCTCAACCCCGGCAACATCGTCGAGCCCGCGCCGGTCGACGCGGACCTGTGGCCGACCCGTCCGCGGCAGCAGGTGCGCACCGCGCTGCGGCTGGTGCACGACCACGGCTCGCTCGGCGACGCGGTGCACCGCTGCACCGGGGTGGGCAGGTGCGTCTCGCCCGCCACCAACGGGGTGATGTGTCCGTCCTACCTCGCCACCCGGGAGGAGAAGGACTCCACCCGCGGCCGAGCGCGCGTGCTGCAGGAGGCGCTCGACGGCTCGCTGGTCGGCGGGCTCTCCGACCCAGCGGTGCACGAGGCGCTCGACCTGTGCCTGTCGTGCAAGGGCTGCGCGTCCGACTGTCCGACGGGCGTCGACATGGCGACGTACAAGGCCGAGGCGCTCTACCAGAAGCACGACGGGCCCGACGCCACCGAACGCCGCCCCCGCGGCCACTACCTGCTGGGCCGGCTGCCGAAGTGGGCCGCGTTGGCCGCGCCGATGGCGCCCGTCGCCAACCGGATGATGCGGCTCGGTCCGGTCGCCCGGCTCGCGAAGGCGACCGCCGGCATCGACCAGCGCCGGTCGATCCCGGCGTTCGCGCCGCGCACGCTCCGGCGTACGACGGGGACCCCCGACGTGGTGCCGGACGTGTGGATCTGGGCCGACTCGTTCACCGACCACTTCTTCCCCGGCAACGCGCACGCCGCGATCCGGTTCCTCGAGTCGACCGGTCTCACCGTGCGCGTGATCGCCGACGACGCCTGCTGCGGTCTGACGTGGATCACCACCGGCCAGCTCGACCAGGCGCGGTCGATCATGGAGCGGACGGTTGCGACGCTGGCGCCGTACGTCGCCTCCGACGTGCCGGTCATCGGCCTCGAGCCGTCGTGCCTGGCCACGCTGCGCAGCGACGCGGTCGAGCTCACCGACAGCCCGCACGCGGCGACGGTCGCGGACGGAGTGCTCACCTTCGCCGAGCTGCTCGAGAAGCTCGACCTCGCGCTGCCCGGCCTGGCCGGCGTCGAGGTCGTCGCCCAGCCGCACTGCCACCAGTCGGCGGTGCTGGGCTGGGCCGCCGACCAGCGGTTGCTCGAGCGGGCTGGCGCGACGGTGACCCGGGTGGCCGGCTGCTGCGGGCTGGCCGGCAACTTCGGGATGGAGAAGGGCCACTACGAGACCTCGGTCGCCGTGGCCGAGACGCACCTGCTGCCCGCGGTCCGGGCCAACCCGGGGGCGGTCGTGCTCGCCGACGGGATGTCGTGCCGGGTCCAGCTCGACGACCTCGCGAGCGTGCCGGCGATGCACCTGGCCGAGCTCTTCGCTTCTAAGGTGGAGGGGTGAACCCCCGCCACCGCCGCCTGCTCATCCCGGCCGCGCTGGTGGCGCTGCTGCTGATCGTGGTGATCGCGGCGGTGCTCAAGTGAGCGAGCCGCTGCTGCGCGTGCTGGCGCGGATGCGCTCCCACCTCCTCGACCCCGACACCCTGGTCCGGGCCGTGGCCTCCGGCCGGCGGCGCGGCGAGGAGCTGCGCTGGCGACGGGTCGAGCTGCGCTATGTCGACCTCAAGGCGGGACCACACCTGCAGATGACCGCCTACGACGACACCCAGGCGCACACCTCCAACCACGCCGCTGGAGACGAAGCCCGGGATGCCGTCGACGATCTGCTCGACGAGCCGTTCGGCAACTGGCACGTGGAGACCACCACCGAGACCCACCAGGTGCGGGTCACCAAGAAGCTCGAGGCGGTCGTGCACACCACGTCGCGCGCCGAGGAGGTCGTCGCCGACCGCAGCCACGACCGTGCGAAGGAGCGCCTGCTGGCCCCCGACGACCCGCTCTTCCGGGTGCTCGGTCTCACCGACGACAGCGGCCGGGTCAAGCCCAGCCGCCAGGCCAAGTTCCGCCAGGTCGAGGACTTCCTGCGCGTGCTCGACCCGACCGTCACCGAGGCGATCACCACGGGACACCTGCGCCGGCCGACCGCCGACGACCCGCTGCGCCTGGTGGACCTCGGCTGCGGGAACGCCTACCTCACGTTCGCCGCACACCGGCTGCTGAGCGGGATCCGCGAGCTCCCCGTCCGGGTGGTGGGCGTCGACGTCAAGCAGCAGTCGCGCGACCACAACGCCTCCGTGGCGGCGGACCTCGGCATCGACGCGGAGTTCGTGGTCGGGTCGATCCTGGGGGCCGACCTGGCAGAGCGGCCGGAGGTGGTGCTCGCGTTGCACGCCTGCGACACCGCCACCGACGAGGCGCTGGCCCGCGCGGTCGGTTGGCAGTCGGAGGTGGTGCTGGCCGCGCCCTGCTGCCACCACGACGTCGCGGCCCAGCTGCGCCGGTCGCCCACCCCCTCGCCGTACGCCATGCTCACCCGGCACGGCATCCTCCGCGAGCGCCTCGCCGACACCCTGACCGACGGGCTGCGCGCGTCGCTCATGCGGATGGCCGGCTACCGCGTCGACGTCATGGAGTTCGTCGCCAGCGAGCACACGCCGCGCAACACGCTGCTCCGCGGCGTGCGCACCAGCGGCCCGGTCAAGGGCGGAGGTGTGCGCAAGGAGTACGACGAGCTGGTGGCGACCTGGGGCATCCGGCCGCGGCTCGCCGAGCTGCTGGCCGACGCCCGATGATGAGGCTGGCCGAGGTCGTCACCGCGGCGCTGGTGGCAACGCCGTTCGCGATCGGGACCGCGGTGGCCGGGCCCGACCGGGCGGGCGTGGAGTTCCGGTTCCGGGACCCCCAGATCGTCGAGTCGAGCGGGCTGGTGGCGCGCGATGACCTGTTCGTCACCGTCAACGACTCGGGCGACTCCGGCCGGACCTTCGTCGTCGACGGCGCCACCGGCCGCACCGTCGGTGGCGCAGCGTGGGTGGGCGAGCCGGTCGACGTCGAGGCACTCGCCCCGACGGACCACGGGTCGGTGTTGGTCGGCGACATCGGCGACAACGCCGGCTCCCGCGACTCGGTGACGTTGCTCGAGGTGCCGTCGGACCGGGGCTTCGAGGACGTCGAGCCGACGGCGTACCAGCTCACCTACAGCGACGGCCCGCGTGACGCGGAGACACTCCTGGTGCACCCCGTCAGCGGTCGCGTGCTGGTGGTGTCCAAGTCGGTGCTCGGCGGAGTCCTGTACGCCGCGCCGAATCGGCTCAGCGAGACCGGGCCCAACGTGCTCGAGCCGGTCGGTGACGTGCTCGGCTTCGCCACCGACGGCGCGTTCTTCCCCGACGGCCGCCACTTCGTGCTCCGCGACTACGGGCGGGCAGTCGTCTACTCCTACCCCGAGCTCGCGGTGGTCGGCGAGCTGCGGCTGCCCGGCCAGCAGCAGGGGGAGGGCATCGCCGTCGACCAGGACGCCCGGGTGTTCGTCAGCACCGAGGGTCAGTTCAGCGCGGTGCACCGGGTGGGGGTGCCGCGCCGGATCGCGGAGGCCGTGGCGCCGACGCCGACGGAGTCGGTGGCACCGCCGGACGAGCCCCAAGAGGACTCTGCCGAGCCGGCCGCCGACGAGGTCGTGGTCGAGCGGCCCGCCTGGATGTGGTGGTTGGGGGGCCTGGTGGGTATCGGCATGATCATGATCCTGATCCGGTCCCTCCGCCCGCGCTGACGCTGGACGGCCGACCGTGCCCAGGCTCCGCAGGACCTCGCCCGACCAGCCCGGTTGGACCCGGCGCCGCGCCGGCCGGGGCTTCGTCTACCTCGACCAGCACCGCGACCGGCTGCCCGCGGACGATGTTCGGCGGATCAAGGAGCTGGTGATCCCGCCGGCCTGGGAGGACGTCTGGATCACGCCGTACGTCAACGGCCATCTGCAGGCGGTCGGCACCGACGACGCCGGTCGCCGACAGTACCTCTACCACCCCGACTGGCGGACCCGACGCGACGCGGAGAAGTTCGAGCGGATGGTCGACTTCGGCCGTGCCCTGGCGAGGACTCGGGGGCGGGTGCTGGTCGACCTCGGTGGCGAGGGGATGCCGCTGGAGCGGGCCTGCGCGGTGTCGGTGCGGCTGCTCGACCTCGGCTACTTCCGGATCGGCAATGACGTCTACGCCGACGAGAACGGCAGCTTCGGGCTGACCACGCTGGAGCGGCGGCACGTCCGCCGGCGGCAGGGCCGGCTGGTCTTCGACTTCGTCGGCAAGTCCGGGGTGGACCACCGGGTCGAGATCGACGACCGCCTCGTGATCGACGCGATCGAGGTGATGCGGCGCCGGCGGAGCGCCGACCCCCAGCTGCTGGCGTACAAGAACGGCCGGGGCTGGCGCTCGATGGCGCCCGATCTCATCAACGACTACGTGCGCGAGTGCACGGCGTGCGACGCCACGGCCAAGGACTTCCGCACCTGGCACGCGACCGTGCTGGCGGCGGCGGCGCTGGCCGAGAGCGACGAGCCGGGGGAGTCGAAGGCTTCCCGCAAGCGCGCGGTGTCGGGTGCCATGAAGGAAGTGGCGGCGTTCCTCGGCAACACCGCGACGCTGGCCCGCTCGTCGTACGTCGACCCGCGCGTGATCGAGGCCTACGAGCGGGGCCGGACCATCCGCGGGGCCACCAGGCGCCGCTACGACGACCCCGACCAGCGCCAGGCCGCGCTCGAGCGGGCCACCCTCAGGCTGATCAGGGAGATCTGACCATGGAGATCACCGCCGTCCAGGGCGACATCACCGCGCAGCAGGTGGACGCGGTCGTCAACGCCGCCAACCGAGGGATGCGTGGGGGTGGCGGTGTCGACGGCGCGATCCACCGGGCCGGCGGGCGGGCGATCCTGGAGGACTGCGTCGCGCGCTTCCCGGACGGGCTGGCGACCGGTGACGCCGGCTGGACCACGGCGGGGGACCTGCCGGCCCGGTGGGTGATCCACGTGGTCGGGCCCAACCGCAACGCAGGTGAGACCGACCGGTCGCTGCTCACGTCGTGCTACGCCCGCGCGCTCGAGGTGGCCGAGGAGCTCGGAGCCCGCACCGTCGCCTTCCCGCTGGTCAGTGCCGGCGTCTACGGCTGGCCCAAGGATGACGCGATCGCGGCCGCCCTCGAGACCTTTCGCGAGGTCTCCGCCCGAGGCACGTCGGTCGAGGAGGCCCGCCTCGTGGCCTTCGACCGCCCCACCTTCGACCAGGTCTCGGCTGCCCTGGCGGGGTAGTCC
>JALZCZ010000451.1 GCA_030862825.1 Actinomycetota bacterium | reverse complement strand
AGGCCGACGCCGGCCGGCACCGACGGGTCGATCCCGGTGCCGTCGTCGGCGACCTCGACGAGCAGCTGCCCGGGCTGCCCGGCCAGGCGCAGCGTCGCGGCGTGCGCGCGGGCGTGGCGGACCGTGTTGGCCAGGGCTTCCGAGGCGATCCGGTACGCCGCCACCTCGACCGCCGCGGGCAGTTGCGGCAGCGCGTCGGCCTCGATCTCGATGGCCAGCTCCGGAGAGCGGGTCCGCTCGACCTGCTGCCGCAGGGCGTCGAGCAGGCCGAGGTCGTCGAGCGCGGGCGGCCGCAGCCCGTGCACCAGGCGGCGTACGTCGGCCAGGGCCTCGGTGATGTCGTGGCGCGAGCGCCGCACCATCTCCCGAGCGACCGCCGGATCGGTCTCGAGCGCGTTGTCGACGGCGTCCAGGCGCATCGCGACCCCGCCGAGCACCGGGCCCAGCCCGTCGTGCAGGTCGCGGCGGATCCGCCGGCGGTCGTCCTCGCGGTCGAGCACGAGCTGCTCCCGGCTCACCTGCAGCTCCTCGGCCAGCCGGCTGCTGCGCACGGCCATCGCGGCCTGTCGCACCACGTCGAAGAGCAGCTCCTGGTCGCGGTGGGACAGCATCGAGCGGACCCCGCGAGCGGGCAGGATCAGCCGGCCCACCTCCTCGGGTCCGTAGTTGATCGGCACCTCGCGCGTCAGCGACGGCGCCTCGCCGTGGGTGGCGCTGACGATGCCGCCCGCATGGCCGAACACCTCGACCCGCACGAAGCCGAGCTTGAACGTGACCGCAACGGCCGACGCCAGGGCCGGCAGCTGGGCCTGCACGTCGGCCGACTCCTCCAGCCGCGCGGCGAGGCTCGACACCACCTCGTAGCGGTCGCCGCGCCGGCCGACCAGTCCGCGACGTACCAGCGCGCCCAGCCAGCTGCGCAGTGGTCCGTACGCCGCCACCGCGATCAGCAGCACCAGCAGCGCCGTCTGGCGCTCGTCGAGCCGCTCCCCCATCACCGCGTTGATCCCCGCGACCAGCGCGAGGTCGAGCCCGACCACCGCGGCCGCCACCGCGGCGTACACGACCGTGCCGCCCACCAGGGCGTCCACGTCGGTGAGGTCGGGCTTCACTATGCCGACCGCCACCGAGACGCCGGTGACCGCCAGGCACAGCACCAGGCCGACCATCATGGGCATGCCGTCGGGGAAGACGAGAGAGACGCCGCCGAAGATCACGCACATGACCGCGGCCCACAGCAGCCAGCGCAGCTGCACGCGCTCGACGCCGGTCGCCCGGCGCTGCCGGACGAAGACCAGCAGCACCGCGACCGGGAGGGTGAGCAGCGTGAGCAGCCGCGCGACGGTGAGGATCACCAGATAGGCACCCTCGGAGAGCGGGAGTTCTGGCATCCCCGTGTCGAGCGGCAGTGGGTCCTGGCTCTCGAGCACCGACGTCGGCGCGAACCAGAGGGCGACCGCCAGCGCGAACGACGTCACCAGACAGACCCTGCCGACCCACCGCCACCGGCCGGGCAGCAGCCGGCCGTTCGGGTAGAGCACCAGCAACAGCGGCAGCCCCGCCAAGAGCACGGCACCGAACTGCGCGACGAACCAGACCGCGAAGCCCGTCATCGGGAGGTGCGGCGCGCTCGCCATGCCGTACGCCGCCCACGACTCCGCGAGGCCGTCGTAGGCCCACACCAGCCCGGTCGCGATCATCACCCAGGCCACCGGGTGCCGCGGGAATCGACGGAGGATCGGCAGGGCGCATCCGATCACGAGGATGCCCACGGCGGCGGTTGCCGTACCCCAGCCCATCATCGCCCGCTCCCGGTCCGCCGGGGAGTTCTCCAGGTCGAGCACGAACGCGCTCACCAGCGCCGTCAGCGCGAGGACGCCGACCACGACCGGCGACCCCAGCGCGCGGGCGCGCACGGGGGTGCTCAGGGCGGCGGCGAGCGTCACCGGACGAGTATCGACGGGCCGCTGTCCCGCCGTCCCGGGTTCGCGGTCCTTCGTGGCCGGGACGTTTTCGCGGGATCCACACCGGGACCGCGCTCCCTGCCTCCCGGGTCGCGGGACGCCGGAGAGTCCTTCGCATCGGCACCACCCGGGTGCCATCCACCAACGAAGGAGCTCGTCATGACCATCGAGCAGACCCCCGCGTTCGCTCGCTCCGACGTCCGGCCGACTCCGGCCGGCACGTCGTCCCCCACCACTCGCCCGTTCGTCCGGCAGGGCTACCTGCTCACTGCCGGGGCGCTGGCCTGGGCGGCAGTCACCGCCGTCGTCGGCAGCACCGACCCCGAGACCGCGACCGACGAGGCGATCTTCTCCTCGGGCTCCGGCCTGTTCCAGCTCGGCCTGCTGGGGCTGCTGGTCGTGCTCTTCCGCACGCAGGCGCTGGGCGGCGGCAAGCTGGCGCGGTTCTTCATCCGCCTCGAGGCGGTCCTGCTCACCCTCGCGATCGCCTCCACGTTCGTGGACGGCATCGGGGTGTCCGACCTCGACCAGACCGGCTGGGTGATCCTGGACATGTTCTGGCCCATCTCCATGCTCGGCATGTTCATGATCGGCGTCCGCGTCGCCATCGCCGGCCGCTGGAGCGGTGTCTCGCGCTTCTGGCCGCTGGTCGCGGAGAGCTGGGCGGTGGTCGTCGTACCGACCATGGGCATTGCCGGCGAGGGCGCCGCGACGGTCGTCTCGTGCATCCACCTCACCATCGGCTACGCCGTGCTCGGCCAGATCGTGGCCCGCAAGCAGGGGTGAGGGCGCTACCAGGAGGACGGGGTCGTGTGCCTGAGACCGCTCCATCGACCGGTCCCAGGCACACGACCCGTCCCACGTCGGGCCGGCCTCAGTCGCGTCCGTAGCCCGCCTCCCGCGCCTTCACGATCGCCTCGGACCGCCCGGCCGCGTGGAGCTTGGCGTAGATGGTGGAGACGGTGTTGCGCACGGTCTTGGTCGACACGTAGAGCGCGGTTGCGATGGCGTCGTTCGACTTCCCCGCCGCCAGCATGTGCAGCACCGACCGCTCGCGCCCGGTCAGGTCCGGGAACGGGTCCTCGGCTGCGGTATCCGGGGCCACCGCTGAGGCGAAGTACGTCGCCACCCGCTCGGCCATGGAGGCGCCGAAGACCATCCCGCCCGCGGCCGCGGCGCGGATGGCGTTGTGCACCTCGTCGGCCCCGGAGCCCTTGAGCAGGTAGCCGGACGCGCCGGCCCGCATCGCGCTGAGCACGGTGTCGTCGTCCTCGTTCATCGTCAGCATGACGACCTTGACGGCCGGGTGGCGCGAAGTGATGAAGCGGGTGGCCTCGACGCCGTCGAGCTCGGGCATCTGGATGTCCATCACCACCACGTCGGGTCCGGTCTCGTCGACGACGTGCAGCGCGTCGCGGCCGTCCGCCGCCGAGCCGAGGACCTCGATCCCGGGCAGTGCGCCGAGCAGCGCGACCAGTCCGTCCCGCACGATCTGGTGGTCGTCGACCACGACCACGCCGATGTTGCTGCTCACGAGCTCTTCCTCAGTGGTAGCCATGCCTTGACGGTGGTGCCGCCCCCGGAGGGGCAGGTGACCTCGCAGCGTCCGCCCAGCTCGGCGGCGCGCTCGCGCAGCGACACGAGGCCGACGCCGGCCTCGGCCACCTCGGGAATCCCGGCCCCGTCATCGGAGACCTCGACCACGAGATGGCCGTCGGCCACGGCCAGGCCGACGGAGGCCGACGAGGCGGCGGCGTGCCGGCGGACGTTCGTGAGTGCCTCGCTGGCGATCCGGAAGGCCGCGACCTCGACCGCTGCCGGGAGACTGCCGACGTCGTCCGCCTCCACGCGCACCCACAGCTGGTCGTCCGAGAGTCGCTCGGCCTGCTGCCGCAGCGCGCCGACCAGTCCGCGGTCGTCGAGGGCCGGCGGTCGCAGGTCGTGCACCAGGCGGCGTACGTCGGCGACGACGTCCTGCACCTGGGTGCTGGTGGCGGCGATCTGCTTCTCGGCGGCACCGGGATCCTGGGCGACGAGCAGCCGCGCCGCCTCGAGCTGGAAGACCACGCCACTGAGCGACGGACCCAGCCCGTCGTGGAGGTCGCGGCGGATCCGGCGCCGCTCCTCCTCGCGCGCGACCACCAGGCGCTCGCGACTCTCCTACAGCTCGTCGGCCAGCCGGCTGGTCCGCGCCGCCGTCGCCGCCTGGCGCACCAGGTCGCCGAGCAGCTGCTCGTCGCGGCGGCTCAGCCTGCTGCGCAGGCCGCGGGCGGGCAGCACCAGCCGACCGACCTCGGTCGCGCGGTAGGTGATCGGGAGGCTGCGGGTCTCGGAGGGGCGTACGCCGTGGGTGGCGACCAGCCGCTCACCCCCAGCCCGGTCGACCTCGACGCTGACGTAGTCGATGCCGAACGCCGAGGCCACCGCACCGGCGACCGCGGCCAGCTGCTCGGGGCCCTCGTCGGCCGTCTCGAGGGTCGAGGCCAGACCGGCGACGGCGTCGTACGGGTTGTCCCGGTCGCCGAGGGTGATCCGGCGTACCCAGCCCCAGACCCGCAGCCGCAGCGGTCCGTAGAGGACGGCCGAGAGCAGCAGCACGAGCAGCACCACCTGGCGCTGGTCGAGGGCGTCACCCAGCACCACTGCCAGGCCGGCCAGGACCGCCAGGTCGATGCCGATGATCAGCACCGAGAGTCCGCCGTAGACCAGCGTCCGGTTGAGCAGGTCCTCGATCGAGACCACCTGGGGGTCGACGATCGCGATCGTCATCGCCACTGCCGGCAGGACCATGACCAGGAACAGGAAGAGGTTCTCGAGCCAGAACGTGCTGATCCAGAACGTGGCGGCGATGGCCAGAGCCATCACGATCACGCTCCACAGAAGCCACCGCATCCGGTCGCGCTCGAGCCCGCGGGACCGGCGGTAGCGCACCACGACGCTCACCATCGGGACCATGAAGGCGGCCACGGCAAGGGTCAGGCCGATCGACATCAGCCGCTCGCCGAGCTCGGGTGAGATCGGCAGCGAGATGGGGTCCGGGTCGACTCCGCTCGGGACCGGTACGCCGTCCACCTCACCGTTGCTCGGGCTGACCAGCCCGTAGGCGACGGAGGCGACCATGACGCCGAGGGCGACCCGGCCGGCCACGCCCCCGCGGCCCTCGAGGAACCGCCCGGTCGGGAAGACGAGCAGCAGCGCCGCTATCGACACCGGCAGGAAGCCACCGAACCGGATGAGGGACCAGAACACCGGCGTCATCCACGGCAGGATCTCGTCGTCGCGGATCCCGAACCGGACGTAGGACTGGGCCAGCCCGTCCAGCACCCAGAAGAGGCCGAGCGCGGCGAGCAGCCAGCCGAACCGCTGACGCATCTCGCGGAACAGGATGACCGTGGCCAGGCCGGCCAGCAGCAGCCCGTTGAGGGAGTAGCCCCAGCCCCTGCCGGGCGCCAGGTCGATGCCGGGAGTTCCCGCCGGAGTACGCACGTCGAGCGCCACCGTGGCCGCGAACCCCAGGGCGCACAGCAGCGGCAGCGCGAGCACCGCCCAGCGCTGGCTCGAGGTCTGGGGTGCCGGCACCGGGACATTCTGAAGCCGGTCCGGCCCCAGCGGGGCCGAACCGGCAACAGAGGAAGGGGAGCTGGTCACTCGCCCCGGCGGTAGGCGCGGTCACCGACGGCGAAGCCGATCGCGGTGACCAGCAGCCAGAGCGGACCGGTCATGCCCGCCATGTACTGCAGCGGCGAGATGCCGAGCAGCAGGGTCAGGCCGCCGAGCACCAGGCCGACCAGGCCGATCCACCGCGGAACGGCACCCGAGCGGAAGGCCGAGAACAGCGCGAGGCCCGTCAGACCGGCGAGCACCCAGACCCACGGGATGGTGCCGATCCAGTGGTTGTAGAGCGCGGCGTTGGCGTCGTCGACGATCTTCTCGTCCTCCTGGAAGGCCCAGTAGAACTCCGTGTCGAGGCCGCTGCCCAGCACGATCACGACCGCGGTGCCCACCGTCCCGGCGAACGCGACGGTGGCGGCGAGGCCGTCACCGATCCGGTCGCGGAGCCGGCGCTGCAGGCCGGCGGCGAAGACCACCATGGCCACCGCGCCGACCAGAGCGAACAGGTGGAAGGCCAGCATCGGGCCGGTCTGGTCGTAGAGCTTGTCGGCGACCTTGGAGGTGTCGTGCACCAGGTCCGGGTCGTAGACGGCGTTGACCATGCCGGCACTGACCATGGTGCCCAGGCCGGCGATGCCGGACACGATGCCGGCGACGGCCCAGCCGCGGGACCGGCGGACGGTGACGGCCGCTGTGCCGTCGGCGCTCGAGACGTCCGATCGGACGGGGTTGTGGGTGGTGATGTGGGTACTCATCGCGGGTTCCTTCTCTCGTCATCGGTTGAGCGATGACCAGAGGTTGGCGGGCCGCGTGTCCTGGACGACAGGGACAACGAGGCACAGTCAGCCGGTGGTGATGTCCTTGGCTGCCCGGTGGGCGGACCCGATTACCGCGGCGATGCCGACCCCGTCGTACGCCGCCCCGCAGACCTCGAGGCCCGGCATCCTGGCCACGTCGGCCCGGATCCGGGCCACCCGGTCGAGGTGACCGGCGGTGTACTGCGGGAGCCCGCCGCCCCAGCGCTGCACGTGTGAGTCCACCGGCTGGGCGGCCAGGCCGAGCGCGTCACGCAGGTCGGCGAGGGAGGCGGCCACCAGCTCCTCGTCGGTGACCTGGAGCGCGGCCTCCTCGCGGTGTCGGCCGACCGAGGTGCGCAGGTGCGCCACCCCGGCTGCGGCGCCCGCCTGGCGCACCCAGTCCCACTTCGAGAAGGAGAACGTCGACGCCTTGATCCGGCGCCCGTCCACCGGCGGCACCAGGAAGCCGGACGCGTCGGTGGCGACCATGTCGTCGACACGGAAGGCCAGGGTCACCACGGCCATCGACGCGTACTCGATGGTGCGCAGCTCGGCCGCCGCCGACGGCGCCAGCTCGGCCAGCAGCCGCGCTGCCGGCGCGGCCGGCACCGCGAGCACCACCGCGTCCCCGATGGTTGTGGTGCGGGCGCATCGGGCCTCGAAACCCCCGGGCACACGACGGATCTCGAGCACGGGGTCGCCGGTGCGCACCTCGAACGACCCGCCCGCGAGCGCGTCGACCAGGACGCCCATCCCGCCCGCCAGCCCGGCGAACACCGGCGAGCCGTCGACGGGCAGTGCCCCAGCCTGCTCCAGGATCGAGCCGCGTTCGGCCAGGGCGACCAGCTGCGGCGCGGACGCGCGGGCCGAGATCTCGCGGGCGTGGCCGGCGTACACGCCTCCGAGCAACGGCTCGACCAGCCGGTCGGTCACCTCGTCGCCGAAGCGCGCCGCGACCAGCTCGCCCACCGTGGGATCGCCGGTCACCGGCGTCACCACCTCGCCCCGGGCCCGGGCCAGCCCGTCCGCGGAGAGCACTCCCGACGCGGCGAGCTGGTCGAGGTCGAGCGGGGCGCCGAGCAGGGTGCGGGGCAGCGGCCGCAGCTCGCCGCGGGTCCAGATCCGGGAGGAGGCGACCGCCGGGTGCACCACGTCCAGGCCGAGCGACCTGGCCAGCTCGACGCCTTCGGGGCGGCGGTTGAGCATCGCCTCCGCGCCCACGTCGACCGTGACCCCGGCGACGTCGCGGCGGCGTACCTTGCCGCCGACCCGGTCGGCTCCCTCGAGCACGACCACGTCGTGGCCGGCGGCGGACAGGTCGTGGGCGACGGTCAGCCCCGCCACACCCCCGCCGACGACGATCACCCGCACCCGGCCAGCCTGTCAGACCGGTGGGGCGCCCGGGGAACCGCTCGACCGGGCCTCCCGTCATACGGGCATGACTCCCCTCACAGCCTCGCGCCGGCAGCTGCGTGCTCCGGTGGTGGTCGCCGCCGCGATCGCCGGACTCGTGTTCCTGCTCGGCGCCTGCTCCGGTGGCAGCGACGACAGCGCCGACGGCGGCGACGGGGGTGCCGAGCCCGCGGCGGGCGAAGCACCCTTGGCCGAACGCAACGACGCGCAGTCCGAGACGGACGGCTCGTCCGCGTTCGACGAGTCGGACGGCAATGCCGACATGGCACAGACTGGTTCGAACCCCGCGACCCCGACCACGCCGGTCGCGCAGCGCGCGGTGATCTCGACGGCGACCGTCTCGATGACCAGCGACGACGTCGCCGACGCCAGGTTCGACGTGGGGAAGATCGTCGACCAGATGGGCGGCGAGATCGCCGAGGAGCAGACCGAGGGCGGCGAGGAGATGCGCCGCTCGCGGGTGGTCATCCGGGTCCCGTCGGAGAGGTTCAGCGAGGCCGTCGCCGCCCTCGAGAAGGTCGGCACCCTCGAGTCGTCGACCCGGAAGTCCGAGGACGTCACCACGAGGGTGATCGACAACGCGGCCCGGATCCGCGCCCAGGAGGAGAGCCTGCGCCGGGTCGAGGTGCTGCTCGGCCGGGCCACGTCGATCCGCGACATCGTCGCCATCGAGTCGCAGCTGACCCGCCGCCAGGCCGACCTCGACTCCCTGAAGTCGCAGCAGGCCTTCCTCGCCGACCAGACCTCCCTCTCGACCATCGCGGTGCACATCGAGCGCGCGAAGACGCCGGCCGAGCAGAAGGAAGAGGAGAAGGACGCCGACGAGACGGGCTTCCTGTCCGGCCTCGAGGACGGCTGGAACGCGTTGACGACCTTCGGCAGTGGACTGGCCACGGTCGTCGGTGCCGTGCTGCCGTTCGCGATCGTCCTCGGCCTCCTCGGCGTACCGACCTGGGTGCTCGTACGCCGCTTCGGCCGCCGCCGTCCCTCCAGCCCCGCCGCCCCTGCCGGCACCTGAGCCGAGCGCGCCCCGGCGGGGTAGTCC
>JALZCZ010000445.1 GCA_030862825.1 Actinomycetota bacterium | reverse complement strand
GGACTACCCCGGCGGCGGGGGCTCAGGAACTGGCGACGACGTAGTCGATGCAGGTGGTGAGGGCCTCGACGTCGGAGGGGTCGACGGCCGGGTACATCGCGATCCTGAGCTGGTTGCGGCCGAGCTTGCGGTAGGGCTCGGTGTCGACGATCCCGTTCGCGCGCAGCGTCGCGGCGATCGCGGCGGCGTCGATCGACTCGTCGAAGTCGATGGTGCCGATCACCAGGGAGCGGTGGGCGGGGTCGACGACGTACGGCGTGGTGTACGGCGTCCGCTCGGCCCAGCCGTAGAGCGCGTCGGACGAGGTGGTGGTCCGCTCGACCATGCCCTTGAGACCGCCCTGCTCGTTCATCCAGTCCAGCTGCTCGGCCATCAGGAACAGCGTGGCGACCGAGGGCGTGTTGTAGGTCTGGTTCTTGGCGGAGTTGTCGATCGCGGTGGGCAGGTCGAAGAACGCTGGGATGTGGCGGTCCGAGGCGGCGATGCGGGCGGCGCGCTCGAGGGCCACGGGCGACATCAGCGCGACCCAGAGACCGCCGTCGGAGGCGAAGCACTTCTGCGGGGCGAAGTAGTAGACGTCCACCTGGGTGAGGTCGACGGGCAGTCCGCCCGCGCCGGAGGTGGCGTCGACCAGGACCAGCCCGTCGGACCCGGCCGGCCGGACCACCGGCGCCATCACCGCGGTCGAGGTCTCGTTGTGCGCCCAGGCGTAGACGTCGACGCCCGCCTCGGCCACGGCCTCGGGCCGCGAGCCCGGCTCGCTCGCGATCACCGAGGGGTCCTCGAGCCACGGCGCGGCAGCGGCCGCGGCCGCGAACTTCGACGAGAACTCACCGAAGGACAGGTGCTGGCTCTTGCGCTCGATCAGGCCGAACGTCGCGATGTCCCAGAACGCCGTGGCGCCGCCGTTGCCGAGCACCACCTCGTAGCCCTCGGGCAGCGAGAACAGCTCGGCGAGACCCTGCCGCACGCGGCCGACGGTGTCCCGCACCGGCGCCTGCCGGTGGGAGGTGCCCATCAACGCCGATCCGGTCGCCGCGAGCGCGTCGAGGTGCGAGGTCTGGATCTTCGAGGGCCCGGCACCGAACCGCCCGTCGGCGGGCAGCAGGTCGGTGGGGATCCGGAGTGCGTCGTTCACGAGGCAGCCTTTCGACCGGTCGACAATAAGTGCTGACGACGCTGTCAGGGCCTTCCTATTCTGTCAGCACGTTCGCGGCGCGACTCAATCGGAGGTCTGGCGTGAAACTCGGTCTGCGCATCGAGCAGGTGGGCTACGGCCACGCCGACGCCACCCGGCTGATCGACGAGGTACAGGCCGAGTACGCCGTCCGCTACGGCAGCCCCGACGAGGGCCCGATCGACCCGCTGATGTTCGACCCGCCGCACGGCAGCTTCTTCGTCGGCTATCTCGGTGGCGAGCCGGTGGCGACCGGCGCCTGGCGTCGGCGCCCGGTCGAGGCGTTCGGCACCACCACGACCGCCGAGATCAAGCGGATGTACGTCGTGCCCCCCGGCCGCGGGCAGGGCCACGCCCGGCGGATCCTGGCGCGCCTCGAGGAGACCGCGCTGGCGTCGGGGGTCGAGGCGATGATCCTCGAGACGGGGCTCCGCCAGCCGGAGGCGATCACGCTCTATGAGTCGTCGGGCTACACGCCGATCCCCGCGTTCGGCCACTACCGCGACTCCCCGGTCTGCCGCTGCTTCGGCAAGCTCCTCAGACCACGTCGCGACGCCGCACCAGCACGAGGGCCAACAGCGGGAGTGCCACGACGTACACCAGCACCGTGACCGTGGCCTGGGTGCCCGACAGGACATCGAGGACTCCAGGTGTGTCGCCCGTGCTGGCGCCGCCGCCGATCAAGGCGCCGACCAGAGACCCGGCGGCGGTGCCGGGCAGCACCGTCGTGAACGCCTCGACCGGACCCAGCAGGGCGCCGACCCCGCGCAGCAGGTTCTCGAGCACCAGCGCCCAGACCAGGCCGAGCCCGACCGACAGCGCGGGCCCCCGCGCCAGGGTGCCGAGGGCGAAGCCGGCCAGCGCCCACATCTCCAGCACCAGCATCCCGCCCCCGAGCGACTGAACCAGCTCGGACGCCGCCGGCCACACCACGGCCTGCGACTCGCTGGCCGCGATCAGCAGCGAGACCCCGACGTACAGCGCCAGCGTCGCCAGCACGATCCCCACCACGAAGACCATCATCGCGACCAGCGACCCGACCACCGACGTGGTGCGCGAGGGACCCTGGGTGAACACCGTCTTCCAGGTGCCCCAGCCGTAGCCGTTGCCGGCCACGATCGCGCCCAGCACCATCATCAGCGCACCGCCGAACATCGGCATGCCCTGCACGAGCACGTCGGGCACCGACGCCGGGAGCAGCCCTGCGAGCAGTGCCGCCCGGGTGGAGCCCTCGTCGGCGAAGCTCAGGTCGCCGGTCTTGTAGGACAGATAGCTGAAGAGATAGCCGAACATCAGCGACATCGCGATCCAGGCGCCGAGGGTGACCCATACGGCCGGCCACTTCCGCATCCGCAGCAGCTCGGCGCGGGTGCTGTTGGTCAGGGCGTTCATGACACGGTCTCCAGTTCGTCGTCGACTACGGCGGTGGTCATCTCGAAGAAGACCTCCTCCAGGGTTCGTTCGAGCGGCGCCACCTCGTGGACGTCCACGTCGGCGGCCACCAGCTGGCGGGTGAGCTCCGGGGCAGCGCTGGCGGGCAGGTCGAGCACCAGCCCCAGGTCGGTGACCTGTACGCCGTCGTCTCCCGCCATCCGCATGGCGATCGCCAGCGCCCGGTCGGTCGGGGTGGCGCGGACCCGCAGGGTCGTGTCGCCACGGAGGTCGGCCACGGTCGACTCGCGCAGCAGCCGGCCGCCGTTGATCACGCCGACCCGGTCGCAGATCTCCTGCACCTCGGCGAGCAGGTGGCTCGACAGCAGCACTGTCTGGCCGCCCCGCGCCAGCTCCACGACCAGCGCCCGCATGTCGGCCATGCCAGCGGGGTCCAGCCCGTTGGTGGGCTCGTCGAGCACGATCAGCTCGGGTTCGCCCATCAGCGCCGCCGCGACACCCAGCCGTTGCTTCATGCCGAGCGAGTAGCTCTTGAACTTGTCGCGGCCCCGACCAGCGAGGTCGACCCGCTCCAGCGCATCGTCCGCGACCGGGTCGGCGAGGCCGCGGTAGTGGGCGAGCACCCGAAGGTTGTCGCGCCCGGAGAGGTAGGGGAAGAAGCCCGGTCCCTCGATCAGGGCGCCGACCCTGCTGGTCACCTCGGTGCGGCCCGCGGGCTGCCCCAGGACGCTGGCGCTGCCGGCCGTTGGCCGGATCAACCCCAGCATCATCCGCAGCGTGGTCGTCTTGCCGGCCCCGTTGGGTCCGAGGAAGCCGTACACCTCGCCGCGCCGCACGGTCATGCTGACGGAGTCGACGGCCAGGCGGTCGCCGTACTTCTTCGTCAGGCCGTTGGTCTCCACCACTAGATCTGTCATGTCTCCACGGTCGCGCCCCGCGGCCCTCCACGCGTCCGCTCGGGCGCGGCATCCGGCGTACGCAGGCCTGCGTACGCCGTGTCCGCGGCGGCGCTGACGCCGCTGGCCCCGATGCCTCCTAACCTCAGGGCATGGCCGGTCTGACGCGCTCGTGGTGGGTGCTGCTCCTCAGCCTGTTCGTTGCGGTCGGCACGGCCGGCGCGAACGGTGCCGGTGAGGGCGCCGAGCGCGACCAGGTGCTGCCTGCCGCCGCGCTCGCCATGCTCGCCATGCTGATGGTGCTGGCGCACCGGTGGCCGGCCGCCGCGATCGGCGGTAGCGCGCTGATGGTGGCGGCGTACTTCGCCCTCGGCTACGCAGACGGCCCCGTCTACGTCGTCGTGCCGCTGGCCACCTTCGTCGTCGCCAACGAGCGCCGCCCCAGGGAGTGGTGGGCCTGGGCGGTCGGCGCGGTGTCCCTGATCGCGGCCGGGCAGGCCGTACGGGCCGCGGGCGGCGGCGACCAGACCTGGCACCAGGCGGTGTGGCAGATGCTCGGAGAGGCGGCGGTCGTGGCGGCCGCGGGAGCGATCGGCACCACGCTGCGCACCCGCCGGGAGGCTCGCGACGACCGGGTCCAGCGGGCGGCCAGCGAGGAACGGCTCCGGATGGCGCAGGACCTGCACGACGGCGTCGGCCACGGGCTCTCGGTGATCGCCATGCAGGCGGGGGTCGCGCTGCACGTCCTCGACCAGGAGCCCGACAAGGTGCGCCAGAGCCTGGAGGCGATCCGCGACCAGAGCCGGGAGGCGCTCGACGCGCTTCGCTCCGAGCTGGCTCGGATGTCGGGTCAACCCGCTCCGCGCAGGTCTCTGCCCGGAGTCGACGCCGTGCCCGCCCTCGTGGACCGGGTCCGTGCGGCCGGGCTCGTGGTCGACCTCTCGGTGCCGACCGGCGAGCTGGCGGCAGCGGTCGACCATGCGGCGTACGTCGTGGTGCAGGAGTCACTCACCAACGTGCTGCGGCACGCCCGGGCCACCCGGGCCACGGTCACGCTGCTGCTGGAGAGTGACCGGCTCGTCGTCACCGTCGCCGACGACGGGCGTCATGCGCCGGTCACCGGGCAGGATGAAGGCATGGGGATCTCTGGCATGCGCGCACGCATCGAGGCACTCGGCGGCACGTTCGAGGCCGGCCCGTCCGATGCGGGCTTCCTGGTCAGGGCCACGCTGCCGGTCGAGGCATCGTGATCCGGGTCGCGCTGGTCGACGACCAGCCGCTGGTGCGGATGGGGCTGGCGACGCTGATCGCCACGGAACCCGACCTCGAGCTGGCCGGTGAGGCGGGCGACGGTCGCGAGGGGCTCTCGATGCTGCGGCGTACCCACCCCGACGTGGTGCTCTGCGACATCCGGATGCCGGTGCTCGACGGGCTCGGCCTGCTCGCCGAGGTGACCGCCGACCCCGACCTGGCCGGCGTGAGGGTGGTCATGCTGACCACCTTCGAGCTCGACGAGTACGTCTTCGAGGCGCTGCGCGCGGGCGCCAGCGGCTTCCTGCTCAAGGACGCCGAGCCGGTCACGCTCCTCGACGCCATCCGCGTGGTGGCCGACGGGGGATCGCTGCTGGCGCCGTCGGTGACGCGGCGCGTCATCGAGCAGTTCGGGACCGTGGGCCGCGCCTCCAAGCCGCACCCCCGCCTCGGTGACCTCACCGAGCGGGAACGGGAGATCGTGGGCTGGGTGGCGACCGGTCGGTCCAACCAGGAGATCGCCGACGAGCTGGTGGTCAGCCCCGACACCGTCCGCACCCACGTGAGCCGGGCCATGGTGAAGCTGCATGCCCGCGACCGGGCGCAGCTCGTGGTGTTCGCGATCGAGTCGGGCCTGGGCCCTGGCTAGGTCGTTCGTGGTCGGGGTGACCCCGAGCGCCTCGCAGGTCGGCCTCACGACCAAGGATTTCGTTCGGCGTCCTTGATGTCAGCCTCGTCCGACCTCTCATGCCGGTGCACCTGGCGGGGTACGCCGCCGCCCGCAAGGTGCGGGCTCTCCGGGCCGCGACCGGGATGGAACGTGTGTCGATTGGTCAGGAACAACAGGATCCCGGCCCGAAAACCTGCAGTCTCTGACCAACCGGCAGCGACTTGGGACCCGAGGACTGCCGAGGCCGACCGCCAGACCCTTCGTCCCATCACACGTGCCCTACTCGGGCCGTGCGACGACCACGTAGCGCTCGTCGTCGGTCTCGCGGCCCCAGTACAGCGGGTCGTCGAGCATGGTCAGCTGGGCTCTGAGGCCGTTCGTCTCCACGGCAGCGACCGTCTTGTCGGCCGCCAGCCCAGCGCCCGTGGACCAGCTGCCCTCGATCAGGACCAGCCGGCCTCCAGGCCGCAGTAGCTCCCGCCAACGGGCGAGTGCCGCAGCTGGGTCCGGCATCGCCCACAGCACATGGCGGCACAGGACCACGTCGTACGCCGCGGCGTCGAGCGGCGGGTCGGACGCATCGCCGACGGCGACGGTGACACGGTCCCGGCCGGCCGCCTTGGCGATGGCCCGCCGGACCATCTCCGTCGAGAAGTCGATACCGTCGACGGCGTAGCCCTCGCCCGCCAGCAACACCGAGAGCGTGCCCGTGCCGCAGCCCAGGTCGGCGACCCGTGCCGGTGGAGAGGGCAGCAGCCGGGTCAGCAGGTCGCGCCAGGCTGCGCGGACGTCCGGGTCGCGCAGCCCGTGGTCCGGGTCGTCGTCGAACCTCGCCGCCTCGTCATCCCACAGTTCGATCTGCTCGCGGTCCATGGCTCGACCCTAGGCATCCCACCAGGACAGACTTCCACCGTGCTGCTTCCACCCAAGGTCGCCCATGGGGTCCGCGACGGCTCGGTCACGCTCGCCTTCCGGCGCTGGCGGCGCCAGGACGTCCGGCCCGGATCGGAGTTCCGGACGGTAGCGGGGGTCGTCCGCGTGGAGCAGGTCGACGTCGTGGACGCCGCCGCGATCAGCGACGCGGAGGCCGTGCTGGCCGGCCATCCGAACGCCGACGCCCTGCGCAAGCGCCTTCGCGACGATCCGAGCCTGCCGACGTACCGGGTCGTGCTGGCCTGGGCCGGCGAGGACCCGCGCATAGCCCTCCGCGAGTCGACCGACCTCACCGACGCCGACATCGCCGCCCTGGACGGGAGGCTGGAGCGGCTCGACCGGGCCAGCAGCCACGGTCCGTGGACGATGGCCACCCTCGACATCATCAGGCGCCGCCCGCACACCCGGGCACCCGACCTGGCCGCGGAGCTGGGCCGCGAGCGCGACCCGTTCAAGATCGACGTTCGCAAGCTGAAGAACCTCGGGCTCACCCAGAGCTTCGACGTCGGCTACGCGCTGTCGCCGCGCGGTGAGGCCTACCTCGCAAGGACTACGCGGGCCTGACCGATCGGCCATTTGTCGCGCGATCCGGTGCATCCCGCCGCGAGCGAACCTAGCCTCGTCCGGTGCCTCGGACCCGTCTGCTGCCCGCGCTCCTCGGAGCCATCACCCTGATCACGATCCTGCACGCCCCGGTGGCGCACGGGGTCCCGATCGAGGACTATGCGACGTACCAGCCGCAGTCCCGGTGCTCGCCGACGCCCAAGCCGGGGATGGTGTACCTCGGTCGGTGGATCGTGCGGAAGTACGGCGGCGGGGTCGGGCCCATCTCCCGCCGCTGCGGGAGCGCCACCTCCGAGCACTCCGAGGGCCGAGCCTTCGACTGGACGGTGAGCGCCCGGCGCGCGGCCGACCGCACACGTGTCGACCGTCTCCTCGAGCGGCTCTTCCGCACCGACGCTTCCGGCAACCCCGATGCGTGGGCTCGGCGGATGGGGATCATGTACGTGATCTGGAACGACCACATGTGGTCGGCCTGGGACGGGTTCCGCCGCGAGCGCTACCTCAGCTCGAGCTGCACGTCGCGCCGCCGCTGCTCGGCGACCCTGCGCCATCGCGACCACCTGCACATCTCGCTGAACCGGGCGGGCGGCAAGGGCCGCACCAGCTGGTTCGCCGGCCGCCTCGACTGACGGCACGGCGGGCCCGCCCGACACGGCCGGCACGGCCGGCACGGCCGTCTGCTGCCGCCGTGGGCTGGCGTCTCAAACAAATGGTACGATCGTTCGTATTATTAGTTGAGAGGAGCGGCAATGACGCTGCTGGCACCGGAGGCATCGGCCCTCGACACCCCACCGCCGGTCCGACCCCACCTACGCCGAGCCGTGGCGGCTGACCGCGACGACCTCATCCGGTTCGTCGAGGGGCTTTCCCCGTCATCCAGCCACCACCGCTTCCTGATCGGGATGGGCGGACGAGTGCCCCGGACGCTCGTCGAGCAGCTCCTCTCCGGCGGACGGGGCGGCGGCGCACTGGTCGCCCTGGTGGCCGACAGGCTCGTGGCCCATGCGCTGTGGGCGCGGTCGGAGGGCCCGAACGAGCCGGTAGCCGAGATCGCGCTGGTGGTGGCGGACGCCTACCAGCGCCACGGGATCGGCTCGATGCTGATCGACGCGATGCGCGTGGAGATGATGCGCGACGGGATCGAGCGGGTGCGGGTCGTGACCGGCGCCGGCAACCGTCCCGTGCTGGGGATGATCGCGCGGCGACAGCCGGCCGTGAAGCCGGTGGAGCGCGACGGTGCCGTCTTG
>JALZCZ010000438.1 GCA_030862825.1 Actinomycetota bacterium | reverse complement strand
GGCTGGTCGGGGCGGTACGTCCGAAGCCCGCCTCCGCGCCGGAGGTCCGGCACCTGAGACGGGCTTCGGGTCGAGCTGGGAAGGTCAGGCGATGAACTCGGAGAGCTCGTTGAGCAGCGCCGCCTTGGGCTTGGCGCCGACGATGGTGCGCACGACCTCGCCGCCCCGGTAGACGTTGATCGTCGGGATGCCGGTGACCCGGTACGACGACGGGGTGACGGGGTTCTCGTCAACGTTCATCTTCAGGAAGGTGATCTTGTCACCGTGGGACGTGGCGATCTCGTCGAGGATCGGGGCAACCTGGCGGCACGGGCCGCACCATTCGGCCCAGAAGTCCACGAGGACCGGCTTCTCTGACTTGAGCACCTGTGACTCGAACTCGGCGTCGGTCACGGCTGCGATGTTGCCCACGGCAATCTCCTTCTTCGGGTGAACACAAAGGTCTGATCACAGTCAACACCAGGGCGGCGGCAAGTGTTCCCGCCACGCGGTGACGCTGCTCTCAGGCGGTGACCTTGTCCGGGAACTCGGCCTCGACCTCGGCCGCGGTCGCGTCGGCCGGACCGGCGGTGGACGCGGCGTGGTCCAACGCCGCCAGGTAGCGCTCGGCGTCGAGCGCGGCCGCGCAGCCGGTGCCGGCGGCGGTGATCGCCTGCCGGTAGTGGTGGTCGACCAGGTCGCCGGCGGCGAAGACGCCGGGCACGTTGGTCGCCGTCGAGGGCTGGTTGACCAGCACGTAGCCGTCGTCATCGAGATCGACCTGGCCGGGCAGCAGCTCGGAGCGGGGGTCATGGCCGATCGCGATGAACAGGCCGGTCGCCTCCAGGGGGCGGGTCTCCCCGGTGACCGTGTCACGCAGGGTCACGCTCTCGAGCCGGTCGGTGCCGTTGATCGAGGCGATCTCGGAGTTCCAGACGATCTCGAGCTTGGGGTCGGCGAAGGCGCGTTCCTGCATGATCTTGGAGGCGCGCAGCTCGTCGCGGCGGTGGATGAGGGACACCTTGGAGCCGAACCTGGTCAGGAACAGCGCCTCCTCCAATGCGGAGTCGCCACCACCGACCACGGCGATGTGCTGCTCGCGGAAGAAGAAGCCGTCACACGTGGCACACCACGAGACGCCCCGACCGGACAGCTCCTCCTCGTTGGGCAGGCCGAGCTTGCGGTAGCCGGACCCCATGGCCAGGATCACCGATCGCGCGGTGAAGGTGCCGGTGGCGGTCTTCACGACCTTGGGGTCGCTGGTCAGGTCGACCTCGACGACGTCGTCGGCGACCAGCTCGGCGCCGAAGCGCTCGGCCTGGGCGCGCATCTCGTCCATCAGCGCGGGGCCCATGATCCCGTCCTTGAAGCCGGGAAAGTTCTCCACCTCGGTGGTGGTCATCAGCGCCCCACCGGCGGTCACCGAGCCCTCGAAGACGAGCGGCTGCAGGCTCGCGCGGGCGGCGTACACAGCGGCGGTGTAGCCGGCGGGGCCGGAGCCGATGATGATCACGTTGCGGGTCTCTGACATCAGCGCTTCTCTCGGATCGGGTACGTCGTGTCAACCGATCGTAGGTGAGCGGCATTCCCCGAGCACCGGTGACTGGCCACCCGGTCGGACCGCTGCGTCAGCCGGCCCGCAGCGTGGTCGAGCCCAGGACGTTGCCGCTGCCACACTGCACGAGGTCGACCACCTGGGACTCACCCGTCGCCGGCCGGTAGGCGAGCACCGCGGGCATGCCGTCGAAGAGGACCGGCACCAGCACGCCGTGGCCCCAGGGGGCGGGTGCGCAGTCGAAGGGGCGGTCGCGCAGCACGTAGCCGCGGGGCAACTGGTCCGCGGAGAGCTCGACGAACTGCCCGTCGACGGCGTCGTCGGGGATGGCCCGGCGCAGCTGGTTGGCGTCGGAGGTGAAGCTCGACTTGCGGACCCGGCCGACGGTGGAGGTCGCGGCGGGCGACGGGCCCTCGTCGAAGGCGGATCCGTCCGGAGCCATCTCCTCGGGGGGCGCTCCTTCCCCCGCGTCCAGACCGCTCGTGTCGCTGTCGTCGCTCTGCCTGCGCTCGGCCTCGTCCTGCACCGAGGTCTCGACCCCACCGTTCACGGCGCCGGAGTCGCCGCCGCTGTCGGGCCCGTCCACGACCTGTCCCAGGCCGACCCCGATCGCCACCACGGCGGCGGCCGCCACCAGCAGCACGGCAGCCCGACGGCGGCGGGCCGCGAGGGCCAGCAGCTGGCCGGGGGTGGCAGCCGGCGCACTCGCGCGCTCCTCGCCGAGCCCCACCAGCACCCGGTCGAGCCTCGCAGCGACCTCGGCGGGGAGGGGTTCGGTGGCGCGCGCCTCGGCGAGCAGGCGGCTGATCGCGGCCTCCTGCTCGGCTGTCGGCTCGCGCTCTTCGTCAGGCATGGGATCACTCTCTCGGGACGGTGCTGCTCAGGCTGGGTCGGCGGGCGTTCCTCCGGGCGGGGACGCCCGCGGCGACTTCTCGGATCGGACGGGAGGGGCGGCGTCGGGGTTCCCCGGCGTGAGGTGACCGTCGTCGCTGTCGCCCAGCAGGTGCCCGAGCAGCCCGGCCAGGCGGGCACGGCCGCGAGAACACCGTGACTTCACCGTGCCGACCGCACACCCGAGGATGTCGGCGGCCTCGGCGACGGAGTAGCCCTCCATGTCAACCAGTACCAGCGCCGCCCGCTGCTCCACCGGTAGCTCCCGCAGCGCCGCGAGCACCTGGGCCCGGCGCTCGTCACGCACCGAGACGTCGGCGGGGTCGTCGGTGGTCGCCGAGGCGACGGTCAGCGAGCCCCGGTCGCCGTACTCATCGAGATCCTCGGGCAGCGGCTCGGCCCGGCGCACCTTCGCGGCCCGCATGCGGTCCAGGCAGGCGTTGACGACGACCCGGTGCAGCCACGTCGTGACCTGGGCCTCGCCACGAAACGAGTCCGCCCGGCGGTACGCCGCGATCATGCCGTCCTGCAGTCCGTCGGCGGCGTCCTCGGGGTTGCCGACGGTGCGCAGCGCCACCGCCCACAGCCGGTCGCGGTGGCGCGCGAAGAGCACCCCGAAGGCGTCGTCGTCCCCGTCGACGTGGGCGCTCAGGAGCTCGGGGTCGGTGCGAGGATCCCCGCTCACGTCCACCGCTGTCACCGCTGTCCCACTGCCTCACCCACCGTCGACGACTGCTTCCACCCGGACCTCGGCGATCTCCCCGCGGAAGCGACCATCATCGGTGGTCGGCAACGCGGTGAGCCACACCACCAGGTACCGGCCTGCGGTCGGTGCCTCGAGGTCGAGGGACAGACTCTCATCCTCGGCCCGGTCGCCGGTGATCGGTGCGAGCCCGATGAGGTTCTCGGGCGCCGTGTCCGTCAGGTAGAGGGAGACGTCGGTCGGCGAACCGACCAGGGCGAGGTCGGTGCCGGTGACCTCGCGCTCGCCGCCGAGGTCGATCAGGAGACCGACCCCGTCCTTCAGGCCACCCGGCCCGAAGGGGTCGTTGTAGGTCAGGGTCGGCCAGGACGTCTGCCGATCTCCGTCGATCGCCAGGGGTGCGTCCTCGGGGTTCTCGCCGCCGTCTCCGCCCTGGGGGTCGAAGTCGGTGGCCACCAGCCCGGTCACGGCCCTGATCTCTGGAGGAGCGGACTGCGAGGGTGTCGGGTCCGGATCCGGGTCGGGCTCGGTGCCGAGCGGTGTCTTGCCGCGGCCCAGGTTGTAGGCGACCACCACCGCGACCAGGAGCATCAGCCCGGCCGCGATCCCGGCGGCGAGACGCAGCCAGCTGCGACCCGGCACGCCGTCGTCGTCGGAGATGGCGCTGAGGCCGGCCCCGGTGCCGGTGCCGCTCCCGGTGTCGACGCTGATCGGGACGGGGCCCGGGCGGCCGGGGCCGTCGAAGGGCCAGAAGCCACCAGAGGAGGGGTCGCGCTGGTCGGCGCCCGGCCGGGAGCGGCGGGCGGGGCGGCCGTCGGTGGGCTCGGGCGCGAACAAAGGACGCTCGGGGTGGTCCTCGAACGGCGGTGGCGGCGGAGCGGGGCTGGTTCGCTTCTCGAGCCACGCCACGTCGTCGATGTCGTCGCCGAAGATCGGCAGGCCGGCCTCGGTGGGCAGGTCCTCGACCGGTCGGCCGGGGGGGTCGGGATCCGGCGCGGGCTCGGGATCCGGCGCCGGCCCGGGCTTCAGCGTCGGGTCGGGCTCGTCGACCACCTCGTCAGGGATGCTCGGGTCGGGCACGGCGGGCAACACGATCCGGGACGTCTCCGGCAGCGGTGGCACCGTCTCGCGTAGCGCGTCGGCCATCCCGGTCGGGTCGCCGACGTAGTCGGTGAGGAAGTCGCAGATGCCGCGGGCCGACCCGACGCCGATCGCGCGCCGGCTGTTGTGGTGGGCGTGCAGGACCTCGTCACACAGCGCGTCGAGCTGCCCCGGGATCCCCGCCCGCACCCGGCGTGGACGCAGCACCTCGCCGTGGTGCACCGGAGCCGACGGCACGCTCGACGCGGAGACCCCGCCCCAGCGCCCTGTCAGGCAGCAGTAGAGAAGCCCGGCCAGGTCGGAGACGTCCGTGGCGACCCGGTCGCCGGCCAGCCCGTGCATCGCGGCGTCGACGCACATGCCGATGATCTTGACCTCGCCGTGGCGGTCGATCAGCACGTTCTCTGGTACCAGCCGACCGTGCGCGACCCCGGCGGCGTGCGCCGTGGCCACGGAAGCGGCCACCTCGGAGACCAGCCAGGCCGAGCGGCGCGGCCCGATCGCACCGATGGCGCCGACCAGGATGTCGAGCGAGGTGCCCGAGCCCCACTCGTTGATCACGTAGCAGATGTCGCCGACCTGTTCGGCGTCCAGGACCCGCAGGATGCGTTGGTCGTGCACCATGGCCGAGCGTCGCGCGGCCTCGAGGAGCGCCGCGGCCCGCTCGTCGTCGGCGGAGATCACGTGCACGGCGACGTGCCGCTCGAGCACCGAGTCGCGCGCTCGCCAGAACCTCCCGCCCCCACTCTCCGCGAGCAGATCCACGAGCCGATAACGACCGGCGAGCACGTCTCCCGGTCGGACCGAGTGCGGCACTACGTGGTCGTCCTCCCCTTCGCGCTCTCGTAGGCGTCCCTCCCGTTCATCGTAGGACCGTCAGGTCCTCCGTCCGACCGGAATCCGCCGCCTGAGCTGTTCCATCACCGAGGTGACCTCGCGCAGCCGCAGCCGCCGGGCCAGCCAGAGGAACACGACGACCGCCACCAGCGTGATCCCCGTGCCCTGTACGGCGGCCACCGCCCAGTGCGGCCGGTCGCTCAGGTCGTGCACCGCCCAGCCCAGGGCGACGGCGACCGCGGTGGACGCGGCGGTGATCATCAGCAGCACGACGAGGAAGCCGACCAGGGCCGGGGTCTCGAGACCACCGAGCCGGCGCCGGAGCACGAGGTAGGACACGACCGCCCCGACGGCATACGACGCGGTGTAGGCGAGCACCAGGGCCGGGGCGGTGTGCTCGGCGTCGGTGAGGCCTACCAACGCGATCGCGGCCGCGACATTGGTGGCGGCGACCACGCACTGGATCCAGAAGACGGTGCGGGTCTGCTCGATGGCATAGAAGCCGCGCAGCATCAGGAAGTGCACGGTGAAGAACACGACGCCGGCGCCGAACAGCGACAGGGTCGGTACGGCGTTGTCGTAGGTCAGGCGGGCGGCGCCGTGACCCCAGACCACGTTGGCGATGTCGGGCGCGACCACCGGCAGCAGGGCCGCGAACGGGATGACGACGGTGAGGGCCAGCCGCAGCGTGCCGGCCAGGTTGCGGGCCAGGCCGGCGAGGTCGCCGTCGGCGGCGCGCTGCGAGAGGCGCGGGAGGATCGCGGTGGTCAGCGACACGGTGATCACCGAGTGGGGGACCATCACGATCAGGAACGCGGCGGCGTAGACCGCGTAGCCGGTGCCGTCGGCACTCCCCTCACCTGTCGGGGCGGAGGTGGTGCCGCCCGACGCGAGGCGGACCACGACCGTGTAGGCGACCTGGTTGACGATCACGAACAGCACGGTCCAGACGCCGAGCTTGAACGTGTGGGCGAGGCCGGTGTGCAGGAAGTCGAAGCGCGGGCGGTAGCTGAAGCCGGCAGCACGAAGGTAGGGCAGCAGGATCAGCAGCTGGGCCGCGATGCCGATCGTCGACCCGATGCCGAGCAGCAGCTCCTGGTCCCGGTCGAAGGCACCGGTGGTCTCCGCTCCGCTCGCCGGTCCGAAGGCCACGAGGTAGACGACCAGGACCGCCACCGAGATCACGTTGTTGGCGATCGGCGCCCACATCATCGGCCCGAACCGGCCGCGGGCGTTGAGGATCTGGCCGACCAGGACGAACATCCCGTAGAAGAACACCTGGGGCAGGCAGAAGCGGGCGAAGTCGATGACCGACTGGCGCTGCGCCGCGAGGTCCGGGTCGCCCCAGGAGCTGTCGAGGTAGAGCGACATGACCGCGGGTGCGGCGACGACCAGCAGCACCGTGACGATCGCGAGGAACAGCACGGCGAGAGTGACGATCCGGTTGGTGTAGGCCTCCCCGCCGTCGGGGTCGCTCTTCATCGCGCGCACCAGCTGGGGCACGAGCACCGCGTTGAAAACACCGCCGGCCAGCAGGATGTAGAGCATGTTCGGCACCGTGTTGGCGATGTTGAAGATGTCGGCGTGCAGCGAGAGGCCGAGCGCGGCGGCGAGCAGGGTGGAACGGACGAAACCGCTCAGCCGGGACACGATGGTGCCGGCCGCCATCACCGCGCTCGACGCGAGGAGGCCGGCCTGCTCCTCGTCGTCGGACGACGGGGTGACGGTGGGCTCGGGATCGGTCACGACGACTCCACCGTAGGTGGTGGCGGCACCGCCGCACCACGCCGGATGCGCCGGAAGAGCCGGACCAGGATCGCCAGGAACAGCAGGCCAAGGCCGGTGCCGATGATCAGCCAGATCACCACGCTCACCTGGGCGGAGCGGACCGGCAGCTGGTCGCTCGAACCGAGTAGGTGGCCGTCGACGTCGGTCAGCTGCAGGGTGACGTTGGTGACCCCGACCCGGTTGGCGTGGGCGTCGAGCACCACCGTCGAGCGGCTGTCGGCGGCAAGCTCGACCGGCTCGATCGGCGCGATCTCGACACCACCGTCGGAGCGGGCGAGCACGTTGACGGTGACCGGCTGGTCGAGGTCGTTCTGGATCACGATGGCGAAGCCGCCGTCGCGGCCGGACAGCGTGACGCCGGGCCCCGCGTTGATCTTCACCGACTTGAGGTGCTTCTCGATGGAGTCGCGGGCACGACCCAAGGCGGACCGCGCGGTGATCGGGGTCTCGCGCGAGCCGTAGGACGCCCCCGCCAGCGCCTGCTCGGTGACGCTGGCCGACACCCCGGAGTTGAGGGTCAGCAGGTTCTGCAGGGTCTCGCCGGCAGCGATCAGCCCGCGGACCGCCTCGAACGTCGGCTCGTCGAGCTGGCGCCGCTGCTGGAGGGCGGGGTAGTCGAGCTCCGCGGGGACAGCCACCGTGCCGTCGCGGTCGATCGCATCGGAGACGGTGGTGAGGTCGAGCCAGTCGGCGTCCAGCCCGGTGAAGAAGGCGCTGGCGTCACCGGGATGCCACGCCAGCGGCAGGGACACCACGAGCGGATGCCGGCCCGGGCTGAGGAGACGCACCGCGGCCTCGCTCAGGATCCGTTGCCGCAGCTGCACGGAGCTGAACCGGTCACCGGGACCGGGTCCGCCGGCGGCGGCGCCCGACGACAGCACCGCCACCTTCTTCCCGTCGACATCGGCGACGCCGGGCGGGTCGTCGCCGAACATCCGGTCGGTGACCATCACCGTGGTGTCGTCGGAGACGATCTCGAAGCCGGCCTCGTTGAGGTAGCCGCTGGGTGCCGCGACCCCCTTGTCGGTGGTCTCGCCCCAGTCGGTGAGCACGCTGCTGGGCCGCTCGCGGGCGAGCTCGTAGAGGTCCGGGTCGAGCTCGGCGGCCGCGGCCACGTCCAGGTCGCCGTAAGGGAGGGTGAGGATCTGGTCGCCCTGCACCGCCTCCTCGAACCGACCCAGCCAGACCGCCGCGGCCTCCGCAGCCGCCACGGTCTCGGGGCTGGGCTCGCGACCCTCTGGCTGGCCGTCCGGCTCGGCGGTCTCCGTCGGGCTGCCGCTCGGTGACCCCTCGGGCTCCTCGTCCTCCTCCACCGTCTCGGTGGGGGCGACGGACCGCGGCGGGTTGTTCATGGCGAGCCGGCGGATGGCGTCGGGCAGGGCCGGGTCGACCAGCCAGGTCACCGGCGTGCTGCCGGAAGAGGCGGCGAACTCCACCAGGTCGCGCAGCCGCCCCTCCACGCTGAGGGTGCGCGCCCAGTGCTCGAGCCCTTCCAGCGAGCCGTCGCCGTCATACGGCAGGTAGTGCCGCATCGGCAGCACCAGCGCCGTCTTCACCTTCCCCGGTGTGGCGGGCGGTAGGTAGGGGAGGAAGGTGCGGGCGCGGCCGTCGGAGACGAGGTCGCTGGGCGAGTCGCTGGACTCGCCCAGGGCCTGGACCCCGAACCAGTACACGCCGGCCACGGTGGGCTGCAGCAGGGCCCGGTCGATGGTGAGGGAGAACCCGGCCTCCTCACCGGGCTCGAGGTCGCCGACGGTGGCGTAGGAGCCCTCGGCGGTGATTCGGTTGCCGACCAGGCTGAGGGGATCCGACTCGGCGGCATCGGCCAGCTCGCTCTGGGCGAGCATCGGCTCGGTGCCGAGGAACCCGTAGATGTTGACGCCGACCCAGGGCACGTCGTCGGCGTTGGTCACCGACCCGGTGACCCGCACCGGACCCTCCGCGGGCAGGTACGACGGCGACAGGCTGTCGAGGGTGACCTCGAGCGCGGGGGTGTAGAGGGGCGCCTTCGCCGCTGCGCTCGCCGGTGCCGGGGCGGCCGCGCTCGCCGGCGCCGTCCAGCCCGCCATCAGGAGTCCTGAGACCGCCGCGATGACAGGCAGGAACAGCGAGCGGCGGACCACGCCCCGAGGGTATAGGCCACCCAGGCCTAGACTGAGCGGCCGTGCCCGAAGCCTCGTCATCGACCCAGCCTCCGCCCCTCGACATGGTGGCGGCGCAGCAGGCCGTCACCGACGAGCTGGCCCGGATCGCGGTCGTCACCGGCGAGCTCGGGGAGCTCTTCGAGCGGGCCGGCCACGAGCTCGCGCTGGTGGGCGGGCCGGTGCGCGACGCGATGCTCGGCCGCCGGCACAACGACCTCGACTTCGCCACGTCGGCGCGACCTGACGACACCGAGCGGCTGCTGTCCCGGTGGGGCGACGCGCTGTGGGACATGGGCCGCGAGTTCGGGACCATCGGCTGCCGCAAGGGGGAGTGGGTGGTCGAGGTGACGACGTACCGCTCCGATGACTACGACGCCGAGTCGCGCAAGCCTGTGGTCGACTTCGGCGACACCCTGGTCGGCGACCTCGGCCGGCGCGACTTCACCGTGAACGCGATGGCGGTGCGGATGCCGGGCCAGGAGCTCGAGGACCCGTACGGCGGCGTGGTCGACCTCGCCCATCGGCTGCTGCGCACGCCGGGCCGGCCGGAGGACTCCTTCTCCGACGACCCGTTGCGGATGATGCGGGCGGCGAGGTTCGCGGCCCAGCTGGGGTTCAGGGTGGACCCGGCGGCGGTGCAGGCGATGACCGACATGGCCGAGCGGATCACGATCATCTCGGCCGAACGGGTGCGTGACGAGCTGGTCAAGACGATCTGCGCGCCCCACCCGCGGCTCGGCCTGTCCCTGCTGGTGGAGACCGGGATCGCCGCGCTGGTGCTGCCCGAGCTGCCGGCGCTGGCGTTGGAGCGCGACGAGCACCATCGGCACAAGGACGTCTACGAGCACACGCTCACGGTGCTGGAGCAGGCGATCGACCTCGAGCCGCGGCTGCCGACCGAGGGGCCGGACTTCGTCTCCCGCTTCGCGGCGCTGATGCACGACGTCGGCAAGCCCAAGACCCGGCGCTTCCTCGGCGACGGCACCGTCACGTTCCACCACCACGACGTGGTCGGAGCCAAGCTCACCCGCAAGCGGATGCAGGCGCTGCGCTTCTCCAAGGACGAGATCGAGGCGGTGGCCAAGCTGGTCGAGCTGCACCTGCGGTTCCACGGCTACGGCTCCGGCGGGTGGACCGACTCCGCGGTACGCCGCTACGTCCGCGACGCCGGCGACCAGCTCGAGCGGCTGCACGTGCTGACCCGCGCCGACTGCACGACCCGCAACCAGCGCAAGGCCAACCAGCTCCGGCGTACGTATGACGAGCTCGAGGAACGCATCGCCCGGCTCTCGGAGGAGGAGGAGCTGGCGTCGATCCGGCCGGACCTCGACGGCAACCAGATCATGGAGATCCTCGGCATCGGGCCCGGCCGCGAGGTCGGCGCGGCCTACCGCTTCATGCTCGAGAAGCGCCTCGACGACGGTCCGCTGAGCGAGGACGAGGCCACGCGGGTGCTCCTGGAGTGGTGGGCGCAGCAGTCCGGCGCCTGATCGACGCTCAGCCGGGCGAGCGCAGCCAGACGGTCGTGTCCGGCGGGAGCAGGTCGTCGGCGATGGGGCCGCTCGCGAGCAGGATGGCTCCCGTCGGCATCGGCGACGATGTCGACCCGAAGTTGGTGACGGAGTGCCAGCCGGAGGGACGCTCGAAGTGCACGATGTCGGCGTCGGCCGGCACCCACGTCAGCCGCTCGACGGTCTGCAGCGTCCGGCGCAGGGCCAGGGCGCGGCGGTAGAACGCGAGGGTGGATCCCTCGTCGTCCTCCTGCACCTCGACCGCCAGGTCGGCGAACTCAGGGGGCTGCGGCAGGTGGGGGGTGGTGGACCCGAAGCCGAGGCCCGGCCCGTCGCTCGACCACGGCAGCGGCACCCGACAGCCGTCGCGGCCCTTCTCGGCACCACCGGTCCGGGCGAACGTCGGGTCCTGCAGCACCTCGGCCGGGAGGTCGGGCACCTCGTGCAGCCCGAGCTCCTCGCCCTGGTAGAGGTACGCCGAGCCGGGCAGCGCCAGCATCAGCAGGGTCGCGGCGCGGGCCCGGCGCAGGCCGAGGTCGCGGTCCAGCTTCGGCGTCGCGCCGTCGGTGCGCAGCCAGGCGCGGCCGTCACGGTTCTCCTTGTCCTGGGGCAGGCCGTAGCGGGTGGCGTGGCGCACCACATCGTGGTTGGAGAAGACCCAGGTCGACGAGGCGCCGCTCTCCGCTGCCTCGGCGAGGTTGTCGTCGATCGACGTGCGGAAGGCAGTGGCATCCCACGGTGCCTGCAGGAGGTCGAAGTTGAAGGCCTGTCCGAGACCGTCGCTGCTCGCGTAACGATGCCGACGCGCGGGATCGACCCAGGCCTCGGCCACGGCGGCCCGCGGCGGGTCGTACTCGTCGAAGATCTTGCGCCAGTCGGCGTACACCTCGTGCACCTCGTCGCGGTCCCAGAACGGGTGCTCGCCGCTGTCCGTCGGCAGCTCGGCAAGGTCGGCGACGGGCGGCAGCTCCGCGGGCAGGTCCTTGACCAGGGCATGGGCGACGTCGATCCGGAAGCCGTCGACGCCCCGGTCGGACCAGAACCGCAGCGTGCGGCGGAAGTCCTCGCGCACCTCGGGGTTCTCCCAGTTGAGGTCCGGCTGCTCGGGGGCGAACAGGTGGAGGTACCACTGCCCGTCGGGCACCCGGTGCCAGGCCGGCCCGCCGAAGACCGACCCCCAGTCCGAGGGCGGCAGCTCTCCGTCCGGTCCGAGGCCGTCGCGGAAGATGTAGCGGGCCCGGGCGGGTGAGCCCGGCGGGCTCGCGAGCGCCTCCTGGAACCACGGGTGCTGGTCCGAGGAGTGGTTGGGCACGATGTCGACGATCACCCGGATGCCGGCGGCGTGCAGGCCGGCGACCATCTCGTCGAAGTCGTCCAGCGTGCCGAGCCGCGGGTCGACGTCGCGGTAGTCCGCCACGTCGTACCCGCCGTCGGCGAGGGGCGAGGGATAGAACGGGCTCAGCCACACGGCATCGACGCCCAGCGTCCGGAGGTAGTCGATCCGCGAGGTCACGCCCGGCAGGTCACCGAGGCCGTCGCCGTTGTCGTCGGCGAAGCTGCGCGGATAGATCTGGTAGACCACGGCCTGCCGCCACCAGGCGGCGTCGCTGAGTTCGGGCACGGGGCCACGTTACGTTTGACCGTGGTGAGCACGAGAAACGTGGCGGAGCACTCGTCGCTCGAGTTCGTGGAGCTGGGCAGCGCGCCGACGCCGGTGCGGAGGCTCGACCTGGGGTTCGCGTCCGAGGTCTGGGTCAAGGACGAGGCGTCGTTCGGTGACGGCGGGTGGGGCGGCAACAAGGTCCGCAAGCTGGAGTGGATCATCCCCGAGGCGCGCCGGCGCGGGTCGTCGACGCTGTTCACGGTCGGCGGGATCGGCACCCACTGGGGCCTGGCCTGCGCGCTCTATGCCGCGGAGCACGGGCTGCGGACCGTGCTCGGCCTGGTCGACCAGCCCGTCGACGACCACGTGCGTGAGCAGCTCGCCCGACTGGAGGCATCCGGTGCCCGCCTCCACCGCTACCCGTCGACGCGCCGGCTGAAGCTGGCGGCGCCGTACCTGCTGGCCCGGTACCGGCCGTGGTACCTGCCCGCCGGCGGCTCCAACCCCGTCGGCACGCTCGGCTACGTCGAGGTCGGCCTGGAGATCGCGGCCCAGGTGGAGGCCGGGTCGCTGCCGACGCCGGGCACCGTGGTCGTGCCGGTCGGCTCCGGCGGCACCGTGGTCGGGCTGACCCTCGGCTTCGCGATCGCTGGGCTCGACAGCCACGTGCTCGGCGTCGTCGTCAACGACATGCTGCGGCTGGACGCGCCGGCGATGACCCGGCTGGCCGACCGCACCGCCATGCTGCTGACAGAGCGGGGGATGGTCGGAGTGCCGACGGCCGCGGAGGGTGACTTCGACCTGCGTCGCGACTGGCTCGGGGCGACGTACGGCGACCCCACTCCGGCCTCGGTCGCCGAGGTGGCCCGGGCCGGCGAGGCGGGGCTGGAGCTCGAGCCCGTCTACACCGGCAAGGCGCTGGCCGCCATCCGCGAGCTGGACACCGCCTTGGCCGGCCCGGTGCTGTGGCTCAACACCCACGGCCCGCGCTGACGTGGCGATCGTCACGTAGGCGCGACGCCGCGTCGCACACATCAGTAGGTTGGCGACCCATGACCCAGACTCAGGAGTTCGCCCAGCTCGAGGCCACCGTCGACATCAACGCGTCGCCCGCCCAGGTGTGGGCGCTGGTGACGGACGTGAAGCGGATGGCCGAGTGGAGCCCGCAGGTGGTCCGCTGCACCATCAAGGGGGACGGCGTCGAGCAGGGCACCAGGTTCTCCAACCTCAACCGTCAGGGGCTGCTGTTCTGGCGGACCAAGGGGAAGGTGGTGCGGTTCGACCCGCACCGCGACTTCGCCTTCCGGATCGCCGAGAACCGGACCATCTGGTCCTTCGAGCTCGCGCCCCTGCCCGGCGGCGGTACTCGGGTCACCCAGCGCCGCGAGCTCCCTGACGGCATCTCGACCATCTCCTTGCGCCTCACCAAGGTCCTCCTCGGCGGCCTCGACACGTTCACCGACCGCCTCCGCGGCGGCATGGGCGAGACCCTCGACCGGATCAAGGCCGAGGCCGAGGCCGCCTGAGCTGCCCGGCGGTTGGTGGCCCGGGTCTCGGTGCGGGTGTAGCCGCTCGATGTGCGGAAACGCCAGCCACCCGAAACCAGCCACCGGCAGAGCCACACATGCCACCGACCCGCCACCAGGAGGCGACGGGTCGGCAGGAACAAGCAGCTGATGAGGGTTACTCCTCGCCGCGGATGAAGGCCTCGACGCGGGCGCGGCCCTGGTCGTCGGGGAGCTGCACGGGCGGGCTCTTCATGAGGTACGACGACGCCGAGATGATCGGGCCACCGATGCCGCGGTCCTTGGCGATCTTCGCGGCACGGATGGCGTCGATGATGATGCCGGCGGAGTTGGGGGAGTCCCAGACCTCGAGCTTGTACTCGAGGTTCAGCGGCACGTCGCCGAAGGCGCGACCCTCGAGGCGGACATAGGCCCACTTACGGTCGTCGAGCCACTGCACGTAGTCGGACGGGCCGATGTGCACGTTGCGGGCGCCGAGGTCGTGGCCGATGTTGGAGGTCACAGCCTGGGTCTTCGAGACCTTCTTCGACTCGAGGCGGTCGCGCTCGAGCATGTTCTTGAAGTCCATGTTGCCGCCGACGTTGAGCTGGTAGGTGCGGTCCAGCACCACGCCGCGGTCCTGGAACAGCCGGGCCATCACGCGGTGGGTGATGGTGGCGCCGACCT
>JALZCZ010000425.1 GCA_030862825.1 Actinomycetota bacterium | reverse complement strand
ACACGGTCCGCCACGCCCGCGCGCACGCCGCGACGCTGCGCCTGGCCGGGCAGCCCGGGCAGCTGCTCGTCGAGGTCGCCGACGACGGCACCGGGATCGACCCGTCGGTGCCGGCCGGCGTCGGCCTGCGCTCGATCCGGGAGCGGGCCGAGGAGCTCGGCGGGCGCACCGAGATCGTCTGCCCCGCCGACGGTGGCACGCGGGTGCGTGCCTGGCTGCCCGTCTCCATTCCCGAGGTGTCCCCATGACCGAACCGATCCGCATCCTGATCGCCGACGACCACCCGGTCTTCCGCGACGGGCTCGCCTCGCTGCTGTCGACCCAGGCGGGCGTGGAGATCGTGGCCACCGCCGCCGACGGCGCTGCCGCCGTGGAGGAGGCGCTGGCGCACCGGCCGGACGTGGTCGTGATGGATCTGCAGATGCCCGTGATGAACGGGATCGAGGCCACCCGGCAGCTGACGGCCGAGCTGCCCGACACCCGGGTGCTCGTGCTCACGATGGGGGAGGAGGACGGCACGGTGCTGGCGGCGATGCGCGCCGGCGCGCGCGGCTACCTCGTCAAGGGCGCCGGCCAGGACGAGGTCAACCAGGCGATCGCGACCGTGCACGCCGGTGGCCTCGTCTTCGGTGCCTCGCTGGCGCTGCGGATCGCCGACCTGCTCTCCGGCGCGGCAGCGCCGAACGCCTCCGCCTTCCCCCAGCTCACCGAGCGGGAGCTCGGCATCCTGGACCTGATCGCGGCCGGTCGCAACAACGCCCAGATCGCGCAGGAGCTCTACCTCGCGCCGAAGACGGTCCGCAACAACGTGTCCAACATCCTGGCCAAGCTCCAGGCCACGGACCGCGCCGACGCGATCATCCGGGCGCGCGACGCCGGCCTGGGCGGTGCCGGCTCCTAGGCTTCGAGGAGCTCCCAGACCGCGTTGCCGCGGTCGTGGCTGCCGAGCCCGCGGGTGACGTACGCCGCGGCGTACTCACCCCCGAACGACCACCACGCGCCGCACCCGCCGGACCCGCCCATCCCGATCTCCTCGTCGTCGATCTGGAAACCGAAAGTCCAGTTCACCTCGCGGCCGAGCACGAGGTCCACGCCGGCGGCCTGCGTGCTGACATACGCCCGGTGCAGCTCGGCTCCGAGCAGGGTCGCCACGGCCCCGTCGGGTCGCAGCAGGTCGTCGTAGAAGGTCGCCAGCCCGCGCGCTGACGCGTGCATCCCGATGGCGGGGAAGCTGGTCTGTCGCCATCGCGTGCTGTTGAGGATCGCCGGATCGAGGAGACCCGGCGGGCGGGACATGGCCGGCCCCCAGCGGGGGTCGTCGAGGATGGACGTCGGCCAGTCGGGGGCCACCGGCACCACGTCGGCGACGCGGGCCAGGTCGTGGTCGGCGACCCGCAGGTGGAGGTCCCAGCCGTGGTCCGCTGCGATCCGCGCGAACCTGGTGGCGAGATCGTCGCCGGTCGCCGCCCGGAGCAGGCGGTCGAGGAGGTGCCCGTAGGTCAGGGCGTGCTCGGCGACCGCAGTGCCCGGTGGGTGCTCGGGAGCCGACTCGGCCAGCAGCGCGGTGAGCCCGTCGGCGTCGTCGTACTCCATGTCGGCGGCCGCCGGCGGGAAGCTCGGCTGGCCCGCCTGGTGGGCCAGTACGTGCCGCACGGTGGTGGCGTCCTTGCCGTGGGTGGCGTAGTCGGGCCAGAGTTCGGCGACGCGCTGGTCCAGGCCGAGATGGCCCTCGGCCACCGCGGTCAGCAGGGTGAACGCTGCGAAGGGTTTGGCGACCGAGTAGGTCATCACCAGGGTGTCCGGCGTCCACAGTGTCGTGCCGTCGCGGGTGCCCACCTGGTGGTCGACCTCGACGGTTCCGTTGCGGAGGACGCACACAGCGGCGCCGGGCTCGCGGCCGTCGGCGGCCAGCCGGTCGAGGACGGCGATCACGGGATGAGGCACCGCCAGATCATCGCGCATGTGCCGGCGGCACAATGAAGGTATGAGCGAGGAGCAGACCCGGTCGAAGGCGGCGCGGGTGCGGGAGATCAACGACGCGATCCGCTACACGATGTGGTCGGTGTTCCGGCTCCGTGACGTGCTCGGTGACGCGGACCGCGCGGCCGAGGGTGCCGAGGTGGAGAAGCTGTTCGCCGAGCTCGCGGAGTCCGACGTGATCGTGCGCGGCGTCTACGACGTCAGCGGGCTGCGGGCGGACGCCGACGTGATGGTGTGGTGGCACGCGACGACGTCGGAGCAGCTGCAGGCGGCCTACCACCGCTTCCGGCGTACGTCGTTCGGCAGCCGGCTGGACCCGGTCTGGTCGCAGCTGGCGCTGCACCGGCCCGCGGAGTTCAACAAGAGCCATGTGCCGGCGTTCCTCTCCGACGAGGAGCCGAAGGCGCACGTGTGCGTGTACCCGTTCGTGCGCTCCTACGAGTGGTACCTCCTCGAGGAGTCCGAGCGCCGCGCAATGCTCGCCGAGCACGGGAAGATGGCGCGCGACTACCCCGACGTGCGCGCCAACACGGTGGCGTCGTTCGCGCTCGGCGACTACGAGTGGATGCTGGCCTTCGAGGCTGACGAGCTCTACCGGATCGTCGACCTGATGCGGCACCTGCGCGGCTCCGACACCCGCCGCCACGTGCGCGAGGAGGTGCCGTTCTACACCGGCTCCCTGGTGCCGATCGCGGACCTGGTGGAACGGCTGCCCTGACCGGGGCGTCGTACAGGCATGAGACTTGTCGCGGCGCTGGCCGCGCTGGTGGTCCTGGTGGCGTGTGGGAACGAGCCCGAGCCGCGGGCCGAGGAGTCGCCTGCCGCGACACCCACATCCATGCCGACCGAGGTGCCCCTGCCGGACGGTCCGGTGACCAGTGCGTATGCGGCGACCGTGATCGACGACGGTGGCGGCGCGGAGCTGTGCCTCGGCGGCGTCGCGACGTCGTTGCCGCCTCAGTGCAGCGGACCACAGCTGCTCGGCTGGGACTGGTCCGAGCACGAGGGCGAGTTCGAGGACGTGCGCGGTGTGAAGTGGGGTGACTTCGCGGTCACCGGGATGTTCGACGGCCGGGACCTCACGTCGACCGACGCGGTGCCGGCAGACGAGTTCGACGCACCTGAGTACGACGACGGTCGTGACCTCACCACCCCATGTCCGGAGCCGGACGGCGGCTGGCAGGTGATCGACGAGGCAACGACGACCATGAGGTCGCAGAACACGACGATGCGTGCCGCCCAACGGCTCGACGGTTATGCCGGCGCCTGGGTGGACCAGTCCGTGAACCCGGCCTACCACTCGGATGACCCGCGCGAGTTCGAGAAGAAGATGAATGACCCGACCCTGATGGTCATCAACGTGCAGGTGACGGGCGACCCGGCGGCCGCCGAGGAGGCGCTGCGCGAGACCTGGGGCGGTGCCCTCTGCGTCAGCCACGCGATGCACACCGAGCGCGAGCTGGGCAAGATCCACGAGGCGATCCGAGCCGTGCCGGGTGTCCTCAGCAGCAGCCATGGCTTCGACCACGTCGATGCGGGGGTCATCTACGACGACGGCTCGCTGCAGGCGTGGGCCGACCGGGAGTACGGCGACGGCGTGGTCCGGTTGACCCCCGCCCTGGTCCCCGTCGACTGACGCGACCTGGGGAACGCGGTAGTCCCTGACGAAGTGGCGGTGAGATGGGCCGATCGACAACGATTTCGTCCGGGACTACCCCGGCGGCGGAGCAGACCGTCCGGCCCTCGGCGGTCCTGGCCAGGTCGACGAGCCGGCGCCGCCCACCTGGCGATCCGGGAACTCGACGCGGCTCGCTACCGTCAGACCCTCATGAGGCACCTGAGGACCGGACTGACCGCCGCCGTTGCCGCCGTCATACTCGCGGTGACCGCCTGCTCCGAGGACGGCGACAGCGCCGACGACCCTGTCGGCGCGCCGGGGGCCAATGGCCCGATGCCCACCGAGCCGGTCGCGGCCGACGGCGACGTGACCACCCGCCTACCCGCGACCGTGATGGACACGGGCAGCCCGGAGCTGTGCCTCGGCCCGGTCGCGGAGTCCTACCCGCCGCAGTGCGGCGGTCCGCCCCTGCAGGGCTGGGACTGGGCGGCGTACGAGGGCGACTACGACCAGCAGGGCGACGTCCGCTGGGGCCTCTTCTACGTCACCGGCACCTGGGACGGCACCACGTTCACGGTGTCGTCAGCGGAGCCGGTGGACGAGGTGGTGCCGACCGACACCGAGCCGCCGCCCCCGCCCGACGAGCCGCGGTCGACCGACGAGCTCGGCCGGATCGCCGACGAGGTGCGCACCCTGGGTGGCGCCGTGGGTGGCTACGCCGACGACACCAGGGTGCTGGTGGACGTGCCCTACGACGACGGCTCGCTGCAGGCCTGGGTGGACGAGGAGTACGGCGACGGGGTGGTCGTCGTGACGCCGGCCCTCGTGGACGCCTGACCCATGAAACACGCTGTCCACCGGTCTTCCACACCGTTGCAGCGACGTGATGGTGTGGTGGACAGCGTGCTGCAGGAGCGAGCGCCTCAGAGCCGGTGGTTCGCCACGAACAGGCGGCCGGGGTCGGCGGCGTCGCGCAGGTGGGACAGCCGCACCCAGGCCTCGCCGTCGAACATCGAGCTGGTCTCGACCTGGAGGTCGGTGAACGTCGGCATCCGGCTGGCCTGCGACCAGGGCGCCAGCGCCCGGGCCACCGCCGTCGCCGCTGCCTGGCCGGCGGCGGCAGCCTCCGGCAAGGGTGCGATCGCGATGCCGAAGTAGGCGTAGGCGCCCGGCACGTGGGAGATCGCGCCTCCCTCGGCCGACGGTCGGCAGAACGCGCCGCCGAGGTGGCGCAGCTCGGCGAAGAGCAGGCCGGACCGGGTGCCGGGGCCGACCTGGGCGAGCAAGGTGTCGACGGCCTCCTCGGTCAGCTCGCCCAGCACGCTGTGGTCGGACACGACCGGGGTCGGAGTGGGCGGGTCCATGTGTATGTCGGGCAGCCCGGCGGCGGGCATCCGGCCGAAGGTGTCCATCTCCGGCGCGAGTGCCCGGAGCGGGGCCAGCAGCTCGGCGGCCCGGTCGTCGTCCTCGAGCACCGCGCCGTCGATGACGATCAGGTCGCGGCCGCTCAGGAACGGTGGCAGCTCCGGCAGCGGCGGGAAGCTCATCACCCGCATCGAGGTGGTGACCGACTCGGGTACGTCGCGGGTCCACTTCGCCCAGGCGTGCGCCACCTCGCGGGAGCGCGCGCGGTCCCACAGCAGCATGCCGGCGTACACGTCGGCGTAGGGGAGCAGGTCCAGCTCGATCGCGACCACGACGCCGAAGTTGCCGCCGCCGCCACGAACGGCCCAGAACAGGTCGGTGTTGGTCGTCGCGTCGGCACGGACCACGGAACCGTCCGCGGTCACCAGCTCGACCGCGCGCACCGAGTTGGCGGCGACGCCGTGCCTGCGGCCGTAGAAGGACAGCCCGCCGGACAGGGCGTAGCCGGCGACCGCGATGTCCGGCGCGCTGCCGTGCATCGCGGTCATACCGTGCGGAGCCGCCGCGGCGACGACGTCCTGCCACAGGGTGCCGCCGACCACTCGGGCGGTGCCAGCTGTGGCGTCGACGGTGACGCCGGTGAGCTCGGAGAGCCGGACGATCACGACGTCGGACAGGGAGACATCGCTGAGCGGTCCGGCGCCGTGGCCGGTGCTCTGCGGTGCGACCCGCAGACCCGAGGCCGCCGCCGCCCGGACCACGGCGGAGATCTCGTCGACGGTGCGGGGCACGGCCACGGCGGCCGGGCGCTGGTCGACGGCGAGGTTCCAGGGGCTGCGGGCGGCGTCGTAGCCGGGGTCGCCGGGCAAGTGCACCTCGCAGAGCCCCCGGAGGGTGTCGGCGGACGGGTTGGGGGCGGTGATGGTCATCGCGTTTCCTTCGGTGGTGGGTTGCTCATCGTTGAGTCCCGAGTTCGGTGGGGGTGAGGCCGTCGACGTCGGCCTCCAGCGCCACGACCATGCCGACGACCGGCAGGTGAGGTACGTCGTGGATGGAGGTCACCGGGCTGGCCCCGATGGCGTCCAGGCGTTCGGTGAGCACGTCGAAGACCTGCTCCAGCGCCGGCCGGTCGATGGTCAGGGCGCGGATCGCCGTCAGCTCGCACATCTCGTGCCCGGCATCGGCCAGCGCCGACTCGACCCGGTGGAGCGACAGGGCGAGCTGGGCCGCCGGGTCGTCCTCGTGGACCAGGAGACCGTGGTCGTCGACGGACCCGGTGGCTGGGATGCTGAGCATGGGTCAACGCTCGACGACGGCGGCGTCCGGGACCATCCCGCACCGGGGGGAGGTTCCGCGCCCACCGACCTGGTGGTCTGGTCCACCCAGAAATATGGGATGGGGCTTTCGGCGCCGTGGCCGGATACTCGGGGGCATGCCCAGAGGACTGACTGCCGAGCGGGTACGTCAGGACGTCGACGTCGTCGCCCGGGCCGGCCTCGATCTCGACACGTTCCTCGAGGAGGCCGTCGAGTCCGTGGGTCGCGCCGTGCCCTGGGTCGCCGCCTGCCTGGCGACCCATGACCCGGGCAGCCACCTGCTCACCAGCGCTCGCAAGTACGGCCACCTGCGCGCGATCAACAGTCACGACCACGAGTTCGGGCTGATCGAGTACGGCACGGTGGAGCCGACCGCGTTCCAGGAGCTCGCGCGGGCCGAGGTGCCGGCCGCGGGCGTCCACCTGGTGCACGGCGGGGACATCGAGCGGTCCGGCCGGATGAGCACGTTCATGGTGCCGCGCTTCGGCTTCGGCGACGAGGCCCGCCTGGTCTTCCGCGACGGCAACCAGGCCTGGGGCGCGATGGCGCTCTTCCGTGGTGCGGACGACCACTTCGACGACGACGAGATCGCGCTCCTGGCCTCGCTGTCGACCCAGTTCGCCCGCGGCGTACGCACGGGCATGCTGTCGCGGCTCGCGGCCGCGTCTGCGCCGACCGCCCCCAGTGGGCCCGCCGTGCTGATCGTCGGCGTCGACGACGACGTCGTGCAGATGAGCGTCGGGGCCGAGGCGCGGATCGCCGACCTGATCACGGGTGAGGCCGCCGGCGACCCGCTCACGCCGGTGTCGGCGCTCGTCGGAGCCGCCCGCCGCTACGCCCGCGGCGAGACCTCGGCACCCCCGCGGTCGCGGGTGCGCGGCACCAGCGGCATGTGGCTGGTCCTGCACGCGGCGCCGCTCACGTCCTTCGGCGACCGGGACGGTGACGTGGTGGTGACCATCGAGGAGGCCAGGCCACCCGAGATCGTGGCGCTCGTGGTGGCGGCGTTCGACCTCACCGGTCGCGAGCGCGACGTCACCCAGCTGGTGCTGCAGGGCGTGGACACCAAGGAGATCGCCGCGACGCTGCACGTGTCGACGTACACCGTCCAGGACCACCTGAAGTCGGTCTTCGAGAAGGCCGACGTCCGGTCCCGCCGCGAGCTGATCTCCCGGATCTACTTCGACCAGTACGTGCCGCGGATGGGCACCGAGCTCGGCCCGTCCGGCTGGTTCAGCGCCTCCTGAGCGGCGCGGGGCCGGTGTCTTCCGCGCCATTCGATTGCGCGGTGCGGTACCCGTTTCACGCGTGGAACGGTGCCTACGAGCACCATCGAACAGTTACGCCCCGAGGCTGGCCCCGCCCTCGGAAGTCCTACGCCTCGTCGACCGGCTCGAGGGTCAGGCTGATCGAGTTGATGCAGTAGCGGTCGCCGGTCGGCGTGCCGTAGCCGTCGGGGAAGACGTGGCCGAGGTGGGAGCCGCAGTTGGCGCAGCGGACCTCGACCCGCTTCATGCCGTGCGAGGTGTCCTCGATGTACTCGACCGTGTCGCTGACCGGCTGGTAGAACGACGGCCAGCCGCAGCCCGAGTGGAACTTGGTGTCGGACTCGAAGAGCGTGGCCTGGCAGGCCTTGCACTTGTAGACGCCCTTGGTCTCGGTGTCGGTGTACTTCCCGGTGAACGCCCGCTCGGTGCCGGCCTTGCGCAGCACCTCGTACTCGTCGGGGGAGAGCTCCTCGCGCCACTCGGCGTCGGTCTTCTCCACGTTGTAAGCCATGCCTAGATCGTAGGCGCGACGACAAGACCTCGAGGCCGGCAGACCTCACCGATATGTGACATCGGCGGTTGACGCACGTGGGAGCACGAGTGTGCACTGAAATGCATTGGGTACCCGTGCTCGGAAGGAGGCCCGATGACCACGACCATCCCCTGGGAGCGCGTGCGCAGGGCGGGGTCGAAGCTGACGACGCCGCTGCTGCCCGACGACTACCTGCGCCTGCTCAACCCGCTGTGGAGCTCACGTGAGCTCCGTGGCCGCGTCGAACAGGTGATCCCCGAGACCGACGACGCGGCCACCCTGGTGATCCGTCCCGGCTGGGGCTGGCGCTACGACCATCGGCCGGGTCAGTACGTCGGGATCGGCGTGCAGGTCGACGGCAAGTTCGAGTGGCGCTCCTACTCCGTGAGCTCTCCGCCGAAGCGCCGCCGCGGGACCATCTCGATCACGGTGCGGGCGATGCCCGAGGGGCTGCTGTCCACGCACCTGGTCTCGGGTCTCGAACCCGGCACCATCGTCCGGCTGGCGTTGCCGGAGGGCAACTTCGTGCTCGCGGACCCACCGCCGGAGCGGATGCTCTTCCTGGTCGGCGGTAGCGGCGTCACGCCGGTGATGGCGATGTTGCGCACCCTCGACCGGCGCGGGTCGATGCCCGACGTCGTCCTGCACTACTCCTCGCCGACCGAGGAGCGGATGATCTTCCGCGAGGAGCTCGACCGGCTCCAGGAGAAGCACGACAGCCTCACGCTGCACCGGCTGCACACGGACGTCGACGGCATGCTCGACCTGCAGGATCTCGACGAGATCTGTCCCGACTGGCGACGTCGCGAGACCTACGCCTGCGGGCCGGGCGCGATGCTCGACGCGGTCACCGAGCACTTCGAACAGCAGGACCTGGCGGAGCGCCTCCACCTCGAGCGCTTCTCCCTCGAGCTCGGGGGCGACGGCGGGGAGGGTGGCACGATCACCTTCCGCAACTCCGGCAGGACCATCGAGGCCGACGGCGCCACCACCGTGCTCGAGGCCGGCGAGGCGGCCGGCATCGGCATGCCCTACGGCTGCCGGATGGGCATCTGCCACACCTGCACGCTCACCCTGATCTCCGGCACCGTCCGCGACCTGCGCAACGGCGACGAGTTCGGCAACCCCAACGAGCCCGTGCAGACCTGCTGCACCGCCGCCGTCGGCGACTGCACGCTCGACATCTGACCATGCGGTGGTTGCGGGGCTCGTCGCTGCGCTCCTCGCACCTCAACCACCACCCGAAAGGAGACCGCAACCCATGGCCATCTCGGACGTGAAGGAGTACGCCCATCTCACCGAGGAGGAGGTGGACCAGCTCGGCCGCGAGCTCGACGCGATCCGCGCGGAGATCGAGGAGTCGCGCGGCGCCGACGACGCGGCGTACATCAACCGGCTGATCAAGGTCCAACGCTGCCTGGCCGCGGCCGGCCGGGTCACCCTGCTCGCGGGCACCCAGTCGTCGAGGACCCGCAAGCCCGCCTGGGTGCTCGGCACCGCCTCCCTCGCTCTCCACAAGATCCTGGAGAACATGGAGATCGGCCACAACGTCATGCACGGCCAGTGGGACTGGATGAACGACCCGGAGATCCACTCCTCCAACTGGGAGTGGGACACCGCGCAGCCGGCGGAACAGTGGAAGCACTCGCACAACTACGTGCACCACCAGTTCACCAACGTGCTGGGCTACGACAACGACATCGGCTACGGGATCCTCCGGATGGCGCGCGAGCAGAGGTGGTCGCCGTTCAACCTCGGCCAGCCGGTCTACAACAGCCTGCTGGCGTTCCTCTTCGAGTGGGGTGTCGCGCTGCACGATCTCGACATCGAGCGGATCCGCAAGCGCGAGAAGGACCCGAAGGAGATGAAGCGCCAGCTCAAGCAGATCTTCAAGAAGGGCCGCAACCAGATCGTCAAGGACTACGTCGTCTACCCGGCCCTGGCCGGGCGTCAGTGGAAGACGGTGCTGACCGCGAACCTGGCGTCGAACATCATCCGCAACCTGTGGGCGTACGTGATCATCTTCTGCGGCCACTTCCCGGACGGAGCGATGCACTTCACCGAGGAGGAGATCGAGGACGAGTCCAGGTCGGAGTGGTACCTGCGCCAGATCCTGGGCGCCGCGAACTTCAGGGGCGGACCACTGCTGCACATCCTGTCCGGCAACCTCGGCTTCCAGATCGAGCACCACCTCTACCCCGACCTGCCGAGCAACCGCTACGCCCAGATCTCCGAGCGGGTGCAGGAGCTGTGCGCCAAGTACGACCTGCCCTACACGACCGGTCCGCTGCACCAGCAGTACGGCCAGGCGCTGCGCACGATCATCAAGCTGTCGGTGCCGAACGAGTGGACCGCGAGCGACCAGCCGGAGCCACCCACGCCGTCGCGCGACCGCAGGCGGAGGTCCGACGCCGAGCGCTCGCCGCGCCGGATCGAGCTCGGCGGCTGGGTCCGGGCCGCCGGAGCCCGCGCGTGACCATGACCGAGACGCCGTTCGCCTGGGGCGAGACGCTGGACGACCTGGTCAACAAGCGGGTGATCCAGTGCGCGCTCAGCCGGATCTGCGCGGGCTGCGGCCGGTCGCTCGGCCGACCGGTCGCGTTCCTCGGCACCCCGGTCGAGATCGGCCGCAACGCCTTCCACTGCCCACCGATGCACGTCGCGTGCGCGGAGGACGTACGCGATCTGTCCGGCGCCGACCCGGAGTGGCGGATCACGCTCACCTCCGGCTTCGAGTTCGTCCGGCCGGACCGCGACGACCTCGACAAGCGGCCGACGTTCCGGCCCAACTCGCTGTTGTAGGCGTGGTGGACCGAAGAGCGATCGGGTACCGGCCGGGATGACTACGACACCCCCAGACCCGGACCCCGACGTCGTCCCGAGCGGCGACCCCGACGGCATCCCCACCCCGCCCATGCCGGGCGAGGACCCCGGTGGCCCGCCCACCGAGCCGGACGTCGTGCCGCCGGAGTAGGGCGGCTCAGAACCCCGTGATGCAGTACGGCGGCGGGCCGGTGTCGGCCATCGCCGCCCAGGTGGTGACGCCCTCGTCGCTGCCGGTGACCCGCCCGGCCGCACGCAGGGTGGCGACGCCGACCCCGCCGAGGTAGAGCGCGCCGAGCGTGTCTGCCTCCAGCAGCACGTCGGGCTCGTCGTCGGTGCGGGAGACCTTGGCCTGGCCTGCCGACGTGGTGACCCGGAACCGCCCGGCCGCATGGCCGAGGGGATCGGCCACCTCGAGCACCACGTCGCCGTCCGCGGCCCACGGCCGCGCCTCGAGCGCGGCGACGACGTCGAGCACCCGGACCCAGAGCTGGTCGGTCGTCTTCACGACCTTGGCCACGAACGGATCCACCAGAGCCCACTCCAACGGGTCGGCCACGGGCGCGTCCTGCCAGGTCACCTTCGTGGCGAGGTCGATATCGGCGAGGAAGCGCCAGATCCGCAGATAGGCCTGCGACGTGAGTGCCACCAAGTCCTTGACCTCGATCGCCCGGCTGTCGTCGCGGCGCTCGCCGGGCTTGTAGATGACGTAGCCGTCGGGTCGCCCGGCGGCGTCCAGGTGCACCGCGGCGCGCAGCAACGTGTCGGGCCCGTCGCGGTAGTCGAAGGTGCCGCTCAGGATCGGCCGGTAGAAGAGCGGTCGCTCGACCGACCCACGGGTGCGGCGATGAAACTCGGCGAAGACGGACTCGACCGTCGGCCAGGCTTCTTCGGGTTCGACCAGCTCGATGCTTCCCTCGTCGTCGAGGCCGCGCAGGACGAAGCGGGCGCTGGTGTCGACCTCCAGATGGCGCAGCTGCGTGGCCAGGCCGAACCCGAAGCGCCCGTAGATCGATCCTTCGGAGACGGTGAGCGCGGCCAGCGGAAGTCCCTGGTCGACGGCCTCCTGGAGATCCTGCGTCATCAGCCGGCGCAGCAGGCCCTGACGACGGTGGGTGGGGCTGACGGTCACGTCCGTGATCATCCGGAGCGGGAGCAGTCGGTTGCCGCCGACGTTGAGGGTCTTGTCGAAGCTCCCGAACGTCGCGATCGGGAGCTTTCCGCTGCCGACGAGCGGCCGGACCTGCCACACGCCGCGGAGCAGCGCGTCATCGGATACCGCGTGCTCGAAGTAGTGCTTGCGCATCTCGTCGTTGTTGCGGCCCTTGTGGAAGCCGCGGGAATGCGCCTCGAGCCAGCCGTCGCGTTGCGCGGGTGTCACCTCGCCCAGGTCGTCGGCGCGGAAGCTGGCAAAGGTCAGACCGTCGTGCGGTGGGCTCGTCACGGTCATCCAACTTACGTTGCGGCGCGAGGTCGGCGCCTCCGGATAAGTTGTCCGCCATGGCGAAGACCCCAGCCGCGGAGGTACAGGCGGGCGACCGCGCCGTCCGCGTCTCGAGCCCCGACCGGATCATCTACGAGGCGACCGAGACCACGCCCGAGGTCACCAAGCTGATGGTGGCGGAGTACTTCGCGTCGGTCGACGACGGCCTGATGCGTGCCCTGCGCGAGCGGCCGACCGCCCTCGAGCGATGGACGTCCGGCGTCCGCCCCGGCATGAAGCTGGCCACCGGGCCGCAGGACAAGGACGCCGACGCGTTCTACCAGAAGCGGGTGCCGAAGGGTGCCCCCGACTACCTGGAGTCCGTCGAGATCACCTTCCCCTCGGGACGCACCGCCGAGGAGATCTGCCCGACCGAGATCGCGGTGCCGGTCTGGTGCGCCCACATGGGTGCGCTCACCTTCCACCCGTGGCCGGTACGCCGCGCCGACGTCGACCACCCGGACGAGCTGCGGATCGACCTGGACCCGCAGCCCGGCACCACGTTCGGTGACGCGGTCCGGGTCGCCGGCGTCGCGCGCGAGCTGCTCGAGGAGCTGGGCCTGGTCGGCTATCCCAAGACCAGCGGCAACCGCGGCGTGCACATCTACGTGCGGATCAAGCCGGAGTGGGAGTTCGTCGACGTGCGGCACGCGGCCATCGGGTTCGGCCGCGAGCTCGCTCGGCGCGACGACGGCGTGACCGTGGACTGGTGGAAGGAGGAGCGCGGCGAGCGCATCTTCGTCGACTTCAACCAGAACAACCGCGACCGCACCATCGCCTCGGCCTACTCGCTGCGCCCGATCCCCGGCGCCCCGGTCTCCACGCCGATGACGTGGGACGAGCTGGCCGGCGTCTCCGATCCCAGGGGCTACAACCTGTTCACGGTGCCCGACCGGCTGGCCGACGGCGACCCGTGGGCGTCGATCGACGACACGGCGTACTCCCTCGAGCCGCTGCTCGCCCTCTGGGAGGAGCAGGGCGCCGTCGAGCTCAACTACCCGCCCGACTATCCCAAGATGCCGGGGGAGCCGCCGCGGGTGCAGCCGAGCAAGAAGGTCGAGGCGCACTGGGATGCCGAGGGCAACCGGATCCCGGACTAGTCGGTGCGGACCGTCCACGTCGTCGTCCATCCGGAGTCGACGCACCACGTCGACGGGCTGGTGGGGGGCTGGTACGACGCACAGCTCACCCCGGCCGGGCTCGCTGCTGCGGTGTCGATCGCCGCGGCCCTGCGTGCCCGGGTCCCTGGAGACGGCGAGGCCGAGGTCTACTCGTCCGACCTGCAGCGTGCCCTGCAGGCCGCCCGGGTCATCGGTGACGTGCTGCGCGCGGACGTGACGGTCGACCCCGACCTGCGCGAGAAGTCCTACGGCGCCGCCGAGGGCAGACCCCAGGCGTGGCTCGACGAGCGGTTCGTGCCGCCGCCGGCCACCGGCGAGCGGATGAACCACGACGAGGGACTCCCGGGTGCGGAGACCAAGGGGACCGCCGCGAAGCGGGTGTACGCCGCCGTCGAGCGGATCCTGGCGAGCGGCTGTCAGCAGCAGGTGATCGTGACCCACGGCTTCGCGGCGACGTTCGTCCTGGCGGCGTGGATCAAGGTGCCGCTGGAGGCCGCCGGCTACGCGAACTTCCGCACACCCTCCGGGAGCATCACGGAGCTCCGAGAGGACGACTTCTTCCACAACCGCCAGATCGCCACCCTCGGTGATACGGCACACCTGGCCTAGTCGTTCTCTCTCTGTTCACGCGTCGATCCGAGGCATACAGCAATGCCGTCCGGGCGGCCTTCGCCGACCGACACATCACCTTCTGACGGGTCAGTCGACGAAGCTCACGACGACGCCGCTCCCGGCGAGCGGTGACGGGGTGCCGGCGACCAGCGGCCACGGCTCGAGCAGCACCCGGGTCGTCCGGCCGCGGCGCAGGTGGGGCACCAGGTCGGCGACCGGCGCGCGTCGGCTCGGCCAGCCGTCGGCCTCCGGGTCGTGCAGGGAGAGATACGCCGGCAGGTCGGCCGCGGCGAGGGCGTCGAGGAAGGCGCGGCGTCGGTCCATCGGCACCACGGCGCTGGTGCCCGTGACGACCGCGCCCGCGACGCCGACGGCGGCCGCCGCCGCGGCAGTGGCCTCGTCGGGACTGACGCCCTGGCCCTCGGCTCCGGGGGGCGCCTCGTGCTGGGGACGCGGTGGCGTCGGCGGCGCGGACTGCCCGGAGCGCTTGCGCCGGACCGCCTCGTCGTAGATCTCCACCCACCGTGAGGTGATCCTGACGCTGTCGAAGGTGGCGGCCTTCCGCAGCGCGGCGGCGCCGAGCCGGTGCCGCAGCTCGTGGTCGGTGGCCAGGCGCAGCAGGGCGTCGGCCATCGCCTGCTCCGAACCCTGGGCCACCAGCAGCCCGTCGACCTCGTCGTCGATGATCGCGCGCGGTCCCGAGGGGGAGTCGTAGGAGGCAACCGGCACGCCCGCGGCCATCGCCTCCTGCATCACCAGTGGGAAGCCCTCGGAGCGCGAGGTCATCGCGGAGATGCCGGCCCGTGCCCACTCGGTGGCGAGGTCGGTCGTGGGGCCGGGCAGCTCGACCCGGTCCCACAGCCCGAGGCGGCGTACGGCCTGCATGGTCTCGAACCTGGCCGGGCCGTCGCCGAAGATGCGCAGCCGCCAGTCGGGCAGCCGATCGGCGACCAGGCCGAAGGCGGCGACCAGCTGCGGGTACTGCTTCTCTCCGGCCAGCCGGCCCGCAGCCACGATCAGCGGCGCGTCGAGCAGCGAACGCGGGCGGAAGCCGGGCGGGATCGCGTTGGGCACCACGACCACGTGGGGGGTGTCCGCGAGCAGGCGCTGCCCCAGCCAATGGGCCATCGGCTCGGTCAGCATCGCGACCACGTCGGCGCGGGGCGCGAAGGTCAGCAGCGGCTCGAACCCGGAGGTGCGCTGCGACGACGACCGGTGCTCCTGGTGCACCAGCGCCACGGACTCCGGGCGCAGCTGGGCGGCCAGGGCCAGCAGCGCGGGCGTCACGGTGACGAGCACGTCGGCGGTCACGGACGGCAGGGCGGCCTGCACCGCGACGTCGCCGCGCGCGTCGAGGGTGGGGTCCCACTCGGGCCGGACCAGCCGGCGGCCCTCGAGCGCCTCGTCGGCGGGGCGCTCGGCGCGGGTGTCCACGAGCTCGCGGACCAGGACGCCGTCAGCGAGCGGGAAGTGCGTCTCGTCGGCAGGGCGGTAGACGCTGAGGATCTCCACCTCGTGGTCCCCGGCCAGCGCGTTCGCCTGCGTCGAGACCGCGCTGGCGGTGCCGCCCAGGTCGTAGATCGTCGGCACCAGGAACGCGATCCTCATCGGTCGCCGCCGCGCATCAGTCGACCCTCGGGCGACCAGCGCAAGCCCTCGGGCAGCGCCACGGCGAAGTTGGGTCGCCTGAGGTCGTCGTGGGCGCGGACGAGGGGGAGCCCGTCGACGGTGAGCGCGGGATCGGCATCGCCGACGCGCAGCATCCGGCCGTCGGCCAGCTCGATGGATACGCCGTCGTCGGTGACGAACCGCGCCACCACGACGCCGGGCTCCACCGGCGTGCGCACGAGAGCCAGCTCGCCGTCAGGTGCCACCACGCGCCACCGCCAGCGCCGGTCCCGGGTCGGGATCACGGCCCGCACCGGCCCGGGCACCGGGCCCTCGACCCACGCGACCGGCGCCGTACGCCGACCCTCCCCGGCC
>JALZCZ010000424.1 GCA_030862825.1 Actinomycetota bacterium | reverse complement strand
ACGTGGACGCGTCCGGTCATTGGCTGACCCTGGTGCCGGCTGGCGATCCCTGGGCGCTGGATCGCGGTTTCTGCGACTGAGACCGTCGGTCTATGTCCGCCTGTGGAAGCCGACCTTCCCCTGGGGAGATAGGTCATGTCGTAGCGGGTGTCGCGGGCGCGGCGGTGGTGGGGCAGAGCCAGACCCCGTCGCGGCTCGTCTCCCCGCCTGAGCTCCAGGGGAGGGGGTGGTTGGGCTTCGCAGAGCCAGCTCGAGCTCGGCGACCTGGGCCGCGGGCCGGGTCAGCTCACACAGGGTGGAGCGGTCTCATCGTCGGTCATCGACCACGTCGACTGGTCTCCAAGCCCGCGCAGCATCGCCTGTCTTTCGGCAGCGGCGACGTGATGGGGAGGCCCCGGTCGATGGTCGATGTGCTGCTGCTCATGACACCTATCCCGGCACCGGCCACCGACCTCCGGCACCGACATCCTGTGCATACCGGGGCCTTCGATCACCGTCGGACAACGGTCTGCGGCGACTGTCCACAGCCACGTTTCCCGCTCAACCACGGGGCTATCGAGGCTCGTCGCTGGCGCTCCTCACACCTCAACCAGCGTCGGGTCGAGCAGGTCTCGATACGCTCGCTGGCGCTCGCTACTCGACCAACGAAGATCAAGCCGACCACACGCCGGCGTCCTCCCGATAGGCGCCACATCACGGCCGCAGGCGGCGCCGTCAAGGACGACGAAGGCGCCGAAGGGAAACTTGACGGCGCCGGCGGAGGCCGCACCATCGCGCCTTCGGGAGGACGACGACCACCACGAACCCCCAACCACGCACAACCTAGGGCTTCGGGATCGTGGTCCCCCGGCCGTGCAGCATCGTCATCATCGAGGCGAGCTGCTGCTCGTGCTTCTCGGTGCGCCGGAAGGAGGTGAGGGGCATCAGGGGCTTGAAGCGCTGGCGGGCGATGGCCTTGGGGTAGGTGAACTCGCGCAGGCCGTCGGGCCCGTGGATGCGTCCGAAGCCGGAGTCGCCGACGCCGCCGAAGGGCAGGGCCGGGACGCCGGCGAAGCTGATCACACCGTTGATCGCGGTCATCCCGGACCGAATGCGCGAGGCGATCTCCATCCCGCGAGCCTTCGAGAAGACCGTCGAGCCGAGGCCGTAGCGCGTGCCGTTGGTGAGGGTGATCGCCTCGTCCATGTCGCGCACCTTGGCCACCGTCATGGTCGGCCCGAAGGTCTCCTCCTGCACCGCAAGCGATTCCTCGGGTACGTCGACCAGGATGGTCGGCTGCACGTAACGGTCGCCTACCGACTCGAGGCCGCCAACCACCGCGCGGCCGCCCCGCTCGAGGGCGTCGGCGATGTGGCTGCGGATGATGTCGAGCTGCTTCGGCATCGTGATCGGGCCGAGCTGCGCACCGGCCGTGCCGTCGGCCCGGATGCCGCGCGCCTTGGTGGTCAGCGACGCCAGGAACTCGTCGTACACGCGCTCGTGCACGTAGACCCGCTCGACGCCGGCGCAGGTCTGCCCGGCGTTGCCGCACGCACCCCAGAGGGCGGCGTCCGCGGCCGCGTCGACGTCCGCGTCGGAGTCGACGATCAGCGCGTCCTTGCCGCCGGCCTCGATCACCACGGGCGTCAGGGTCTCGGCGCAGGCAGCCATCACCCGCTTGCCGGTCTCGGTCGAGCCGGTGAAGGCCAGCTTGTCGACCCCGGCCCGACACAGTGCGGCACCGGTCTCGCCGAGCCCGGTCACCACCGAGAAGACCGGCCGGCCGACCGTCTCGAGGAAGGTGCGCGCCAGCCACACGCCGACGCCGGGCGTGTACTCCGACGGCTTGAACACCACGGCGTTGCCGGCGGCCAACGCATAGGCGATCGAGCCCATCGGCGTGAAGACGGGGTAGTTCCACGGTCCGATCACACCGACGACGCCGAGCGGCCGATACTCCACCGACGCACTCTGGTTGGCCATCAGCAGGCCCGACGGCACCTTGCGCCGCTTGAGGACCTTCTCGGCGTGGCCGGCGGCCCAGGCGAGGTGGTCGATGGCCAGCGCGGCCTCGAGTATCGCGTCGCCGTGCGGCTTACCGGTCTCCTGGTGCATCACGTCGGCAAGCTGCGCGAGCCGCCGCGTCATCACGCCCTTCCAGGCGGTGAGGAGCTGGTGGCGCTCGTCGAAGGACAGCGCCGACCACCAGGCCCCCTCCTCGTGTGCGCGCGCCACCACGGCCTCGACCTCCTCCGCGGAGTGCACCGGGTGCACGCCGACCACGTCGCCGTTGGCCGGGCTGAGCGACTCGAACGTGGTGGCGGTGGCGGAGCGGTCCTCGACGGTGCCTGCTTCTCTGGGGGTCATCGTGCGCTCCTGATCAGGTCGGACGCCTTCTCGGCGACCATGATGGTGGGGGCGTTGGTGTTGCCGCGCGGGACCGCTGGCATCACCGAGGCGTCGACGACGCGCAGCCCGTCGATGCCGCGGACCCGCAGCTCCGGGTCGACCACGGCGTCCTCGCCGGTGCCCATCGCGCAGGTCGACACCGGGTGGTAGAGCGTCTGGGCCCACGTGCGGATGTGCTCGAGCAGGTCCTCGTCGGTCGGCGAGGCCGGCAGCTGCCAGGGCCGGTCGAGGTACGCCGCGAGCGCGCCCTGGGTGCAGATCTCCCAGGTGCGCCGCGCCCCGGCGAGCAGCGCGTCGAGGTCGGTCTGGTCCTCGAGGTAGGCGGCGTCGATCGCGGGGTGCCAGGTCGGGTCCGCCGACCGCAGCCGGATCGACCCACGGCTCTGCACGCCCACCAGCGTCGGCGCCGCCGTGAACATCCGGCTGGTCGGCTCACGCAGGCCGTTGTCGTAGAAGCCGGACGGCGCCACGTGGATCTGGATGTCGGGGGCCGGCAGCCCGTCGCGGCTGGCGAAGAACGCGCCGGCCTCGCCGATGTTGGACGCCAGCGGGCCGTTGCCGCGCAGCTTCCACCGGGCGAAGCTGCGCAGGTTGTTGAGTTCGCCGAGGTCGGTGACGCCGCGGGTGTACCAGAGCATCGGGACCACGGGGTGGTCCTGCAGGTTGGCCCCGACCCCGGGCAGCTCGAGCTTGCTCTCGATGCCGTGCTCGCCGAGGTGGGCCGACGGCCCGATCCCGGAGAGCATCAGCAGGTGCGGGCTGTTGATCGCCCCACCGCACAGCAGCACCTCGCGCCGGGCGGACACCGTGTGCTCAGCGCCGCCCTGCTGGAAGGTCACGCCCGTCGCGCGGCCGCCGCTGATCTCGATCCGAGAGGCGAAGGCGCCGGTCGCGATCTCCAGGTTGGGCCTCGACCTCGCGGGTTTGAGGTAGGCCTCGTTGGTCGACCAGCGACGGCCGCCCTTGCAGGTCACCTGGTACTGGCCGGCGCCCTCCTGCTCGGCACCGTTGAAGTCGTTCGTGGGCTTGAGGCCGGCGCTCACCGCACTCTGCACGAACGCCTGGCTCAGCTCGTGGGTGTAGACGCGGTCCTCGACGTGCACCGGCCCCGTCTGCCCGTGCAGCGGTGCGCCGAGGCGGGTGTTGCCCTCCGACCTCATGAAGTAGGGCAGCACGTCGTCGAAGCCCCATCCCGTGGCGCCGTACTGGTCGCGCCAGGCGTCGTAGTCGGCCCGGTTGCCGCGGATGTAGATCATCGCGTTCATCGACGAGCAGCCGCCCAGCGCCTTCATCCGCGGCCAGTAGGCCCGCCGCCCGTGCAGCTGCTTCTGCTCGATGGTCGAGTAGTTCCAGTCCCACTTGGTCTTGAACAGCGCCGGGAACGCCGCCGGGATCATCACCTCGTCGGCGTCGGCCTCCCCACCTGCCTCGAGCAGCAGCACCGTGACGCCGTCGTCCTCGCTGAGACGCGCGGCCAGCACGGCGCCGGCGCTGCCGGCCCCGACGATCACGTAGTCATAGGTGTCCGCACGCTGCGTGGTCGAAGCCATGCGCCCGAACCTACTCCCGAGTCAGGCCCGGGACAGGGCCTCGTCCAGGGCTTGAAGACGGGTCACCGGACGCTCGCAGACGAAGCCGCGGCACACGTACGCCGACGGGCTGCCCTCGACAAGAGCCCGCCCCTCCAGGAGCGGAATGCCGGTGTCGGGGTCGCCCACGACGACGACCGCACCGGCCCGCCGGCGCGCCCTGCGCTCCAGCTCGTCGCGCTCGGAACCGGCCGGTCCGACCACCGCCACCTCCAGCGGGCCGTCGAGCATCGTCACCGCGGCCGCCAGCGACCAGCCGGCGAACCTCGGTGCCCGCTCGGCGAGCCGGGCGACCGTGGCCAACGCCTCCTCGGCGGCCGTTCGGTAGCGCCCCTCCCCCGTCATCGCGTGCGCCGCGACGAGCGCGTGCACCATCGCGGACAGGCCCGAGGGGCTGGCGTTGTCGCCGGGGTCGCGCGGCCGCGCCACCAGCGTCTCCGCGTCGTCGGCGGTGTCGAAGAATCCCCCGTCGTCGGCGCGGAAGTGGTCGAGCGCAGTGTCGAGCAGCGCCCGCGCCCGGTCCAGCCACGCGACGTCACCGGTGACCTGGGCCAGGGACAGGAAGCCTGACGCCACGCCGCCGTGGTCCTCCAGCACCCCGGCGTGCCGGCCGGCGACGCCGTCGCGGGAGACCCGCAGCAGCCGGCCGTCGACGACGTGCAGGTCCGCCAGCAGACGTCCCGCCGCCAGCGCGGCCTCGACGTAGTCCTCCCGGCCGAGCAGCCGGCCCGCGTCGCACAGGCCGCTGATCGCCAGGCCGTTCCAGGCCGCCACCACCTTGTCGTCGCGCTCGGGCCGGACCCGGGTCTCGCGGGCAGCGAGCAGCCGGGCCCGCACGTCCTCGAGCCGGGCGGCACCCGGGCCCTCCGGGTCGGCGAGCAGCTGGAGCGTCGAGGCGCCGTGCTCGAAGGTGCCGGCCTCGGTCACCTCGAAGACCTGTGCCGCCCACGCGCCGTCGTCGGGACCCAGCGTCTCGACCAGCTGCGCCGGCGTCCAGGCGTAGAACTTGCCCTCGACGCCCTCGCTGTCGGCGTCGAGGGCCGAGGCGAAACCACCCTCGGCGGTGCCGAGCTCACGGATCATGAAGGCCGCGGTCTCGCGGGCCACTCGGTCACCGAGCGGCGTGCCCCACCGCGCGTAGAGCCCCACCAGCTGCGCGTTGTCGTAGAGCATCTTCTCGAAGTGCGGCACCACCCACTGCGCGTCGACGGAGTAGCGGGCGAACCCCCCGCCCAGCTGGTCGTAGAGGCCGCCGCGGGCCATCGCCTCGCAGGTCGCGTCGAGCATCTGGCGCGCCGGGAGCGACCCCTCCCGCAGCAGGAACTCCAGGACCATCGAGGGAGGAAACTTCGGCGCCCCGCCGAACCCGGCGTTGCGGCTGTCGAAGTCGTCGGCCAGCGACCGTGCCGCTCCGTCGACCAGCTCGCGGCCGACCGTTCCGGTGGCGTGGGCGGTCACCTGGTTGAGGTGGTCGCGCACCCTCCCGGCCACCCGGCGGACGTCGTCACCGCTGTTGTGCCAGGCATCGACGAGCGCCGCGAGCACCTGCCGGAACGACGGCGAGCCATGCCGCGGCTGGTCGGGGAAGTAGGTGCCGGCGAAGAACGGGTTGCCGTCGTGGTCGAGCACGCAGGTCATCGGCCAGCCGCCCTGACCGGTCATCGAGGTGGTGGCGTTCATGTAGACCGCGTCGACGTCCGGCCGCTCCTCACGGTCGACCTTGACGCTGACGAAGTGCTCGTTCAGGTACGCCGCCGTGGCGTCGTCCTCGAACGACTCGTGCGCCATCACGTGGCACCAGTGGCAGGCGGCGTAGCCGACGCTCAGCAGAACCGGCACGTTGCGCGCCCGGGCCTCCGCGAACGCATCGGGACCCCACTCCCACCAGTCGACGGGATTGTCCGCGTGCTGGAGGAGGTAGGGAGAGGTGGCGTGCGCCAGACGGTTCGGCATGGTGCGACGTTAGTGTCCTCACTCGCGTGGGTAGTCCTCGCCGTCCTCGTCGACGACCGCTCCCTGCTCCAGGGCGTCGGCCTCGTTCGCCTCGCCGGACGACACGTCCGGACGTGGGGG
>JALZCZ010000406.1 GCA_030862825.1 Actinomycetota bacterium | reverse complement strand
GACTCGGTTGGCGCCGACCCGACCGGGGTCCACTCGACGGCGGCAGGATCGTCGAGGCGAACTCCCGCGGCAGCGCCCCCAGCTGGGCGGAGAGGAAGGCCGTGGCGTGATGGCGTGATCCACCCGCCGGTCGATCAGGTGCGGGCCTCCGACGGCAGGTCGGCGGCCGAATGGCGGATCGCGGACGTACGCGCCTCGAGGTGCTCGCCGGCGGCTGCTCTGGGTGCGCTGGTCGTTCGAGGTGCTCGACGCCCCCGAGCTCCCCGCGCTGCGGAGCGAACGTGCCGAGGTGTTCGGCGGCCCGCTCACCTCCATCTGGGACCGCTGCGTCGGCGCCTACCTCTGCGGTGCGACCGTCGACCGCCTCCTCGCCAGACCGGTGGAGGGATCGATCAGCGAGCAACGCGGGGCGTGGCTCGACCGGGCGCGGGCCCTGATCGGCCGACTTCCTGCGAGGTCCGGTGACACACTTGCGCCTCTTTGGACAGGAACAGAGCATGGAACCCACCGCTGCGCCGCGGGAGCGAGAAGAACGCTTCCGCGAGGTCTATGAGGCGGTGTACGTCGACCTGCTCCGCTTCGTCCGCCGCCGCGTGCATCCCACGCATGCCGAGGACGTGGTGGGCGACGTCATGCTCGTCGCCTGGCGCCGCCTCGACGACCTCCCCGTCGACGTGTCGGATGCCCGCGCCTGGCTCTTCGGTGTCGCCCGCAAGATCCTGCAGAACCTGCGCCGTCGCGAGGACCGGCACGACGCCGTCGCGGTCCGGCTGACCGAACTACGGCCGTGGGCCGATGCCGGTGCGCATCCGGACCTCGTCGCGCACCGGGTCGACATCGCCGCCGCCTGGCCGCGGCTGAGCGCGTCGGACCAGGAGTCGATCGCGCTGTCCGTCCTCGATGAGCTGTCCGCTCCCGAGGCGGCCGCCGTACTCGGCATCACGGCGGTCGCCTTCCGCCTGCGACTGTCCCGCGCGCGCCGCTCGCTGCGGCGCCTCCTCGAATCCACCACCGCCGGTGAGGACCAGCCCGGCCTGCCCGCGACCGATCGGAGCGACCGATGAACACCGACGACCTGACCACCGAGGCCCTGCGCGACCTCGACGCGGCACGGTTGACCGAGCTGACGGACGCCGAGCGCGATCGCGCCGACGCGATGTTCGCCCGGATCGTGGCCGCCCCGGCTGGTGCGTCGGCCGATGCGCTCGTCCCAGTGACGACCGCGCGCCGTCGTGGGAGGCGCCTGCTGACGGGGGTGGGGCTGGCCGGTGCAGCCGGCGTCGCCGTACCCGCGTTCCTGCTCAGCGGCGGCTCAGCCTTCGCGTCGTGGACGGCCACCCCCGAGCCCCTCACCGACGACGCCGCGGCCGAGGCGGCCGCGACCTGCCGCACCCACATGGCGATGCCCGACCGGGGCGAGCGGATCGTGATCGCGGAGCAGCGGGGCGCTTGGACCCTGGTCATGATGGCCGGTCCCGAGACGGAGTTCACCTGCCTGATGGCCGACGATTCCGTGGACCGGTTTCCCCATCAATCGGACGGTGTCGTCATGGCCGCCGGCGGGGGAGCTGTGGCAGCACCGCCGGTGGCGCGCGACGACCTCGACGAGACGACGAGCATGGGCGGCACCGTCCACGACGACGAGTTCGTGCCGTGGGCCGACGACAACGACTGGTTCGTCTGGGCTGAGGGTCACGTAGGCAGCGACGTCACCGCGGTCACCGTCCACACCGCGTCGGGCATGGAGATCGAGGCCTCGGTCAGCGATGGCCGGTTCGCCGCCTGGTGGCCGGCGGGCGAGGTCGACAGCGACAACCCCGAGCTGGGCGGTGCCTGGAGCTACACGCTGACACTCGCCGACGGCAGCACGCGTGACGATGCCGGGTGCACGGCCGACGTCCCGGAGTGCGGAACCTGAGACGAGAGCTCCACACGCGTTTGCGCCGCCGATATCAACGATGCGATTCCGCCGGCGTAGGCCCGTCGGGATCGCATCGCTCGTCCCCGTTCGGGCGCATGATGACGGCCGGCGACCTGCAGAGACAGCGACCGAAACCATCGCCGTCGTCAGCCACCGCCTCGTCTTCCGGGAACGGGTGCTGTGCGAGGGGGGTTAGGGGCTCGAGTCCCCTAGGCTCCACCGGCCGGCCGGTCACTAGCATGCGTCGGCAGCGGCTTCGATCGGTCCCGTCGCGCGGCGCGAGGTGGCACACTCTGCCCGTGAGGTCATGGGGCACTGGACTGGTGGCGACCGCGCTCGCGCTGGCCCTGGGCGGCTGCACGTCGGACGATCCCGAGCCGACGCAGCTGCCGCCGTTCAGTGAGACCTCCTCGACCGACATCCCTGACTTCAACCCCGACCTCGAGGCCTCCGCGGCCGTGCTGCCGCTGGTGCCCAGCGATGCCGTGGACCTGACCGTCACCGACTTCGACCAGATCCGGCTGCAGCTGGGCGTGCCCGATCTCGACGGCGGGGACCCGAAGCGGGAGCGCGATCAGTTCTGGCAGCAGGCCGCGGCGGAGGCGCCGCTGCTGCTCGGCGGCATGCTGCGCGACATCGACGACCAGCTGCGACGGGAGTACGGCTGGTCGCAGGACGACGTCGCCTGGGAGGCCCATTTCGGCGGACCGGACGGCGTGGGGTGGGTGCTCAAGATCCGCGACGACCTGCCCATGGGCGACATCATCCGGGCCGTCGACGCCGGCATCGGGCCGCTGGAAGGTGCCGTGGTCCGGGGCGAGGACCACGTGGTGGTCCACAACGGCGCCGACGACGGGACCGAGAGCTGGGCGGCCGACGCCGACCTGGTGGACCTGGTCGGTACGCCGGGTTCGGCGACGTACGTGTCCCGCGAGTGCATCCCCTTCGACGACGTGTTCGGGTCCGGGGTGAAGGAGGCGCTGGCACCCTCACCGTCGGCCGACGTGGAGGCGCTCGAGGAGCTCGGCGCCTACTCGGTGACCTTCGGTGGCGAGCTGGTCACGGTGCGACTCGGCCCGGAGCGCTCGGACGTCTTCGACCGGATGCGGCTGCCCGAGAAGCTTCCGGAGACCGACCCCGAGTTCGGGCGGGGCTACCGGCGCGGAGCGGCCGACCCCCTCGGCGGCCGGATCGGCTGGGACCTCGGCGACCCGGCGATCGCCGCAGAGCTCGCGCTCGACAAGGAGCTGCCGTTCGCGCTGTGCGCGGAGTAGCTCAGGTAGCGGCCAGCTCCGCCAGCTCGCTCGGGTCGTGCGCGCAGAAGACCGTGAGGTCGTCGCCCTGGGCGGCGACGAGCTCGCGGAGCCGTTCCTGGTTGACGTGACGTTGCTTGTTGTCCTGCGCCAGCACGGTCTGGAACACGCGGAGAGTCGCCGGGCAGGTGCGGGGAGAGTCCTTCTCGCCCGTGAAGAAGTAGGAGTCCCCCGCGTGCAGGACCCAGCCGCCGTCGGGCCGGCGTACGGCGACACCGGCATGACCGCGGCTGTGTCCGTGCAGCGGCACCAGGATGACGTCGTCGCCCAGGGCGGTGACCGACGAGAACCCGAGCCACTCGTCGCCCGCGGTGCGGTGCCGCACCCACTGGGGCCCATGCGCCCACTGGGCGGCCACGTAGCGGCTCTTCTCCATGAACGTCGGCGGCTCCAGCGCCGCGTCGAGCTCGGCCTCGTAGACGTGGACGCGCGCCCGGGGGAAGTCGCTCAGCCCGCCGGCGTGATCGCGGTCCAGGTGGGTCAACGCGATGTCGGTGACGTCGCCGGGATCCAGGCCCAGGGCGCGGATCCGGGCGATGGCGGGCTCGGCGGGGTCGAGCGTCGGCCGGGTGAGCGCGCGAAACGGCTGCTCGAGCCGCTTCGGGTCGGCGAGATCGCCGGTGCCGAGGCCGGTGTCGACGAGCAGCAGGCCGTCCGGCCGCTCGACGAGCAGGCAGTGGGCGACCATCTCGGCGCCGAGCAACGGACGGAAGGTGGCGCAGTTGAGGTGGTGGATCACCCCGCGATGGTGTCAGAGACCCTCGGCCGCGTGGAGCCTTCTCACGGTGGGTGAGGTCGTCACCGTCGCCGGGTCGGGATAGGTGCCGAAGAGCCGGTCCGCCGTGCCCGCGCTGGTGACGGTGAACCAGTAGTGCTCGTTCTTGTAGTGGTGGAGCCGGTGGTTGCGCCACACCGAGCGGAACCAGCGGCTCCTCGGCCGGTAGTCGCTGTGCACCAGGTAGTGCACCCACTCGTAGCCGAACGTGATGCCGTAGACAGCGACCAGCAGCGAGAGTGCGCTGGAGGTGGTCGGCATCGCGAGCAGGGCCACCGCGGCGTACGCCGGCAGCAGCCAGAGCAGCGCCTTCCAGGGGATGAACACGAGCGGGATGTCGCGAGGGTCGGCGTGGTGGGCACGGTGCTCGCGCGCCAGCAGCGAGTCGATCCGGACCGGGCCGAGCGTGCGCGGGCGCCAGTGCAGGATCACCACGTGGATCACCCACTCGATCACCGGGAACAGCGCGACCAGCGCCGCCGGGATGACCAGCTCCCACGAGGAGCCACCGCCGACGAGGAGTCTGGCAACTGTCGCAACGATCAGAGACGTTGCGATCAGGTGCGGGCTCGGGTGGCGCCAGAACGTCGACCAGGCCTGGCGGAGGGGGACATTGGTACGCCGGCTGCCGGTGATCCGATCCTCGTCGCGGGCGAGCCGCTGCGCGGCGAGCGCCTCCACTTCCGGGCTGACCTTGGTCATGAGTCCTCCTAGGCGTCGGACAGCGCGGCGAGCGCGCTGATCAGGTTGTCGGTGGCGGGGCGCAGCACGCGGTCGGCCGCGGCCCGCGCGGTCTCGGGATCACCGGCGCCGATCGCCGCGGTGAGCACGCGGTAGGCGTCGATCTGGCCGACCTCGTCGGCCATCACCGGCGCCAGCGCCTCGAGCGCCGGCTCGTAGGCCGCGCGCAGGCTGTTGAACATCAGCCGGAACACCACCGAGTCAGCGGCGCCGACGAGCACGTCCCAGAACTCCAGCGCGTGCACCTGCCGGGCGACTCCGTCATCGGACGCGGCGAGCGCGTCGACGCAGGCGGTCAGCGGCGGCACCAGGGCCGGGCCGCCGCGCTGCGCGGCGAGCGCCGCGACGCTCGGCCCGATCGCGAGCCGGGCCTCGAGGATGCTCCGTGCCACCGCCGCGTCGAGGGTGCCGCGGCGGACCAGCAGCTGCGGCAGCAGGTCGAGCCCCGCGAACCGCTTGAAGTCGCGGACCGTGGTCGCTCCCCCGTGCCGCACCTCGAGCAGCCGGGTCTGGGCCATCCGCTGCAGGGCCTCGCGCACGGCGGGCCGGGAGACGCCCAGCACCTCGGCGAGCCGGCGCTCGCTGGGCAGCGGCTCCCCGGCGCCGATCTCGCCGTCGACGACCTCCGCCAGCACCTGGTCGAAGACCTCGTCGGGCACGGAACGACGGTTGATCGGCTGCAGCGGCATGACGCCCACGGTAGGACGGCTGGTGGCCGGAGGTCAAGTGGTCTGACCAGTCACCCGCGTCGGACTCGTAAGGAAGCGAGGCTCAGCGCGGCCCGGACCCGCCGCCACGGGGAGAAGCCCGCCGTCAGCCCGGCCCGCTCGTCGCGGACCAGCAGCCAGAAGGCCTCGGCCTCGCGCGGATCGGGCTCGTCGGCGCCGAAGATCTTCAGGTCGGCCTCCGCGGCGAGCGCGGCACCGCGGTCCAGCACGCGCGCCTCGGCCGGGCGGGTCAGTCCGGCCGGCACCGGTCGCCCCAGGTCGCGGGCCTGGTCGACCAGCTCCAGCCACGCCCCGGCGTAGCGCTCGCTGACCCGGGCGGAGCCGAGCCGGCGTCGTCGTCGCCACCACTTGAGGGCGGGTACGACGCCCGGTAGCGCCAGCAGCAGCACCGACGCGAGCCACGGCCACAGGTCCGGGCCGGGGTCGGTCTCCGCGCCGGGGTCGGAGGCGTCCTCCGGCTGCTGCGGGCGCTGGTCGGGCGGCTTGCGCGGCTCGGGCTTCTGCTCGGGCGAGCGGTCGTCGGGGGTCTGCTCGGGGAAGATCCGGTCGGGCCGCTGACCGCGCGGGTCGCGTTCGCGGGGCGGTGGTCGATGGCTCATGAACCGTTCGGTGGCGAGGGTCTGCCAGCTGCCGTCGGCCGCCCGCAGCTCGACCCAGGCCGTCACGTCCCTGCCCTCCACGACGCCGTCGGCCGGCACCGCCGCCCCGACCACCACCCGCGCCGGCACCCGCAGCCGGTTGGCCATCAGCGCCATCGCCGCGGCGTACTGCTCGTCGTTGCCGACCGTCGGCGTCGTCAGCACGAACTCCTTGCCGAGCCGCAGCGGCGAGTGGCCGCCGGCGTACTCCTCCTCACCGGCCGCCGCGCCCTCGCTGAAGTAGCCCTCGCTCCGGAGCCGCTCGGCCACCCGCAGCACCGCGTCGGCCGGCGACTCGGCGCCGCGCGACCAGCCGATCACCGCGGGGTCGAGGAACGCCGCGCGGTCGTAGAGCTCGTCGTCGAGCGCGTCCGACGGCTCGAAGTCGCGGGAGACGCGGGTCTCCGCGAGCACCGTCTCGAGCACGTAGTCGTCGCCCGGCTCGAGCTCGTCGGTGGTGACCGCGGTCTGGGTGGCGGGGTCGTAGCGCAACGTCTCCTTCGCCGCGCCGCGCTCCGCGCCGAGGAAGTCGAAGCCCTGGACGCTGCCCGCGGTGGGCACCCACGGGAGCGACCAGCCCTCACCGACGGTGACCACGATCTCGGCGCGGTCGCCGCGGGCAGGGTTGTCGATCGTCGACGACATCCGCAGGTACCGGTCGTCCGCCCGCTCCGGGTCCGTGTCGTTGGCGGCCGCCCAGTGCTCACCGTCATAGATGTCGAGCGCGGCGAACCGCAGCCGCGTGCCGGCCGGCGCACCATGCACCGACAGCAGCTCGGCGTCGAAGACGCTGCTCTCCGGCGCCAGCGGGCGTCGCGTGTAGTCGCGGAACCCGTCGAGGGGAGTGCGCAGCGCGGAGACGTCGTACGCCGGCAGCAACCCGCGCAGCACCAGCCGGTCGGCAGCCGAGGAGGTGCCGGCGACGGCCGAGGCGACCAGCGCGCCGGCCGCCACCATGGTGGTGGCGGCGAGCCCCCGGTTGCGGCGCCCGGCGTCGGGGGTCCCGCCGACCACCTCGGCCTGGGTGCTGCGCAGCCAGAGCCAGAGCAGCGCGACGATCCCGAACACCAGGCCGTGCAGCAGCACGCTGACCGGCTCGGACCGGGAGGTGAGCAGCGCCGCGAGCAGCAGCACCACGACTGCTGCCAGCGGGCGGGCCGGCGCCTCCGTGCGCATCGCGACCGCGGCGGCCAGGCCCGATCCGGTCAGGCACAGGAGCACGACCGGAAGCAGCACCGGGCCGGACGCGTCGATGTGCGGGTGGGTGCCGGTCAGCAGCGGCCAGCCCTCGACGGTGCCGCGCACGCCCTCGCCCAGCCACTCGACGACGCCGAGTCCGGAGCCGGCGACCGGGCCGGCGCCGAGGCAGTAGACGAGGATCAGCGTGAGGACGACGAAGTCGAGCCCGCCGCCGAGCGACACCACGGCCACCGCCACACCGATCCCGACCAGGATGGCGCCCAGCCCGGCGAACCAGAGCCCGGCGCCGCGGAACGTCGACTCCCAGGCCGACAGGGCGATCACGCTGAGCACCAGCGCGAAAGCGGCATCCTGCCAGTCCTGGGGGTGGATGTGCGGTCTCACCACGCCCCGCGGGTGTGGGTCGCGAGCAGCCGCGGCAGCAGCTCGAGGCTCGGCACGACGGCCAGGCCGGGCACGAACGGCGGCTCGGCGGCGTTGACGGTGAGGTCGGCGCGCAGCGCGAGATGGCGCACATCGGGGGCGAACTCGGCGCGCGCTCGCTGCGGGGCCGAGGGGTCGGCGCCGCTCCCCGTGACGACGACCAGCTGGCTGGCGTCGGGCGCGTGGTGGGCCGCCCGGCGGGCCGCGTCCGAGAGGTCGCCCGATGCCATCGTGGCCAGGCAGCACGCGTCCAGCACCTGCCCGGTGGGGCCGGAGACCTGATCGCGGCCACAAGCGAAGGTGAGGGCAAAGTCGTCCTGCGCGAAGCGCACCACCACCGACGCCGCGATGCTCATGGCGAGCTCGAACTCCGCGCGGCCGGCGTACGCCGCTTTGTCGTCGTCGACCAGCACGACGACATGGCTGCGACGGGTGTCGTGGTACTGCCGCACGTGCAGCTGCCCGATCCTGGCCGACGACCGCCAGTGCACGTGGCGCAGGTCGTCGCCGCGCACGTACTCGCGCAGGGCATGGAACGCGAGGTCGCTCATGGAGATCTCGTCGCTCGGCGTGCCCTCCAGGTCGCGCACGTAGCCGACGCCGAGGTGGTCGATGGCAACCATCCGCGGCCGCACGAAGAAATCGACGGGTGCGGCCCAGGTGGCCCGGCTCACCGCCAGCCCCAAGGGGTCGGTACGCCGCGTGCGCGCGGGCCCGATCCGCATCACCCCGCGGGGCAGGGGCGGCACCGCGAACTCGGTCGCCGCCGTGGCGGCGGGGGCGAGCTGCGGCACCCGGAGGTCGACGTACTCCCGGTCGCCGCGCGGATCGAGCTCGATCTCGACCACGATGCTGCCCAGGGGAAGGGTGCCGAGGTTGGTCACCTCGAGCACACCCGCGCCGGTCTCGCCGGCCATGGTGCGCATCGGTCGCATCTCGAGGCCGGCGGTGACCCGGGTCGGCAGCCGCACGACGACCAGCGCCAGCACGAGGACGACTGCGCACAGCACGCCGAGCAGCAGCAGCTCGGCGAACCCGGCGAGCAGGCCGAGCCCGATGCCGACCACCGCGAGCACCAGCACCGCCTGCCCGGCCGCAGTGAGGAACCGCAGCGGGCCCGACACCCGCCGCAGAGGGCGGCCGAGCTGGGGAAGCGCCAGGTCTGCCACGGCCGGTCCGCTCAGCCGCGATCGACGGGAGGTGGCACGGCCGCGAGCAGGTCGGCGATCACCTCGCCGACCGTGACGCCGCTGAACAGCGCCTGCGGGTCGAGCAGCAGCCGGTGGCACAGCACCGGCTCGGCCAGCACGTGGACGTCCTCGGGCACCACCGCGGTCCGACCGGCCGCGACCGCCCAGGTCTTCGCGACCCGGACCAGGGCCAGGCAGCCGCGGGTCGACAGCCCGAGGGTCACCTGCGGGTGGGCGCGGGACGCCTCGGCGAGCTGCCGGACATAGCGCACCAGCGCCCGGTCGACGTGGACCTCGGTGGCGACTGCGATCATCCGGGCGATGTGCTCCGTGGTGGCGATCGGCTTGACCAGCGCGGCCCGGTCGCGGACCGCCGACTCCAGCAGCACGGCCTCGGTGGCCTCGGCGTCGGGGTAGCCGACCGACACCTTCATCAGGAACCGGTCGAGCTGGGCCTCGGGCAGCCGGTAGGTGCCCGCCTGCTCCACGGGGTTCTGGGTGGCGATGACCATGAACGGCCTGGGCACGTCGTGGGTGACCCCGTCGACGGTGACGTGGCCTTCCTCCATCACCTCCAGCAGCGCCGACTGCGTCTTGGGCGAGGCCCGGTTGATCTCGTCGGCAAGCACGATGTCGTGGAAGACCGGACCGGGATGGAACTCGAAGATCCGCTTGTTCTGGTCGTAGATGGTGACGCCTGTGACGTCGGTCGGCAGCAGGTCCGGGGTGAACTGGATCCGTGCGTGGCTGCCGCGGACGGTGTTGGCCAGCGACCGGGCGAGCATCGTCTTGCCGGTTCCGGGCAGGTCCTCGAGCAGCAGGTGCCCGCCGGAGACCAGGCAGGTCAGGGTCAGCCTGATCACCTGGTCCTTGCCGAGCAGGGCCTGACCCATCGTGGCCGTCATCTTCCCGAAAGCGTCGGCGAACCAGGTCGACTGCGCACTGGTCAGGGCCACACCGGGACCCTAACGGTGCTGGGCGCTCGAGCGTGGTTGTTGAGGGAGGTACAGATGGTCGAGCCCGTCTCGGGACCCCTGTGGCTGACACGGAACCTCGAGCGAGCTCGGGTCGGGTACGAAGCCGCGAGCGCAGCGGCGAGCCGAAGGGCGCTCCTCGCGGCTCGGCCACCTGGTTTCCGAGGGGAGTACATACCCTTGGTTCGTGCGCCGACTCCTCGCTCCGACGATGCTCGGCGCGCACCTGCTCGCCCTCGTCGCCGTGGGCAGCGCGGGGTTGCTGGGCTACTGGCAGTACGACGCGTGGCAGGAGCGCCGGGCTGCCGAGTCCGTCGACCTGACCCAGGACGCGCCGGAGCCGCTCGCCGACGTGATGGGACCCGACGACCCGTTCCCGGGTGACCACGTGGGCCGGCCGGTGACGGTCGCCGGCAGCTGGGTGCCGGACGGCACGGTCTTCGTGTCCGGGCGTGAGCACGAGGGCGACGACGGCTACTGGGTGGTGACCCCCTTGGCGGTCGGCTCGCCCGATGCGCCTGCCCTCCCGGTGGTGCGCGGCTGGGCGTCGTCACCCGACCAGGCGCCTGCCCCGCCGAGCGGGACCGTCGAGCTGATCGCCTGGCTCCAGCCGACTCAGGGCACCGGCGAGGCCGACGACGACCCGACCGACGACGTACTCCCCCAGGTGCGGACCGCCGACCTGATCCAGCACGTCGACCAGGACCTCTACGGGGCGTACGCCGTCGCCCAGGAGCCCGAACCAGGCCTGGTGGCGGCCGAGCTCGAGCAGCTGCCGGAGGTCGGTGCGTCGAGCGGCCTTCGCAACCTGCTCTACGCCGTCGAGTGGTGGTTCTTCGGTCTCTTCGCCGCCTTCATCTGGTGGCGCTGGGTGAGCGAGCAGACACCGGAGAGCGACGACGCGCAGGACTCCGCCGACTCTTCGCTGGTGGGTCCGTAGGGTGGCCCCGTGATCAGCCTCTTCAACGTCTACCGCGTGCTCGCCCTGGTCGTGGGCGTCCTGCTCGCGTTCTGCTCGCTCGTGGCGCTGCCCCTGAAGTACCTCCCCACCGACGGCACCGACGTGCAGGAGTTCGGCGAGGCCGCGAGCGTGATGTGGCTGGTCCACGGGTGGGTGTTCATGGTCTACGTCGTGGTCGCGTTCCTGCTCTCGCGGCGCGCCAGCTGGACGGCCGCCTTCACCCTGCTGACCCTCGTTGCCGGCCTGATCCCGCTGCTGATCTTCTGGGTCGAGCACCGGGTCAACCTCAAGGTCCGGGCAGAGAACCCCGAGCTCGTGGGATCGTCCTTGGCATGACCCCGCCATGATCACCGCGTTCGTCCTGGGCGGCGGGGGCATCCTGGGCGCTGTCGAGGTCGGCATGCTCCGGGCGCTGCTCGAACGCGGCGTGACGCCTGACCTGGTGCTCGGCACCAGCGTCGGCGCCCTCAACGGCGCGATGGTCGCCCGGCAGCCCGACCTCGGTGTGATCGACCGCCTGACCGAGCTCTGGCGGGGTGCGAGCGAGGCCGGTCGCGACATCTACCGCGACCGGCCGCTGCGCACCGTACGACGGGTCGTCGCCTCGGGCACCCACATCTACTCCGCCAAGCCCCTGAAGCAGCGCCTCGCCGACGAGCTCGGCGACGTCACCTTCGAGGAGCTGCCGGTGCGCTTCCAGGTGTGCGCGGCGAGCATCGAGCGCGCCGCGGAACACTGGTTCGACTCCGGTCCGGTCGTCGAGGCGGTGATGGCCAGCGCCGCTGTGCCGGGACTGCTGCCGCCGGCCAAGGTCGGCGACGAGCACTTCCTCGACGGCGGCATCGTCAACTCGATCCCGCTCGGCCGGGCCGTCTGGCTCGGTGCGACCCGGGTGTTCGTGCTGCAGGTCGGGCGGATCGACCGGCCCCTTTCCGTGCCGCGGCGTCCATGGGAGGTGGCCAGGGTTTCGTTCGAGATCGCACGCCGGCACCGCTTCCAGCGGGAGCTGTCGGAGCTCGCCGACGCCGTTGAGTGTCACGTGCTCCCGGCCAAGGGCACCTCCGAGCGCGACGACACGATCTGGGCCGCGCGCGACTTCGGCAGCGTCGAGCGACGGATCGAGAGCACCTACGCCGCGAGCGTCGACTACCTGCGCGAGCACACATGATCCGGGCGGTACGACGCGTGGTGATCGCGCCCGCCGTCGTACTCCTCGCGGGACTCCTGTGGGTGACCCTGCCGGTCTGGCTGATCGCTGCGGCCGCGCTGTCGCCGGTCCTGCCGGGCCACTGGCGGGCGCTGCGGCTGCTGTGGGTCTTCGTCATGTACCTCACGATCGAGGCGCTGCTGCTGGTGGTCCTGCTCGGGCGGTGGCTGGCCAGCGGCCTGGGCTGGCGGATCAGGCGTCCCTACTGGGAGGGCATCCACTACGACCTGGTGCAGGGCGTGACCTGGGTCTTCTTCCGGGAGGCGAAGCGGGTGCTGCGGCTGAGCATCGTCACCGACGGTCCGGCACCGGACGCGCACCCGGGACGGCCGATCCTGGTGGCGTGCCGCCACGCCGGTCCCGGCGACTCCTTCATCCTGATCCATGCGCTGATGCACTGGTACTCCCGCGAGCCTCGCGTCGTACTGAAGAACACCCTGGCCTGGGATCCCGCTATCGACGTGATCCTGCGCCGGATCCCGGCGAAGTTCATCACCCCCCACCCACGGGCCGGTGAGGACCTGGAGAGCCAGATCGCCGGCCTCGCCACGGGTCTCGACGAGAACGACGCGTTCGTGATCTTCCCCGAGGGCGGCAACTTCACCGCGGCCCGGCGCGAGCGCGGCATCGAGCGGCTGCGTCGTCTCGGCATGGACCGGATGGCCGACCGCGCCGCGGCGATGACCAACGTGCTGGCCCCGCGTCCCGGCGGCCTGATCGCCGCCCTCGACGCCGCTCCGGACGCCGACGTGGTGCTCGTCGCGCACACCGGCCTCGACCACATGCTCACCGTCGCCGACATCTGGCGCGAGCTGCCGATGGACAAGCAGCTGGTGATGCGCTGGTGGCAGGTGCCCCGGGTGGAGATCCCGGCCGGCCGCGAGGAGCGGATCGACTGGCTCTTCGGCTGGTGGGAGCGGATCGACGAGTGGATCAACGACAACCGGCCCTGAAATCACGCTGACCCGTCAGAACCTCTCTGACGGGTCACCATGAATGCGGTCTACTTCTTGCCCTCCTCGAGGTCCACCACGTCGGCGGGGTCCTCGGGGGTGGACACCGGGTGCGGTGTCTCGCTGGCGTCGGACAGCGCCTCGTCGGGCGAGGCGCCACCGGTGTCGTCGACACCGGACTGGGGTGCCGCGGGGGTCGGCGGCGTGGGCGGTGCCGGTGCCGGTGAGGGGGTGTACGACGACTGCCAGTTGTCGCTCTGGCCGGCGCCCTGCAGCTTCTTGGCCACGGCGGCCACCCCTCCGGCGATGACGGCGAACAGCAGGAACCGCTTCAGCTTGCCCTTCTTCTGGGGCTTCTCACCCTTGAGCTCGGCGACCTTGGCGTCGGCGAGCTCGCGGGCGGCGGTGGCTCGTTCGGCGGCCTTGGCGGCACCGGCGGCGATCACCGGGGCGGCCTTCTCACGGGCGTCGGCCATGGCCGGTCCCGCCTTGTCACGGGCGTCGGCCAGGGCCGGGACGACGGTGTCCTGCACGAAGTCACGCGCCGACTCGAGTGCTGCTTCGGCGTGGGGCTTCACCTGCTCGACGTAGTCACCCGCCTGGTCGATCAGCGACTTCTTCTTTCGCAATCCCATCCCGAGCCTTCCTACTGGTTCTGAGTCTGGTGTGCGTTCCGTTCCATCCCACCACGTTGCGACAAACCCGGCCACCCCGCGGTGCGTGGGCGCGTGCAAGGATCGTGCTCGAGCGATCCTGACCACCGGTACCCAGTAGAAGGGCAGGCCATGGCTGACCAGCAGGCCATCTTGAAGACCAACAAGGGCGACATCACCCTCAACCTCTTCCCGAACCACGCGCCCGAGACGGTCGCCAACTTCACCGGCCTGGCCACGGGCGAGAAGGACTACGACGCCGGCAACGGCCGCTCCGGTCCGTTCTACGACGGCCTCGGCTTCCACCGGGTGATCGCCGGCTTCATGCTCCAGGGCGGCTGCCCGCTCGGCACCGGCACCGGTGGCCCGGGCTACACCTTCAAGGACGAGATCCACCCCGAGCTGCAGTTCGACAAGCCCTACCTGCTGGCGATGGCCAACGCCGGCCCGGGCACGAACGGCTCGCAGTTCTTCATCACCGTCGGCGCCACCCCGTGGCTCAACGCCAAGCACACCATCTTCGGCGAGGTCGCCGACCAGGCCGGTCGCGACGTCGTCGACGCCATCGCCGCGGTGCCGACCGGTGCCATGGACCGACCGGTCGAGCCGATCGTGATCGAGTCCGTCGAGGTCGTCGGCTGAGCGAGCAGACTCAGCCCGAGACCGGGGAGCCGACCTGTTACCGGCACCCCGGCCGGGAGACGCACATCCAGTGCCAACGGTGCGGGCGACCGATCTGCCCGGACTGCATGATCGACGCGTCGGTGGGCTTCCAGTGCCCCAGCTGCGTCGCCGAGGGCCGCAAGTCCACGCGGTCGGGCCGGACGGCGTACGGCGGCATCCGGCCGACCAATCCCGGCGCCACGACGATGGCGCTGATCGGCATCAACGTCGGGGTGTGGG
>JALZCZ010000387.1 GCA_030862825.1 Actinomycetota bacterium | reverse complement strand
GGCCAGCCGGACCCGCCGAGCGCATCGGCGCCGCCATCCATGGGTCATCGCGGCCGCGAACGCGACCGGCCCCCAGCCCGAGGCAGGCCTCGAGGAGCTGACCTGGCGCACCCACCTCGACCAGCTGGAGTTCTTCGTCAAGAGCCCGACGCTGCTGGTGCAGGCGGCGCTGCCCCGCATGCGGGCGCACCGCGGCGGCCGGGTCATCCTGATCGGGTCCGACATGGCCGAGCGCGCCACGCCGCGAATGTCCGCCTACGTCGCTGCCAAGAACGCCCAGGTCGGCCTGACGAAGGTGTGGGCCAAGGAGCTCGGGCCCGACAACATCACCGTCAACCTGGTGCAACCCGGTTGGATCCCGGTCGAGCGACATGCAGGCATCGACACCTCGGCGTACGCAGCGGAGATACCGATGGGACGGCTGGGGACTCCCGACGACATCGCCGCGATGGTCGCCTTCCTCGCCTCCGAGGCCGCGACCTTCGTCACCGGTCAACGGATCACTGTCAACGGTGGCCACATCCTCTGACTCATGGCGCAGGGTGGCACGCGGCGCCGGCTGCGGGCGCACCTCGCCCGACGGGGGGAGACCGTCGGAGACCGCACCCGGAGCACTCCAGCTGCCCCCTTGACCCAGAAAACCCCGCGTTCCCCTTGCGCGCGACCCGGTGTTACGTGTTTATTGTCAACAATGTACAGGGCTGACGAGCTGTTGGGCCCCGCACACTCGCCACCCGCGTGACCGACGACCGAAGGTAGGACCCGTGACGAACCAAGCCGGATTGTCCAGACGAGTTTTCCTGATCCGCACGTCACTGGCAACGGGCGGCCTGATCGCCGGCCCCGCCCTGTTGAGTGCGTGCGCCAAGGCCGACACCGGGAGTGGCAGCAGGCTGGAGACCCTGAAGTCCGAGGGAAAGATCACCGTCGGCATCGCCGGCGAGCAGCCGTACGCCTTCCTCGACAAGGGCGAGCTGACCGGGGAGGACCCCACGGTGCAGAAGGCGATCTGGAACGCCGTCGGCATCGATGAGGTGGTGGCCAAGCAGGTCGCCTTCGACTCGTTGATCCCCGGGCTCAACGCCGGCGAGTTCGACGTGATCGCGGCGGGCATGTTCATCAATCCCGAGCGCTGCGAGCAGGCGGCGTTCTCCGAGCCGATGTACTGCGCCCCGAACGCCTTCATGGTCCCGCCCGGCAACCCGGACAACATCAGCGACTTCGAGTCGGTGGCTGCTGCCGGGATCAAGCTGGGTGTCTTCAGCGGGGCTGTCGAGGGTGCCTACGCAAAGAAGGCCGGCGTCTCCGGCGGCAACATCGTGACGGTCCCGGACATGGCGACCGGGGTGACCCAGCTCGAGCAGGGCAGGATCCAGGCCATCGGGCTCACCAGCATCACCCTGAACTGGGCGCTCGAGCAGGACCCGGACATCGAGGCCGAGGTGACCGAGGCCTTCACTCCCGTCGTGGACGGCGAGGAGGTCCTGGGGTGCGGGGCAGCAGTGTTCCGCAAGGACGACACCGACCTCGTGGAGGCCTTCAACGCGGAGCTGAAGAAGCTCAAGGAGTCCGGCGAGCTCACGGAGCTGATCGAGCCGTTCGGATTCGGTCCGGAGACGCTGCCGCCGGAGGATGTCACCACCGAGAGCCTGTGCGCGGGCTGAGCTGACCGTCCATGGAAGGCTTCGAGACCTTCGACGTCGGCCCCTGGTCCGACCTGATCTGGGAGGGTCTCTGGATCACGGTCTACGCGACCGTCCTGGGAACGCTGCTCGCGGTCGTCATCGCGTTCGCACTCGGCCTGCTCTCCCTGAGCAAGCACGTGGTGCCCCGCGCCTTCGCTCGGGTCGTGGTGGAGACGTTCCGCGGCACCTCCCTGGTGGTCCAGCTGTTCTGGATCGTCTTCGCCCTCCCGGTGGTCACCGGCTACCGGATCGGTGAGCCCGAGATGAACGCGGTCATCGCGCTGGGGCTGAACTTCGGCGCGTACGGCGCGGAGGTGGTCCGCGGTTCCATCAAGGCGGTGCCACGACCGCAGCGGGAGGCCTGCACCGCCTTGAACCTCACGGCGGTCCATCGGTTCCGCCGGGTGATCCTGCCCCAGGCACTTCCCCTGATGATCCCGCCGGCCGGCAACCTGGTCGTCCAGCTGATCAAGAGCACCCCGTTGGTGTACCTGGTGGGCGTGGTCGACCTGTTCACCGTCGGGGACGAGATGCGCAAGGCGGAGACGGGCTCGATCGGGCTGATCTACCTCGGACTGGGCGTCGTCTTCTTCCTGCTCTCGATGATGGTCGTCGCCCTGGCCCAGCTGCTGGAGAACCGGGCCAAGCGACGGCTCGGCCAGAAGCCGGTCAGCATCGTCACCACGGCCCTGGGAGACGCCTCGACCGCCGACGTGTCCGGCGCAGGAGGTGGCGGCAGGTGAAATGGGACATGGACTTCGCGCTCGAGATCCTGCCGGAGATCCTGGAGGCGTTCCTTCGCTACACCCTGGTCATCACCGCGCTGGCCACGCTTCTCGCGGCGGTGCTCGGCCTGGTGTTCGCCGTGATCCGCTACTCCAGGATCCCGGTCCTCTCTCACGTGACCACCGGGTTCGTGCAGTTCACCCGGGCCACGCCGATCCCGATCCAGCTGTTCTTCGTCTACTACCTGCTTCCCGACTACGGGATCACCATCGGAGCGGTGACCACCGGAGTCCTCGTGCTCGGCGTGCACTACGCCTGCTACTTCGCCGAGGTCTACCGGGGCGGCATCGAGTCGATCCCGTTGGGGCAATGGGAGGCGTGCACGGCACTGTCGCTTCCACAGCAGACGGTCTGGCGGCGGGTCGTGCTTCCCCAGGCGGTCCGCAAGATCCTGCCGTCCCTGGGCAACTACGTGATCTCGATGTTCAAGGAGATCCCCTTCCTGGTGTTCATCTCGGTGCCCGAGATGGTGACCGTGGCCAGGGAGATCGGGGGCAGCAGCTTCCGCTACGTCGAGCCCCTCACCATCTGCGGGATCATCTACCTGCTGGCCAGCTATCCCGCCTCGGTGGCGATGAGGAAATTGGAGACCCGCCTTGAGTACGCCTGACAGCAACCCCGCGTCCGCGAGCGAGAAGTCGTTCATCCACTTCGACAACGTCTGCAAGCAGTACGGCGACCTCACGGTGCTGGACGACCTGTGCATCGACATCGACGCCGGTGAGAAGGTGACCTTGATCGGGCCGTCGGGCTCCGGCAAGACAACCATCCTCCGGCTGCTGATGACCCTCGAGACCCTGACCAAGGGCTACATCTGGGTCGACGGCGAGCCCCTGTGGCATCAGCACAAGGGCGACCGGCTGGTGCCGGCGGACCAGAAGCACCTGCGCGAGATGCGCAAGCAGATCGGCATGGTCTTCCAGCACTTCAACCTGTTCCCCAACATGACCGTGCTGGAGAACCTCATCGAGGCGCCGGTCCGCTCGCTGGGCCGGCCCAAGGAGGAGGCCGTCGCACGCGCCCGTGAGCTGCTCGACAGGGTCGGCCTCGCGGAGAAGGAGTCCGCCCACCCCAACCAGCTCTCCGGCGGACAGCAGCAGCGGGTGGCCATCGCGCGGGCCCTGGCGATGGACCCCAAGGTCCTCCTCCTCGACGAGGTCACGTCCGCACTGGATCCCGAGCTCATCGCCGGCGTGCTGGCGGTGCTGCGCGAGCTCGCGGAGACCACCGACATCACGATGCTGATCGTCACTCACGAGATGCACTTCGCCCGCGACGTGTCGGACCGGGTGATGATGTTCGACAAGGGCAAGATCGTGGAGGAGGGCCCGCCGAGCCAGATCTTCGACGCCCCCGAGCACCGGCGCACCAAGGACTTCCTGAGCGCCGTCCTCTCTGCGGGTTGAGTCGCCCGCCGGGCTGTGCTCAGAGCTTCGGCATGACCGGCGTCGCCTCGAAGGCGCCGGAGTCGCGGAACGCGTAGCCGTTCGGGTCGCGGCGGTATGCCTCGGCGTACCTGCCCACCCGCTCGGAGTCCAGCGTGACGCCGAGGCCCGGCCCGTCGGGCACGGCCAGGCAGCCGTTGCGGTAGGGCAGCGGGCTGGCGCCCTCGACGACGTCGTCGGCGAGGAAGGACCCGTAGGCCTGGCTGGCGAAGATCGCGTTCGGGATCGAGGCGAGCAGGTGGGCCCCTGCGTACGTCGCGACGCCGAGCTCGCCCAGCGAGTGCTTGAGGACGGGCAGTCCGGCGACCTCCAGCATGGCGGCGCCGACCTTGAGGTTGGCCAGCCCGCCGTCCATCTGGTTGTCGACCGAGACCACGTCGGCGGCGCCCTGCTTGATGATCTCCAGGTGATGCCACCGCGTCCACGAGGCCTCGTTGGCCAGGAGGGGAACGTCGAGCCGGGACCGGAGGTAGGACATCTCGCTGAGGTTGCGGCCGGTCACCGGCTGCTCGGCGAGCTCCAGACCGTACGGGGCCATCTCGTTGATGGTCCGGATGGCCGCACCCGGGGTCCAGGACTCGTTGGCGTCGACGCGGATACCGGCGTCCGGTCCGATCGCGGCGTGCACCGCCTCCACCCTCTCGATGTCGTCGTGCGGGTCGGCGGAGCACGCCTTGAGGTAGAAGACCCGGAACCCCGCGTCGCGGCCGACCTTGGCGTCGGCAGCCATCCCCTCGGGGGACTTGCGCGACAGGTAGTAGAAGTACTCGACCTCGTCGCGCACACGTCCGCCGAACAGGTTCACGACCGGCTGCCCGGCCGCCTTGCCGACCAGGTCCCACAGCGCCATCTCGACGCCGGCGATCGCCGGGCTGGTGGCCTGGACGTGGTGCCACGTGCCGACCACGTTGATGCGTTTCATGATCCGCTCGATGTTGAACGCCGACTCGCCGACGACCAGCGGCTCGACGGTGCGGAGCACCGCCTCGATGATGTCGGCGCTCGGGTAGGCCGCCGCCTCGCCGAGGCCGACCAGTCCTTCGTCGGTGTCGACCTCGAGCAGGACGCTGACCATGCCGGTGCGCTCGCCGAAGGCCCAGGCCTCTGGCTGCGTGAACGGTACGGCGACAGGGGTGGCACGGAGACCGGTGATGCGCACGATGGGACCTTTCAGACGGGGATGACGATGGGTTGACGCGAGACGGTGGTCAGCGGCTGGCCGCCGTCGTCGGTGGCCAGCACGGTGTCGGAAAGCACGAAGTCGGCGGGCTCCTGGTCCAGCAGCCACGAGAGCACGTGGAAGGTCATGCCCGCACGCACCTGCCACCGGCTGTCGCTGCGAAGCCCCACCACGTGGGGGCCACCGACCCAGCTGGGCGGGAAGCCGATGCCGATCTGGTAGCCGCAGTGGTGCCGGCGATAGCGGTCATGGCCGAGCCCCTTGTCCACGACCCTCTGCCACGCGGCGTACACCTCGCCGGCGGGCGTGCCCGGCACCAGCGCCTCGGCCACGGCCGCGAGCCCGTCGCTGGCGATCCCGGCGGCCACCTCGGTGCCGGCCGGAGGCTCGCCGACGTAGGCCATCCGGGTCAGCGGCGCGTGGTAGCGGCCGACGGAGGCGGACAGCTCGACGAAGATCGAGTCACCGGGTCGGACGGTGCGGCTCCGCCAGGTGACGTGTTCCTGCAGCAGTGCGTCGCGGAACCGGATCAGTGGTGCCATGCCGGGGTACTCGCTGCCCCGTCCGATCAGCTCGGCGTAGATGGCCTTCGCGACGTCCCGCACGTCGACACCCACGCGGATCGCGGCGAGACCCGCAGCCATCGCGGCGGAGGAGATCTCGGCCGCGTTGCGGATGCAGTCGATCTCCGCCGGGCTCTTCACCTCGCGGTGGGCGGCGACCAGGCGCGAGGTGTCCACCCAGTCGGCGCCGGGCAGACCGCCCGAGATCCGCTCCCAGGTGTCGATCGGAAACCACATCCCCGCCTTGTCCACGCCCAGCCGTCGGGCCGCGGGCAGCTCGCCCAGGGTGGTCAGCAGCACGTCGGCAGGATGCTCGTAGTCGCGGAACGGGACGTGCCGGCACCACGGCACCTGCACGGACAGGGTGGTGTGCTCCATCTCCCGCGCGACGATCAGGGGCTCCCCCGTCGCGGGCAGCACCAGTGCGGTGAAGGCGAAGTGGCCCTGGTGGTCGAGGCCGGTCAGGTAGTAGACGTCCTCCGGCCCGGTGACGCACACCGCGTCCAGACCCTCGCGGCGCATGTCCTCGCGGACTGCGGCAATCCGGTCGTGGTGTTCGGTCAACCCGTCACCGTGGCCACGGAGTCCGCCCAGATGCCGGCGGCCTCCTGGATGTGGTCGGGCTGTACGACGAGCGCCGGGATGAACCGCACGACCTGGCCCCAGGCGCCGCACGTCAGCAGCAGCAGCCCGCGTCGCGCGGCCTCCTGCTGCGCGGCGGTGGCCATCGCACCGTCGGGATTGCCGTCGGCGTCGCGGAACTCGTTGCCCAGCATCAGGCCGAGCCCGCGGACCTCGGTGATCTGCGGGAACTTGCCGGCCACGTCCACGAGCGCGGCACGCAGCGTCGCGCCCTGCCGCTCGGCGTTGCCGACCAGGTCCTCGTCGCGGATCACGTCCATCGTCGCCAGGGCGGC
>JALZCZ010000380.1 GCA_030862825.1 Actinomycetota bacterium | reverse complement strand
CTGCGCGCCGACCAGGTCGTCGCGCCCGACGGCTCCGGTGAGGCGCACCGACGGCTGACCCTCGAGCACCCTGGTGCCGTGGTCGTCCTGGCGCTCGACGCCGACGACCGAGCGCTCTGCCTGTGGCAGTACCGGCACCCCGCCGGCCGCCGCTTCGTGGAGCTCCCGGCAGGCCTGCTCGACGACGCCGTCGAGGGTCCGCTCTCTGTTGCCGTGCGTGAGCTGCGCGAGGAGGCCGAGCTGCAGGCGGAGGACTGGACCCACCTCACCTCGCTCTACCCGTCGCCCGGCATCTCGTCAGAGGTGCACCACCTGTTCCTGGCACGAGGGCTGGCCGCAGCCGACCGCGGCGACTTCCTGCTCGAGCACGAGGAGGCCGACATGGAGCTCGGTTGGGTAGCCTTCGACGACCTCTACGACGCCGTCGTCGCCGGCACTCTCACCGACGCTCCGCTGGTGGCCTGCGTGCTGTTGGCGAGGGCGCGCGGGCTGGTCTGACGCCCTGCGGTAGTAGTGTCGCCGCGATGCGACAACGGGGTCGCCTGGAGGAGGAAGACACGTGAAGGTCGGGGTTCCGAAGGAAGTCAAGAACCACGAGTACCGGGTGGCGATCACGCCCATCGGCGTGCACGAGCTGGTCGCGCACGGCCACCAGGTCTCGGTGGAGCAGGGTGCCGGTGTGGGGTCCTCGATCAGCGACGACGAGTACGTCGCTGCGGGCGCGAAGATCCTGCCGGACGCGGACGAGGTCTGGGGCACCGCGGAGACCGTGCTGAAGGTCAAGGAGCCGGTCGCCGAGGAGTACCACCGGATGCGGGAGGGGCAGACGCTCTTCACCTACCTGCACCTGGCCGCGGACAAGCCGCTGACCGAGGAGCTGCTCAAGCGCAAGGTCACCGCGATCGCCTACGAGACCGTGCAGCTGCCCTCGGGCGGTCTGCCGTTGCTCTACCCGATGTCCGAGGTGGCCGGCTGTCTCGCGCCGCAGGTGGGCGCCCACTCGCTGCTCAAGGCCGAGGGCGGACGCGGCGTGCTCCTCGGCGGGGTCGGTGGCGTGGCCAACGCCAAGGTGGTGGTGATCGGTGCCGGGGTGGCCGGGCAGAACGCCGCCAACATCGCGCTCGGGATGGGCGCCGACGTCACCCTGCTGGACACCGACCTGGACAAGCTGCGGATGTCGTTCTGGCGCTACAACAACCGGGTGCACGGCCTGGCCTCCTCCCAGCTGGCCATCCAGCAGCAGGTCCGGGAGGCCGACCTGGTGATCGGCGCGGTGCTGATCCCCGGCGCGAAGGCGCCCAAGCTGGTGTCCAACCAGCTGGTCTCGGAGATGAAGCCCGGGTCGGTGCTGGTCGACATCGCCGTCGACCAGGGCGGCTGCTTCGAGGACACCCGCCCGACCACGCACGCGGACCCGACCTACCCGGTGCACAACTCGATCTTCTACTGCGTGGCCAACATGCCCGGCGCGGTCCCGAACACCTCGACCTACGCCCTGACCAACGCGACGATGCCGTATGCCGTGGCCCTGGCCAACAAGGGCTGGCGACAGGCCTGCCTCGACGACCACAGCCTCGCCCTGGGCCTCAACACCCACGCCGGCGAGCTGACCAACGCCCCGGTCGGCGAAGCCGTCGGCATCGAGTCGGTCTCCCTGGACGGAGTACTCGCCTGAGCGAGACCACTGCGCTGGACCGAGCCATCCGGACCTACCTCGACCACCTCTCGGTCGAGAAGGGTCTCGCGGCCAACACGCTGACGTCCTACCGACGCGACCTCCGCCGCTACCGGGAGTACCTCGGGCAGGCGGGGGTGTCCGACCTGGCGTCGGTCACCGAGAGCACCGTGTCCGGATTCCTGATCCGGCTGCGGGAGGGCGATCCCGACCACCCGGCGCTGAGCTCCACCTCCGCGGCGCGGACCGTGGTGGCGGTGCGCGGGTTCCACAGGTTCGCGGTCGCCGACGGGCTTGCGGAGGCGGACCCGGCTGCCGGCGTGAAGCCCCCCGCCGCGGCGAAGCGACTGCCCAAGGCGCTGCCGCTCTCCGACGTGGAGGCGATCCTGGAGGCCGCCGCCGCCCCCGGCACCACCCTCGCGCTGCGCGACCGTGCGCTGCTCGAGCTGCTCTACGGCACCGGCGCCCGGATCTCCGAGGCGGTCGGCCTCGACGTCGACGACCTCGAGCTGGCGGATGGCGTCATCGGCGGCACGGTGCTGCTGCGCGGCAAGGGCGGGAAGGAGCGGATCGTGCCGATCGGCTCCTACGCCCGCGACGCCGTGTCGGCCTACCTGGTGCGGGGCCGGCCCGAGCTCGCCCAGACCGGAGGAGCGGGGGGAGCGCTGTTCCTCAACGCCCGCGGCGGGCGGCTGTCGCGGCAGTCGGCGTGGTCGGTGCTGGTGAAGGCCGCGGACCGCGCAGGGGTCACCCGCGACGTCTCCCCGCACACCCTGCGCCACTCGTTCGCCACCCACCTGCTCGACGGCGGCGCCGACGTGCGCGTGGTCCAAGAGCTGCTGGGGCACGCCTCGGTGACCACGACCCAGGTCTACACGCTGGTCACCGTCGACAACCTGCGCGAGGTCTTCGCGACGGCCCATCCGAGGGCCAGGGAATGAGCCAGGAAATGACCGATGTCGACGCCGTCTACGAACGGGTCGTGGAGTGGGCCACGAGTCGCGGCCTGGAGCTCTACCCGCACCAGGACGAGGCGATCATCGAGGTGCTGTCGGGCAACAACGTCGTGCTCGCGACGCCGACGGGGTCCGGCAAGTCGGTGGTCGCCGTGGGCGCCCACATGGCGGCCATGGCCGAGGACCGCGTGTCGTTCTACACCGCCCCCATCAAGGCGCTGGTCAGCGAGAAGTTCTTCGACCTCTGCGAGGTCTTCGGCGCCGACGACGTCGGCCTGCTCACCGGGGACGCCGCGGTCAACGCCGACGCCCCGATCATCTGCTGCACCGCGGAGGTGCTGGCCAACATCGCCCTGCGCGAGGGCCGGACGGCCGACGTCGGTCTGGTGATCATGGACGAGTTCCACTTCTACGCCGAGCCGGACCGCGGCTGGGCCTGGCAGGTGCCGCTGCTCGAGCTGCCGCAGGCCCAGTTCGTGCTGATGTCGGCCACCCTGGGCGACGTCACCGAGCTCGCCGCGGACATGACCCGCCGCAACGGCCGGGGAACCGCGGTCGTCGACCGGGCCGAGCGGCCGGTGCCGCTGCACTTCAGCTGGGCGCTGACGCCGCTGGCCGAGACGCTCGAGGAGCTGGTCACGACTCACCAGGCGCCGGTCTACGTCGTCCACTTCACCCAGGCCGCCGCCGTCGAGCACGCCACCTCACTGCTCAACAGCCGCGGTGTGATCGCGGCCGACAAGGAGGCGCTGGTCGAGCGGCTGGCCGGGTTCCGCTTCGGCGCCGGTTTCGGCAAGACGCTCTCCAAGCTGCTGCGGCGGGGGATCGGCGTACATCACGCGGGGATGCTGCCCCGCTACCGTCGGCTCGTCGAGCAGCTCGCGCAGGCCGGGATGCTCACCGTCATCTGCGGCACCGACACCCTCGGGGTCGGCATCAACGTGCCGATCCGGACCGTGCTGTTCACCGCGCTGGCCAAGTACGACGGCACCCGGCAGCGGATCCTGCGCACCCGGGAGTTCCACCAGATCGCCGGCCGCGCAGGACGGGCGGGGTTCGACACGGCTGGCTATGTCGTGGTGCAGGCGCCGGAGCACGTGATCGACAACGAGCGCGCGAAGGCGAAGGCCGCGGCCAAGAACGCGGCGATGAGTGCCGAGAAGCAGGCCAAGAGGAAGAGCAAGGCGCAGCTGAAGAAGCCGCCCGAGGGCACGGTGGTCTGGAGCGAGCAGACCTTCGACAAGCTGGTGTCGGGCGTGCCCGAGGCGATGGTGTCGAAGATGAAGGTCGACAACTCGATCCTGGTCAACGTCGCCGCCCGCGAGGAGGACAACTTCGCGGTGATGCGAAGGCTGCTCCAGGACAACCACGAGGACCGCCGCAGTCAGCTCCGCCTCAGCCGCCGTGCGCTGCGGCTGGCCCGCAGCCTGGTCCACTCCGGGGTGCTCACCCGGCTCGACGAGCCCGACGAGTTCGGGCGGCGCTACGTGCTCACCGTCGAGCTGCCTCCCGACTTCGCGCTCAACCAGCCGCTCTCCCTGTTCGCCATGGCTACCCTCGACACGCTCGATCCGGAGTCGGAGACCTACACCCTCGACATCGTCTCGGTGATCGAGGCGGTGCTCGAGTCGCCGCGCCAGATCCTGTTCGCCCAGCAGCACGCCGCCCGCGGCGAGGCGATCGCCGAGATGAAGGCCGACGGCCTCGAGTACGACGAGCGGATGCGGCTGCTCGAGGAGGTCACCTGGCCGCAGCCGCTCGCCGAGCACTTGGAGGCGACGTACGAGATCTACCGGGAGAGCCACCCCTGGCTCGCGGAGGACGCGCTCACGCCGAAGACGATCGTGCGCCAGATGTACGAGCAGGGAATGAGCTTCACCGACTTCATCAGCCGCTACCAGCTGGCCCGCTCGGAGGGATTGGTGCTGCGCTACCTCACCGACGCCTACCGCGCCCTGCGCCAGACCGTCCCCGACGCGCACCGGACGCTCGAGCTCGACGACCTGATCGAGTGGCTGGGCGAGACCGTGCGGCAGACCGACTCCTCGCTGCTCGACGAGTGGGAGGCGCTCAACGACCCCGCCCACGTCGCACGGACCGTCGCCGAGGGGGCGCCGCCACCGGCACCCCGCGCCATCTCGCTGCAGGAGCGGCCGTTCGGGGTGATGATCCGCAACGCCATGTGGCGCCGGGTCGAGCTGGTCGCCCGTGACGACCTCGACGGCCTGATGGCCGTGGAGCGCGCGAACGCCGACCGCACCGACCCGCCCCGCGAGGTGGTGATGACCCGCTCGGCCTGGGACCAGGCCATCGAGGAGTACTACGCCGAGCACGACGAGGTGCTCCTCGACGCCGACGCGCGCGGACCCGACCTGCTGTCCATCGAGAAGGGGGGCCGGACCTGGCCGGTGCGCCAGACCATCGCCGACCCGCCCGGCCACCGCGACTGGGTGATCGAGGCCGAGGCGGACCTCGACGCCTCCGACGAGCTGGGCGAGCTGGTGATCATCACCACGGCGATGCGGACGCTGTGAGCTGGTGCGGATGGATCCCAGGTTTACCTGGGATCCCTGAGGTTCTCGGGTGTTGCAACGGCTCAGAAGGTCTGGCGTCCCAGGTTTACCTGGGATCCCTCCACCGCCCATATCCACCACGAGCAACCCCGGCTGCGTCCACAGATCTCTGCACAGGCTGGGGATGCCTGTGCACTCAGGCGGGGGCTCGTGCACAGTTCCTGCACAGATCGGCCCGGTGCCTGGGGGTTTCGCCGACCGGGTTGTTGGGGCCGCCCAAGACATCTACCCTCGCCACGGCGAGTCGTCGCAATGTCGTCGTGTCGACATTGTCTGATGGGGTTCCGACGGCAGATCTGGTCCCGCAAGGACCCGAGCGAGGAGCGGCAGATGAGTGATGGCGGATCGTTCTCACCGTACGGCGGCGGGAGCAGTGCACCCGATATGCCCCCACTGATGCCGACCCCCGCAGCAGCCGATCCATCTTCCCCACTGCTCGGAGAACCCATGACCCACGTCATTCCCTTCGAACGCCCTCCCGGCGACCCCGAAGTCGAGCTCGGCCCCACGGGCCGGCCGATGCCGATGCTGGCCGACCCGCCGCCCCTGACCGAGCACGGCAACGCGCGCGTGATCTCGATGTGCAACCAGAAGGGCGGCGTCGGCAAGACCACCACCACGATCAACCTGGGAGCCGCGTTGGCGGAGTTCGGGCGCAAGGTGCTGCTGGTCGACTTCGACCCGCAGGGGTCGCTCTCGGTCGGGCTGGGTCTCAACCCGCACGAGATGGAGCTGACGGTCTACAACCTGCTCCTGCAGCGCGACGTGGACATGAAGGACGTCGTGGTGCCGACCGGCGTGCCCGGCATGGACCTGCTGCCCTCCAACATCGACCTGTCCGCCGCCGAGGTGCAGCTGGTGCACGAGGTGGCCCGCGAGCAGACCCTGCAGCGGGTGCTGGGGCCGGCCATCGCCGACTACGACGTCATCCTGATCGACTGCCAGCCCTCGCTCGGCCTGCTGACGGTCAACGCGCTCACCGCCTCCGACGGGGTGATCGTGCCCTTGGAGTGCGAGTACTTCGCCCTGCGCGGGGTGGCCCTGCTCAAGACCACGATCGACAAGGTGCGCGAGCGGCTCAACCCGAAGCTCCAGATCGAGGGCGTGCTCGGCACCATGTACGACGGCCGCACGCTGCACGGCCGCGAGGTGCTCGAGCGCTTGGTGCAGGCCTGGGGCGACAAGGTCTTCCACACGGTGATCCGGCGTACCGTGAAGTTCTCGGACTCGACCGTGGCCGGTGAGCCGATCACCAGCTACGCCACGGCCTCGGCGGGTGCCGAGGCCTACCGACAGCTGGCCAAGGAGGTGTCGGCCAGGTGCCTCGACGTGTGAACCTGCCGGCCGCAGACGACCTGTTCCGCCCCACGGCGCCGTCCGACGAGAAGTCGCGACGGGTCCGGGCGGTCCCTGACAGCCCCGAGGCCGCGCCGGAGCCCGGCACGCCTCGCAAGCCGAGCGGACGGATCCGGCACGACGAGAAGATGACCGTCTACGTCACCTCCGAGGAGCTGCTGGAGATCGAGCACGCCCGGCTGGCCCTGCGCAGCGGCCAGGGTCTCGCCGTCGACCGCGGCCGGCTGGTGCGCGAGGCGATCTCGCTCGTGCTCGCGGACTACCAGGCCAACGGTGACGAGAGCGCCCTGGTCCGTCGGCTGACCGAGGAGTGACCGCGACAATGTCCGAGGCGGGGACTGACCCGACCCCCGCCTTCGAGCTCCACCTCGACAACTTCGAGGGCCCTTTCGACCTGTTGCTCAGCCTGATCTCCAAGCACAAGCTCGACATCACCGAGGTCGCGTTGTCGCGGGTGACCGACGAGTTCATCGCGCACGCCAAGGCGCTCGGAGCGGAGTGGGACCTCGAGCAGACCACGTCGTTCCTGCTCGTCGCGGCGACGCTGCTGGACCTCAAGGCGGCCCGGCTGCTGCCCCAGGGCGACATCGAGGACGAGGAGGACCTGGCGCTGCTGGAGGCGCGCGACCTGCTGTTCGCGCGGCTGCTGCAGTACAAGGCGTTCAAGGAGGTGGCCGGCATCGTCGCCGGCCGTCTCGCCATCGAGAGCAAGCGACACCCGCGGGCGGTGGGACTCGAGGAGCGCTACGCCAGCCTGCTGCCCGAGGTGCTGATCGGCATCGGGCTGGAGCAGTTCGCCGCCCTGGCCGCCAAGGCGCTCACCCCCAAGCCGACCCTCGAGCTCTCGTTGCAGCACATCCATGCCCCCACGGTGAGCGTGCGGGAGCAGGCCGCGATCGTCGTCGAGAGGTTGCGGCGTAGCGGCACCATGACGTTCCGCGCGCTCTGCGGCGACTCACCCGACACCCTGACCACGGTCGCCCGTTTCCTCTCCCTGCTCGAGCTCTATCGTGAGGGTGCGGTGGCGTTCGAGCAGGTCTCGGCGCTGGGTGAGCTGAGCGTCCGCTGGACCGGCGACGACGACGCCACCGCAGAGGACCTGGTGACCGACGAGTTCGACGGCGCACCGCCGACCGAGGGGCCGACCGAGGCGCCGACCGAGGAGACGACAGCATGACCGAGACCACCGAGGAGCAGTCGCTCGACGTACCCGTGGCGGACCTGCGTCCGTCGCTGGAGGCCGTGCTGATGGTCGCCGACCAGCCGCTCGACGACACCACCCTGGCCTCGGCCGTGGGCTACCCGGCCGAGGAGGTCGTGGCCGCCCTCGGCCAGCTGGCCGCCGAGTACGACGAGCAGGGCCGCGGATTCGAGCTCCGCAACGTGGCCGGTGGCTGGCGCTACTACACCCGCGACGACTACGCAGCGGTCGTCGAGGGATTCGTGCTCGAGGGGCAGCAGGCCCGGCTGACCCAGGCCGCCCTCGAGACGCTCGCGATCGTGGCCTACAAGCAGCCCGTGTCGCGGGCGCGGGTCTCGGCGATCCGGGGGGTCAACGTCGACGGGGTGATGCGCACCCTGCTCACCCGCGGCCTCGTGGAGGAGGCGGGGGAGGACGGCGAGCACGGCGCCACGCTCTACCGCACCACCGGCTACTTCCTGGAGCGGATCGGCGTCACCTCGCTCGACGACCTGCCCGAGCTGGCGCCGTACCTCCCCGAGATGGATGACCTCGAGGACGAGCTGAGCGCGATGGCCGCCCAGGAGTCCCCGCATGTCTCCCCGCACGAGCCACCGGCGCCGAGCGCTTGACCCGCGAGCTCGAGACCGACGACGAGGGCCTGATCCGGCTCCAGAAGCTGCTGGCCCAGTCGGGCGTCGCCTCGCGGCGCAAGTGCGAGGAGCTGATGCTCGCCGGCGAGGTCGAGGTCGACGGTGAGGTGGTCACCCGGCTCGGCACGAAGGTGGATCCGCGCACCGCGGTGATCCGCGTCTCCGGCAAGCGGCTGCCACCGGTCTCCGACCACGTCTACCTCGTGCTCAACAAGCCGCGCGGCGTGGTCTCCACCATGTCCGACCCCGAGGGACGGCGCACCCTCACCGATGTCCTGGCAGAGGCGCGGGGCGACCGTCCGGAGCGCCTCTTCCACGTCGGACGACTCGACACCGACACCTCCGGCCTGCTGCTGCTCACCAACGACGGCAGCTTCGCGCAGCGGATCGCCCACCCCTCCTACGAGGTCGACAAGACCTACGTCGCGGAGGTGGACGGCGAGGTGTCGAAGGACCTGGTGCAGATTCTGCTCGACGGGGTCACGCTCGACGACGGGCCGGTGACGGTCTCCCGGGCCAAGATCATCGCGAAGGCCACGGACAAGTCGATCGTCGAGCTGGTGATCCACGAGGGCCGCAACCGGATCGTGCGGCGGCTGCTCGACCAGGTCGGCCACCCCGTGCGTCGGCTGACCCGCACCCGGCTCGGGCCGGTCCGGCTCGGCTCGCTCCCACCCGGTGAGCTGCGCGACCTCACCCTCGACGAGCTCGGCGAGCTGCTCGAGGCCGCCCGGCTGTAGGTGCCCGCGGCGTACCGTGGCGGGCATGACAAGGCCGACGGTGGAGGCGCTGCGCCCCTACGTCGCGTCGCTGGTCGCATACGACGTGACCGGCGACGCCGGCGTGCACCGAGGCCTGCCCGGCACCAGCCTGACCTTCGTGCTGCCCGTCGACGAGCCGATCGACGTCGGGTGGGCGGGTGCGCCGGGCTCGCGCCGGGCGGGATGGTCCAGCGTCGCGGGGCTGCATCCGGCTCCCGCCGAGATCCACCACGGCGCGCGGCAGCGCGGATTCTTCCTCACGCTCACCCTGGAGGGGTGCCGGGCGCTGTTCGGGCAACCGGCCAGGGAGCTCGCCGGGCAGCTCACCGACCTCGACGAGGTCGCTCCCGAGCTGGCGGACCTGCCGGAGCGGCTGCACGACACCGAGAGCTGGGAGGAACGCAGCCGGATCGTGCAGCGGTCGCTGGTCTCGGCGCTCGCCCGCAACGACGCGCCCGGCCCGCGCGCGGAGGTCGGCCG
>JALZCZ010000375.1 GCA_030862825.1 Actinomycetota bacterium | reverse complement strand
CCGCTGGTGTGTCCCGGGACGAAGATCGCCGCGCGTTGCGAGAGCTCAACGCCAGGGCCGTCATCGTCCACCAGGATCGCCACCAGCCCCGAGGCCTCCACACGTGCCGAGACGTGCACGTGGTCCGCCAGCCGCACTGCATTCTGGACGATCGGCGACAGAGCCCGTACCGCCAGTGTGTGCGGTACTGCCAGGCGGATGGAGGAGCCTGAGTCGACCACGAGCTCCGCCCCACCGTCGCCCTGGGCGGCCACGTCCGTCAGGACCTCCGACAACAGGCAGGACGCGCTGCCCTGCATCGACGACTCCGATCTCGCCAGCTCGAGAAGGCTGGTGATGGTGTCGGCCATCCGCCCCGTCCCGGAGCGCATCTCCTCGACCTCCGCACGCACCTCCGGTGGCAGGTCGCCGCGCATCAGAACCAGGTCCGCGCAGCCCTGCACCGCTGTCAACGGGGTCCGCAGCTCGTGCGCCAGCTCGGAGGTCAGCCGCTGCTCCGAGCGGATCACGCTCGACACCTTGTCGAGCAGGCCGTCCAGGGTCCGGCCCAGGGCGGTGATCTCGTTGCGAGGTTCGCCCAGGTCGAATCGGCGAGACAGGTCGTGCTCGCTCCAGTCCTCGGCGGTGGCAGCCATGTCAGCCACCGGGCGCAGCGCGCGACGGCTCACCCATGCCGCCAGCGTCATGGTCGCGACGATCATCAGCAGCCCCGCAACGGCGGAGACCACGAACGCGTAGCGCTCCGCGTTCTCGTACGGGGCCAGCTTCTCGGTGACCACGACGACACCGCCGGCACCCGCGGCCGTGGTGAACGGCTGCGCCCGGATGCGGTCGTCATCGACCGTGATCGTTCGTTGCGCGGTGCTCCGACCGAGCTCGGCGTACTCGTCAGCCAGCGAGCTCGGCGCCGCACCCGCGACCAGGGTTCCGGCCGGGTCGAAGACGGCAACCCCCGCATCGAGGCTCGCAGCAGGCACCACCAGCTGGGTCGAGGTCGAGGAGGCATCTGCCGAGGAGATGATGGCGTCGGTTCGTTCGAGCAGGACCCGAGCAACGGTGTTGGTGGCGACCTGGGCCAGGACCAGCTGCACGAGAATCACGAGGACCACGACGGCGAACGTGGTCACGGCACCGGTGAGGATGACGATCTGGCGCCGGAACGAGCCGGGGCGGGGTCGTGAGCGCCACGACCGGCCGTCGACGGCTGTCATGACAGCCGGTACCCCACGCCACGGACGGTCTCGATGGAGATCGGCGACGAGATGGACTCCAGCTTGGCGCGCAACCGCCGCATGAACGAGTCGATGGTGTTCTCACTCACGACCGCGCCGTCGGGCCAGGCTGCCGCCACGACCGTCCGCCGCCGAACCACCTCCCCCGGCCTGGAGGTGATCGCGGCGAGCATCCGGAACTCCGTCGGCGTCAGGAGCACCTCCCCATGCGTGGTGCGCACCGAGTGTGCCGCCGGGTCCAGGGTGAGGCCCCCGGCACGCACCGGGCCGCTATGGCGGCGACGACCGAGCACCTCGACCCGCGCCAGGAGCTCCTTGACGTCGAAGGGCTTCGGCACGTAGTCGTCGGCCCCGGCGCCGAACCCGGTCAGTCGGTCGTGAACCCCGCCCAGTGCGGTGAGGAAGAGCACCGGTGCGTGCTGGCCCGCAGCCTTGAGGGCCTGGCACACGTCGCGACCGTCGGCGTCCGGCAGCCCGATGTCCATGATGATCACGTCGACGCCACTGTCGGCGCCGAAGAGACGCATCGCCTCGGTGCCGGTGTGGGCAGTGATGGCATCGTGCCCGACGAACTTGAGCGCCTGGACGAGCACCCGCCGGATGGCGGGCTCGTCCTCACACACACCAACAGTCAACATTGTCTCTCCAGTCTTTCAGCCGGCCTGACCGACTCTGCTACTCGCCCACCGGCCCGGACACCGGAACCCGGACCCGGTAGATGACGTAGCTGCCCTCGGTCTTCACCCGGCGATAGTCACGGTCGAGCACCGGCTCCGCCTTGCTGGCGTCGACACCCCAGGTCGTGAGGGAAGTCCCGTTCACCACCACCCACGTCGGCCGGTCCGGTCCTCGCAGCGTGCGGGTGAACGCGACCAGGTGCGGGTCCAGCACTCTCACGGGGAGACTCCACAGCTGTGGGTAGGGGCTGGAGAGATGTGCCGTCTCCAGGATGGCCGGATCTCCGAACCCCACGACCCCGGTGTCCCCGGGGCGCTCATGGGCGAGGAGGTAGCGTTCCACGGCGGAGTCAGCCCCCGTCTCGTGGCCAGCTACCCAGAACAGTGCTGCCGTCGCGACCACCGCCCCGTAGACCAGGGAGGTCACCACCCATCGGATCCGGTGTGGCTTGCGTGAGCAGACGGAGGCGACGATGAGCACCAGCCCGGGCACGGTCGCCACGAGGTAGTGAAGCCAGTAGCTGCCGCCCGCCGCCACCGCGAACACCTCCCAGGCGCTGACGCCGCACGCCACCCACCTCACGTCGACCGGCTGCTGCGCGACGTCGAGGTGGCGCCCGTCCCGGGTCGGGTGCCTACCCGGCACGAGGGCCGCCGCAACCACCGCGATCGCCCCACTGGCGGCGAATGCAAGCGCCAGGAGCTGAGCCCGGTGGGGAGTGGCGTCGTCGGCCGAGGCTGAGATCACGGATGCAGCAGCGGCACGGAACGATACGACCGCATTCCACAAGGGAGCGGGGTCGGTACCGCGGCTCCACGCCCATCCGACGACGGCGGCGACCAGCACGCCGGCGCCGAGACCGAAGGCTGCCAGGGATCTGATCGCCGCAGCCCGGCCTACTCGTCTGCGCCCCAGCATCCAGGCCACGCTCACCGCTGCGAATACGAACACCTCGATCATGTTCTGCTTGACCATCGCGGCAGCGGCCCCCGCCACACCGGCTGCTGCCCACCAGGCCATGGCCAGTGGTCGGCGAGGTTCCATCAGCGCCCTCGAGGCCGCGAGGAATCCGGTGAGCACGAAGGGTAGTGCCAGCAGCTCGCCGTTGACCTCGGTAGCCCCGAACAGTGGCGTGGAGAGGAACACGGCCACCGTGGCGGCGCAGACCACGGGTGCCCGACCTGAGGACGGGGCGAAGGCTCGTCCCACTGGCGCGGCGAGAAGCACCGAGGCCACCACGGCGACGGTCCCCAGCAGACGCAGCGCAACGGCCCCGCCACCCAGGTCGGCGATCTGGAACAGGCCGATGAGGAGGGGCGGGCGATCGACCCAGTAGCTGCCGTACAGCGACGTGCCCGGTGACCATTGGGAGGCCACGAGCAGGAAGCCACCTTCGTCCGGGGCAAGTGGCATGTCCAGGAAGGGCACTCGCGCCAGCGCTGCAGCCGCCGCGCAGAGCCCGACCCACAACGACGGTGAAACACCCGACCGAGACCGCCACCTCAGGCCTCCGCGAGCACGAGGGGTGCCGGCGTCGGTCGGCTGCCGGAACGCGACCGCGCTCACGTCGTCGCCACTCGGCGGCGCGCTGGATCGCCACCGGCGTCGTTGAAGACGAAGTGTCGGTAGGACCAGAACCGGAACGCTGTCCCGAGCCCCAGACCGATGACGTTCGCGGACACGTTGTCAGCCAGCCGGCTCGTGAGCCCGAGCACGTCATGGCTGATGGCCAGCGCGCCCACCGCGATCCCCAGACCGATCAGGTTGAACACCACGAACAGGACGAGCTCCCGGCGCCTCGAGTCGCGGCGTGCGCGGCCGCGCCACGTGACGAACCTGTTGCCGGCGTAGGTGACGACCATCGCGACGGCGACGGCCAGCACCTTCGGAACGGTCGGGTCGATCTCTGCGAATGCATGGAGCGTGGCAAGCCAGTTGAAGAGGCCGACATCGACCACGTACCCGAGCGTGCCGACAGCCAGGAAGGCAAGGACCTCGCGGCTCAGAGATCTGGGCCACCGCATGGACGCCGGTGCCGACGGGCGACCGACCTGGATCCGCGGTCGTCCGGTCACAGTGGCGGTGTCATGCAGCATGGTGAACCCCCTGCCCCGATCGCGATCGGCGCACGGAACGAGCCGGGCGGGCAGGACTCAGGGCGTGCGAAGCGCTGAGCCGATCGCCGACGCTGCCGAAGACCTCGCGCAGCCGCCAGAGCAGGACGCGGCGGAGGGCCTCCACAGCCACCGCTCCGGTCATCTTGGACGCGCCGCCCGTGCGCTCGGTGAATGCGATCGGTAGCTCGATCACCCGTAGGCCGACCCTCTGTGCGCGCCACGAGTTCTCGATCTGGAAGCAGTACCCGTCGGACTCCGACTCGACGACGCAGAGGTCGACAAGCGCGGTTGCACGCCAGGCGCGGAACCCGGCGGTGGCGTCACGTTGTGGGAGACCGAGAAGGATGCGGGCGTAGGCGTTCGCCGCCCAGGACAGCAGGCGTCGGTGGCGCGACCAGCCGACGGTGGCGCCCCCCGGCACGTAACGTGACCCGATCACCAGGTCGTGCGCGGCCAGCGCAGCGACCATGGGCGCAATGCGGTCGGCGGGATGTGACCCGTCGGCGTCGATCTGGACGACCGCGTCGTATCCACGTTCCAGCGCCCAGGCGAAGCCAGCCCGATAGGCGGCACCGAGGCCGTCTTTGTCCGGCCGCGAGAGCAGGTGGACGCGGGAGCCGAACTCGGCGTGCCTGCGTACCTTCTCCCCCGTGCCGTCGGGGCTGCTGTCGTCCACGACGAGGATGTCGGCATCGAGGTCGCGAGTGGCCGCCAGGCCGGCGTCCAGGAAGTCTTCGATCGTCGCCGCCTCGTCATAGGTCGGTACGACGACCACGCAACGCGCATCAGCAATGTTCATGCCGGAACCATCGCGGGGGCCACCTGCCAGCAACCTGACTGCGACGTCGCGACGCCGCGACGGAGGTCGCCCGCCCCCGAGCGGCTGCGGACAGGCACGGCGCCACGAGGGCCCCCAGGCGGTGGAGCCGTCCTCACAGAGGTCAGCACCACGCCCGGTGGCCCTTGCCGTCCCAGCTCGGCGAGCTACGCCAGCCGACTCCCCACCGAGGTCTCCAGCGCGGCGAGCTCGGTGTTCGTCCGCCGCTGCTGGAGCGTGAACCACGAGACCGCACCGAGGATCACGGCGAGGAAGAGGGCGCTGGTGCCGTTGGTGCCCAGGCCCAGTCCTCCGACAGGTGCCGGCGCGGTGAGGAAGTCACCGATGGAGGCTCCGAACGGTCGGGTGAGCACATAGGCGGTCCAGAAGGCCAGCACCGAGCTCAGTCCGCCCTGCCAGAACGCCAGGGCCACGAGCGCGATGAGACCGCCGAAGATGCCTGCGGACAACAGGTAGCCCAGGGCGAGCTTCTCGGACACAAGGTCCCCCGCAGAGGTGCCGAGGGCGAAGGTGAAGAGGATGGCGAGCCAGTAGAAGCCCTCGCGGCGGCGGGTCACGATCGAATGGATCGAGAGCGTGCCCTCCGCGCGCTGCCAGAGAGTGAACGTGGCGGCCAGACACGCACCGAAGACGGCCGTCGTCGTCCAGAGACTGACTCCGAAGTTGTCGACGAGGTTGTCGGAGATCAGGGTCCCGACGACCGAGATCAGCACGACCGCCAGCCAGTAGATCGACGGAACATAGCGTCGGGAGCGGAACTGCGCGACGAGCACCCCCGCCAGTAGAACCGCCATGATCAGTGAGGTGTTGGTCAGGCCGAGTCCGACATTGCCGGCCAAGAAGTCGGCGGCTGTCTCTCCGACGGTGGTGGACATGATCTTGATGACCCAGAAGAGTGCTGTGACTTCCGGGACCTTGTTCAGCATGGTGCGCGCTTCGCGCTTCCGCGTTGTGATTTCCATGGCCCCAGGCTCAACGCCAGCACCTGCACTCCGCCTGACTGGCTGTGTCCGCGAGGCTCCGGAGGCTGCTCGGCCCTCAGGCGTCAGCTCCTCCCCACAAGCCGTGGAGTCTCCCGGTGCGAGTGCCGGACCCGCACTGGTCGTGTTGAGGAGTTCGGACCGCCGATCGCGTCGTACCGACGTCCCGGGGCCCGGGCGAAGCCAGCCCGATCGGGGGCACCGAGACCGTACTTCTTCGGCCGTGCGAGCAGGTGGACATGGACGCCGTGGTCGGCATGCCTGCGTACCCTCTGCCCGTGGCGTCAGGGCTGCTGTCGTCCGCGACGAGGATGTCGGCATCGAGGTTGAGAACGGCCGCCAGGCCGGCGTCCAGGTGCCGTTCGATCGTCGCCCCCTCGTCTGAGTCGGTACGACGACCACACAACGCGCATGAGAAGTGTTCGTGCCGGAACCATCGCGTCCGACGCCGAAACCAACGACGCCCATGACAGTCAGGTCCCTTGCAGGTAGGGACAACCAGTGTCGAAGCCATGATCCTCGCCCTGACGCCGTTGATGGCCACCCTGGGTCCACTGGCGCTGCTGCTCCTGATGGGTGTCGTCTTTACCGAGACGGGCCTGATGCTCGGCTTCTTCCTCCCGGGTGACTCACTCGTGTTCACGGCCGGGGTTCTCGTTGCCAGCGGTGCGATGCACGTGCCCCTGTGGCTGGTCGCCGCGGGCACGTTCGTCGCTGCCACGGCCGGAGACCAGGTCGGTTACCTGGTAGGACGACGGGTCGGGCCACGGCTGTTCCACGGGGCGGACTCTCGCCTCTTCTCCCGACGCCATGCCTCGCAGGCTCAGAGGTTCTTCACGAGGCACGGCCCCAAGGCCGTGGTCCTGGCGCGCTTCGTGCCCGTTGCTCGCACCTTCACCCCCGTCATGGCCGGCGTGGGCGACATGACGAGACGGCGGTTCACCGCCTACAACCTCGTCGGCGCCGTGGCATGGGCTGTCGGGATCCTGTGCGGAGGCTACTTTCTCGGCGGTGTCCCACTCGTGGCGGCCCATGTGGAGCTGCTCCTCGTCGGCGTCGTCACGCTCTCGCTGGTGCCCGGCGCTGTCGAGCTGCTTCGCCGTCGCGTCCGCGGCCGCGCCTCCCAGGACAGCCGAGGTCGGTCGGACGCCCGCAGCAGTGAGCAGCCGCATGCTGACGCAAAGCAGACATGAGGCAGACATGAGGAGTGAGGGGGCGCAGAAATGAAGATTCCACGGATACGCAGGCGCTGGGTTCTTCCGGTGCTGCTGGTGGGCGTGACGGTCGGCGCCGTGGGCGCAGGGGCGGCGGCCGCCTTCGAGGCCGACACCGTCGGCAGCTACTGGGAAGGCCTGTGGTGGTCCTTGTCCCTGATGACCACGGTCGGCTTCGTCGACGGTCCACCCAAGTCGCCCGAGGGCGCTGTCGCCTCCGCGGTACTGATGCTCGTCGGCTTCCTGATGCTCTCGCTGGTCTCGGCCACGATGGCCTCGCTGCTGGTCCGTGAGGACGAGGAGCCTTTCGAGCGACGAGAGCTGAGTCACGCCGACGAGGTGCTCGCCAGGCTGGCAGACATCAGCAGTCGTCTCCATGCGCTCGAGGTCGAGCGCCCGTCACGTGGTCACGATCCGGGAGACCGTCACGACACGGGAGATGCACCCCGACCGCCGCCGTGCGGATGTCAGGATTGAAGCTCTCGTCCGGATGCCATCACCCGCAGCCTCCGATGCGCCCTCCTCGAGCTCGGATCGAACTCAGGATGACGCCACGAGCACACGCCGAACGGTTGCCGCTCCTGTTCGCCGACTTGGTCGGCTCGGCTCAGCTGACCTCGGGCCAGGCCGATCAGCTCTGGGTCCACCACGTCACGGTCACGCGAGGAGCGCCGGCCGTCCACGGTGATCTCGAGGTTCACGACGATGGGCGGCGGCTTCATGGCTGTCCGGACGGTGCCGGCGACGCGCTCGGCCGCGCGGTGACGATGTTTCGGTCGCGCCTGTGGAGCAAGTTCAGCGGTTTGCTGTGCACGCCCTTCCCGGTGGGTGTACGAAAGTAAAGTACAGATGACGCGACCGTCGTCGCGGACCGGGAGCAACGGGAGCCCGACATGCCGGACCAGGCCACCGAGGACCGCTGGACGCTCGGCCTGATCGCACTCGTCGTGGGGATCGTCTCGCTGCTCGCCGCCGTCCTCGTCATGGGTCTGCTCTGGCAGGACGAGCCGTTGCGCGCAGGGGTGCTCGCCTCGATCGTGGGCACAACCAGCGCGATCGCCTGCTTCGGCATCCAGATCGGCGGCGCCGAGGCGAGGTCGGCCCAGCAGCCGGCCGCCGCCAACGATCGTGCGGACCATGCGCAGTCCGCGAAGACCCAGGTACGCCAGGCCAACGCCGCCCTCCGGGCACGGTCGGACGACGCACCTGCGGTCCTGGAGCAGTTTCGGATCCTCTAAACCCAACATGCAGTTCCCTCACCGTCAGCTCGGGTGACGCCGACGCACGGAGGTGCGCAATGAAGCTCGAGTCACTGCCCGATCAGGTCGTCGCCTCCCTGGAGATCAGGGACGGCTGGCGGCGCAAGCTCGCCCAGCGCGCGGACGGCCTGGAGTTCATCGTCTCCGACCTGGCCCGCTGGCGCCCCGGGTCCGCGGTGCGGGTCGCCTTCCTCGATGGCGACACCGACCTGCACGCGGACATCGCCTCCGCGGTCGAGCAGATCACCGACGCGTGCAACCTGACCCTCGACTTCGGCAGGGACCCAGGCACCGGCGAGTTCCGCCGCTGGACCGTGGCTGATACCCAGTACGCCGCCGAGATCCGGGTCAGCTTCGACATGGACGGCTTCTGGTCACTGGTCGGCACCGACAGCACCGACCGGATGGTCGGCGGGCCGGGTCAGCCCATCGGCGGTTCGCCGGGCCAGCGGAGCCTCAACCTGGGCGACTTCGCGACCAACCGGCCCGACGACTGGCAGGGCACGGCACGTCACGAGTTCCTGCACGCTCTCGGCTTCCACCACGCGCACCAGAACATGCGAGGCCCGTGTGCCGACGAGTTCCGATGGGAGGACGACGAGGGCTACCAGCCGACGCAGGACTCCCGCGGCGTGTTCGTCAAGGACGCCAACGGCCGCTCGCCGGGCATCTACACGTACCTCGCTGGTCCCCCGAACGGCTGGCCGCGGTCGAAGGTCGACCACAATCTGCGCACAGCGGAGTCCGACGACGTCACCATCGGCCCGTTCGACGCCAAGTCGGTGATGCTGTACTCGTTCGCCGAGTTCTTCTACAAGTCGCACCCGAGCCCTTGTGCGCCGACCGGCAACGGTGTTGACCTCTCGGACGGCGACAAACGCGGCCTGCAGCTGCTCTACCCGCAGGCGGACGCCGCGGTCTCGGACATCCAGTCCCGAGCGACCACCGCCCTGTCGGCGCTCGACGGAGGCGGCGGTCTCGAGTCCGGCGGCATGGCCGACTCCCCCTACCAGCAGCGACTCGTCGAGCTGCTCACCGAGATCAGCCGCGGCTGAGCCGAGCATGAATCTCACGCGGGAGCTGCGGATCCAGCTCGAGGTGCTGATCCAGAACCACCTCGGGCTGAGCCCGTCGCTGCTGACCGTCCGCGATCTGGTCGGCGCTGAGGCCGTCGACGACCTGCCGCCGGGCAGCAACACGCCCGCGGTGGCACGGTGGATGGTCGTGGTTGCGCTGGCCAGGCCGGGGCCGGAGACCCTGACCAGGATCGTGGAAATGGTGGACCTGGCCGGCGAGCTGATCGAGCTTCGCGCCCTGCTCGACCGGGTGCGCGCTGACGCAGCCCTGTGGCACAGCGACGGGATCGACGAGCTCTGGGTGCCCGAGCAATGGCCTTTCATCGACCGGCAGGACCTGCGTCGGGTGATCAAAGAGGCCGCCCTGGGCAACGGGCATCCGGCCCTGGTGATCGAGGCGCCGACCGGTCACGGCAAGCGGACGATCTGTGCGTACCTCGAGATCGTCGCCCGACGGACGCAGCAGTTCACGACTGTCGCACGCCATCTCGAGCCGGATCCCGAGCCGGGGATGCTCGAGTCGCTCGACGCCGACCTCCGCATCGAGCTCGGGGTGCCGCAGGCCGACGGGATGCCTCACGAGGAACCCGAGCGCGAGGGTGCCAATCGGGCTGCCGCACTGGCCGAGGCGGCGATGTTCGCCAACCGCAAGGTGTGGTTCGTGGCCAACCTGATCGAGCCGGCCCGCCTCGAACCCGCGGTCCTGAAGTTCATCGACGAGCTGCTCGGACGCGTCCAGGGCTCGGAGACGGTGGCCCGCAAGCTCCGGGTCGCGGTCCTCACCGCCGACGCGAACCTGCTCAGGTTCGACCACCTCCCCGGGCTGGAGGCCCGGCACGTGCTGCCGGACCTCACCCAGGAGGCGATCACGGAATGGCTCGCAGCAGCCGTCCCGGACAAGTCGGAGGAGCTCTACACGGTCGCCACCACTCAGGTGCTGGCCGACCTGGAGGCCCGGCGGAGCCGCAACGAGCTGCCGCCGTCCCGCCAGCTGGAGTGGCTCTCCAGGCAGTGCCGGGTCGCCCACCAGAAGCTCCAGGGGGTGTGATCGGTGGAGGACCCGCGCGGCGAGCGCCTGTACGAGCTGCTCGTCGCCCTCTTCCGCACCGACGAGGAGCTGCAGCGGTTCCTGGTCCTCGAGGGCATCGACCCAGCCGACACGCGCAGTGTGCAGGTCCAGAAGCGAGGTCGCTCCGAGGGTGTCTACGAGACCGTCGAGGCCCTCCTCGCGCGGGGTCGCGTCGACGAAGCGTTCTTCGCCGCGCTGGAGAAGCGCTCACCTGACCGGTCCCTGGACATCGACGGGGTCCGGCGGCTGTTCCTCGGGGAGCCGACGTCCGCGGCGCCCCCGCCCTCCCCCGTGCCGGGCGTCACGGCCCCCGCCGTGCCGGACCACCTGGCCGGCTTCGCCCAGCAGCTCGCCGCCGACCTGGCGAGCACCCCGGGGACCGACGACGTCGCGACCGCACTCGACCCGGACCACTGGCCGTGGACGGCTGCGGCGGCGGTGCTTGGCAGCTTCAACCCGACCGCCCTCACCCCCCTGCGCACGCCTGAGCTACCGCCGATGCGGCCGATGGCGGCCCTCGTCGACCTGGTCACGGTCAGCCACAGCGGCGGCTGGGTGCTTCGCAACGACGTACGACGCGCGTGCCTGTCCCGGCTTGTCGAGGAGCGACTGCTCGAAGCGGCGCTGGACGTCAACGCCGGGCTGGAGGACCAGCGCCGCGACCTGGTCGCGGAGCTGATCGACGGCCGCCACCAGCAGCTCACCCTGATGGACCGGTCCCGGCTCGTCGACCTCGACGCGGTCCTCGAGTGGCTGGAACCGTTGGACCGTCCGCTCGCGGTCAGCCGAGCCGCCGTACACGCCGCCGCCGACCGGCGAGCACTCATCGACCCGCTGCGCTCCCTGGTCGGCACCCACTTCCGAGGCCGGGTCGCCGAGCTGAGCACGGTGCGCGCCCAGATCAGTGCCGAGGGGACCTCAGACCCGCTCTTCGTGGTCGGGGCGGGCGGCTCCGGCAAGTCGACGCTGCTCGGCAAGGTGCTGCTCGAGCTCGAGGAGCGGGTGCCCTATGACCCGGTGTCGTTCGCCTACGTCGACTTCGACAAGGCACGCAACGACCCGCGGGACCGCAACGGCCTGCTGGAGCAGCTGTCCCAGCAGCTGCGGCTGCTCTACGCGAACGCCGACGTCGCCGAGCAGTTCGCCGCGGCCGAGGCCAGCTACGGCGGCACCGACCTGGTCCGCGCCGCCGAGCTGCTGGACCTGACCGAGGGCCTCGACGGCGACGCGATCCTCGACACGCTCTGCCGCAACCTCGCCCAGCTCCACAATGAGCAGGCGGACCAGGTCGCCGCGCCCTTGGTGCTGGTCCTCGACACCTGCGAGGAGGTGCTGGCGAAGGGCCCGGGCGCGGTGCAGGACCTGGTCGGGCTGCTGCGCGACCTCCAGGCTCGACTGCCGGGCATCCGCATCGTCATCTCGGGCCGCGCCCCGCTGCCCTGGCCGACCGCCCAGGACGACGAGGCGACGCTGCATCTGGGCGACCTCGACCCGGCGGCAGCCGACGCCGTGCTCGGGCACCTGGGGGTACGCGATCCGGAGCTGCGGACGCTGATCCTGACGAAGTTCGGCGGAAACCCTCTTACCCTGCGACTCGCTGCGGAGGCCCTGTCCCGTGCCGGGACCGCGCAGGCAGCGTTCTCGGGAGTCGCCACCACCTCCGCGGTCGCCGAGGTCGCGATCGAGCAGATCCAGGGAATGCTCTACACCCGGATCCTCGGGCACATCCGGGACCCCGAGGTGTCCAGCGTCGCGCACCCCGGACTGGCGGTGCGCCGGGTGACCGTGCCCGTCCTCCGGGACGTGCTGGCCGTGCCGTGCGGGTTCGCACCGGAGCGAGCGGGCCAGGTCTTCGACAAGCTCCGTGCGGAGCTTTCCCTGTTCGACCTCGAGGGAGACGACACCCTGTTGCACCGCCAGGACGTACGGCGGCTGATGCTGCGCACCATGGTCGACGACGCCGAACGCGCGGCCAAGGTCGCGGACATCCATCGGAGCGCGGCCGCGTTCTACGCCCGCGAGCCGGGCCACGCGGCACGCACCGAGGCCCTCTACCACCGGCTGATGAGCGACGAGGATCCCCGAGGACTCGAGCACCTCTGGGACGAGAAGGTCCGCCAGGGCCTGGAGTCGGCCCTGGAGGAGCCGCTCCCGCCGCGCGCCCGCCGCTGGCTGGAAAAACGGCTCTTCACGGTGCCGGGCGAGGAGGACCGCTCGGAGTGGGAGCAGGAGGACTGGGAGGCCGAGGCGTACTCGCGCGCCTCATCGTGGCTCGCGTCCTCGGTCCCGCGGGAGGCGCTCACGGTGCTCGGCGAGCGCGACACGCGCCTGCCGGGCAGCCGGCTGTTCGGGTTGGAGGTCGCGGCACGGCTCGCGCTGGACGACGTCCCGGGAGCTGCGGCCACTCTCGAGCGGGCGCACGCGCACGGGATGGAGGACGCCGAGCGTCGGGTCCAGCTGGAGCTCGCGGAGCAGGCGATGGCGGTCCGGGCGCGTCAGGACGACGGGCCCGGACTGTCGGAGGCCGCTGCGGCGTGCGTCGGGCTGGCCGAGCTCGTCGGCGAGCCGTCCCGCGGGCTGCGGACGCTGACGTCGGCTCTGTCCGAGCTGCGCCGGATCGGTGCCGACGCCGAGGCGGACGTCGTACAGGAGCAGCTCAGCACCCGCTTCGAGCGGCTGTCCCGGCAGCAGATGCGCACCGACCCTGAGCTCGTGCGCCAGGTGCTGCAGGCGGCCGGGCCCAGCGACAGCGCCGTCCTCCTGCATGCCGCAGTCCAGGTCGGGGACCAGACGAACGACGTGGGCGGCATCTTCGTGGAGGACCCGTTCGCAGTCGGCCGGCTGCTGGAGGCGACCACCCCTGGCGCGGGGCCGGCACTGCAGCAGCTCGCGATCGAGGTCGGTCTGCTCGGCGCGAAGTGGTCGATCAACGAGCTGGCCAGCCGACTCGTGCGCACCGGTCGCACCGGCAAGGCGGTGGCCGTGAGCCTGGACTACGCCGCCGACGACGACCGGATGCGGGCCGCTGTCGTCGACCAGCTCCTCCACCCACCCGAGACCGGGACCCTGAAGGGGATGTCATGACGTTCAGCCACCTCGATGACGCGAGCTTCATGGATGTGAGCAAAACCCTCATCGAGCTCGGTCTCACGACCGACGGCGACGTGCAGGCGCTCACCGCCGGCATCTCGCCGCAGTTCGTGGGGGCGGCCCTGGGCGGCGGTACGCCGAACGCCCGGATTCTGACGCTCGTCGGCAAGCTCAACTCGACGCGGGTCCTGACCTCCGGCGAGGTCCCGATGACCAAGTTCCTGAACAACGCGGTCCTGTTGACCGCGGGACGCCCCGAGGAAGTGGTGTTCAGGACCGCGCTCGAGCGGATGAGCCCCGACGGTCAGCGGCCGGTGGCCGACACTCCCGGGGCACCGCCACCGCCGGTGGCGCAGGACGTCGACGCACTGCCCGCCGCCGAGGGGCAGCTGGAGATAGCCATCGGAGAGGACGACACCCTCGAGGTGGCCTTTCTGCACCGGGGCACGGCGGCGTCGCGGTCGGTGGCGAAGCTGCTCGTGCACCGGCACTTCCAAGGTCAACCGTCCTTCCTCGCCGGCAACGAGCCGGACATCGGGCTCGGCACAGGGTGGCTGCTGGCGCCTCGTCTCGTGATCACCAACTTCCACGTCGTGAACGCTCGGCTGCCCGTCGAGTCGCCGGCCTCGCAGGCGGACTTCGACCTGCAGGGCCAGAACACCCAGGTGCAGTTCGACTTCCTCGACGCGAAGTCCACGGTGGTCTCCACCCACTCGACGCGGTGCGTTGCCAGCGATCCCACCCTCGACTACGCGCTGCTCCGACTTCCCGACGACGCCCCGGACCGGCCGTCGCTGCACCTGCGGTCCCACCCGATCACGCGAACGCAGGACAAGGAGCTTCGCGAGCGGGTCAACGTCCTGCAGCATCCGAACGGTGAGCCGATGAGGCTCGGCTTCCGCAACAACTTCGTGGTCACCGGGTCCGAGAAGCGGCTCAGCTATCTCACCGACACCGCCGGAGGGTCCTCCGGCTCCCCCATCTGCGACGACCTGTGGTTCGTGGCCGCGTTGCACCGAGGTTTCGCCACGATTCCGGGTGAGCCGGTCATGGTCTGGGGCCGGCCGATCCACCAGGAGAACTACGGAACCCCGATCAACCAGATCCTCGCGCACCTGGCCACGAACCACGCCGACGTGCACGCCGAGGTCGTCGCGGGCCAGGCTGCCCTCGTGGACTGAGCCCGGCGGACGTCCTATCGGCTACGGGGGCGTCGGCGCGGCCGGCGGCCAAGCGCTGGTCGACGGCGTGGGACCGTGTTGCAGGGCGGCTGATGCCCCACCCCATGTCCCCGCTGTCATATCCCTCCGGCTGACCGGGAGTCCTTTCTGAGGTGTCGGCGTTCACGACACCTGAACGTCCGATGACCCGTTTCGGTCCTAGCGGCGCAACGCACTGCGATGGTCCGATGAACAAGCGTGCCCGCGCCGGCACCGCCCAGAGGTTGGGAGGCACAGCATGACCATCGAGTCGGTGCTGCACAGACGCGGACTCATGGGCGCGACTGCGGTCGCTTGCATGATCTTTCCGAGGGCTGTGCTGGCTCGTGGGTCGAGTCGACCAAGCGGCAGCGTCTCCGGCTCACGGTCGGGACGCCACCCAGCCCGTATGGGGCTGAGGATCGAGACGCGTCAGCCTCTGCACGGCGTCGACGAGTCGGCGACCTACCCCAGCCTGTGCGTGAACAGCAAGCCACGGCGGGGTGATTGCTGGGAATCGTGGTTCACACCGATGCCTCACATCTCACACTCCGACGCGGCCGACGTTCCTGAGCTAGATCCCGGGGGGGCCGATGCCCTACACCGTTCTCACCGTTGACGACGACCCCATCATGTTGCAGGTGCTGCACATCCTGATCGGTCTCACCGACGAACTGATGCTGGAAGCCGAGACCCGCAACGGACAAGAAGCGGTCGAGCGCGTGACTTCGCACTGTCCCCACGCGATCATCTGCGACGTCCAGATGCCGGTCATGAATGGGCTGCAGGCGCTGCCCTTGCTCCGCAGTGCCTGTCCCGAGACAGTCATCGCGATCTACAGTTCCGAGCCGGATCGGCAGACGGCCTCGCAGCTAGGTGCTGATGCCGTGTTCGACAAGGCGACCGACAATCCCAGCGAAGTCCTCGACCACATCGTGAAACTGTGCCAGGCACGCCTCGGAGGGGGAACCGTCGAGGGCCACGGCGTGTGCCCCAGCTAGCGTCGTGCGCGGAACAGCAGTCGACGCGAACCGTGGGCCACCGCGCGAGTACATCGGACGTCAAGCGCCCCGGCAGGCTCTCGGGTACCCGCCGGGGCTAAGCCCAGCGTACGCCGACATTTCCCGTTCGTCGTTCGCGATCGAGCTGCTGCGAGGTCCCTCGGGCGTCAGCACCCCGACGCGTCGGTCTCGGCATGGCGTCTGCTGACGGACGACGACGCAGGCGTCCGCGTCCAGTATCGAGGCGCGCACACTGTGCGAGGGTCGTCCGTCAGCCCGTGTGGCTGCCCGCCGTGCCCGCCGCAGTGCGCAGATTCATCGGTCATGACTGCCCGCCTCGCGAGCTGCCCACCGAGTCCGACGGCAGCCGTGACTGCGGCGATGATCGCGACGACGCCGAGGAACCCGGATGCTGCGGAAACCCGGGTCAGCGACAGAACCGCGACCGTGAAGAGCGACAGGCCGGTGACCAGCAGACGCGGCCGCTGACCGTCCGGGCTCATCCGCTCGAGTGGTGCGGGTGGGTGTCTTCGCCGACGGTGCGGCAGGGGCGGTCGACACGCGAGTTTCGATGATGGTCATGGTGCCGGTTCCTTCCGGCTCGCGACGGTCAGGCGTCGTACTTCGTGATCGGCCGGCCGGTGCCGGTGGCGACCAGCCTGGGCAGGCTCTCGGTGATGTAGAAGGTCCACCCCCGAGAGCAGGCCTCGAAGCAGTCGGAGCCAGCAGCGGTCAGGCCTTCATGCGTGAAGTGGACGGTCGCGCCGTTCGGGCTCGCTGTGATGTCGAAGATGACCTTCGTGTCAGTCCACTCGTCGTGGTCCTCGATGAAGGTGAGATAGGAGTCCACGACGTGCCAGACAATCCGCTTGCCTGGCACGACCTCGGTGATGCGGAACCGGGCGAACCGGATGCCGTCGTTCGACTTGGCGGCCTCACCCGCGTGCGTGGTGTCGTCGGTGAAGACGAACTCGTCGTGCAGGGCTGCGGTGGCCCCGATGATGTTCTCGTTCCACCATCCACGGACGTTGGTGATGGCTGCGAAGACCTCGTCCGGCGTGTGGTCGACCGAAGTCGTGGCGGTCAGGTGATCGGTGAGCGACATGTTTCGTCTCCCTTCCTTGTGGGTTTGCCCCACCGACGAAGGAGGTCGCTCGGGATCGACATCGACCCGAAGGAATCCTCTGCCACTCCGCCGAGATGCCCGGAACGTGGGTCAGAGCTCGCGAAGGCGCCCGACGAGGTAGCGACGCTCGGCCTCGGTCGGCGCCAGCTGCAGAGCCTCGTCGTACGCCACCTTGGCCTCGGCGACGCGGCCCTCCCGCCTGAGCAGATCGGCACGGGTCGCAGGCAGCAGGTGGTAGCCATCGAGGCGGCCGGACGCTGCCAGCTCCTCGACCAGCGCCAGGCCGGCCGGGATGCCGTCGGACATTGCGATCGCCACGGCACGGTTGAGCTCCACCACAGGGGACGGCGCCAGCCGCTCCAGCTCCGAGTAGAGGGCCGCGATCTGCGTCCAGTCCGTGCTTGCCGTGTCGGGTGCCGTGGCGTGACAGGCAGCGATCGCAGCCTGCACCTGATACGGCCCGCCGCGTCCCATGGCCAGTGCCTGCTCGAGTACGCCGACCCCTTCCGCGATCAGAGCTCGATCCCACCTCGATCGGTCCTGATTCTCCAGGATGACCAGCTCGCCGTCATCGGTGCGCGTGGCGCGCCTGGCCTCGTGCAGCAACAGCAACGCCAACAGGCCGCTGGGCTCGGGTTCTGTCGGCATCAGCCGAACGAGCACCCGGGCGAGCTGGATCGCCTCGGATGTCAGCGCCCGACGTCCGTCCTGCTCGTCGTAGCCTTCGTTGAAGATCAGGTAGAGCACCGCGAGGACCCCGGCTAGGCGTTCCGGCAGCAACTCGGCAGGCGGCACTCGGTATGGGATGCCGGCCTCGGCGATCTTGCGCTTGGCGCGGACCAGGCGCTGCGCCATCGTGGGTTCGGCGGTGAGGAACGACCTGGCGATCTCGGCGGTGCTCAATCCGGCGAGCGTACGCAACGTGAGCGCGACTCTGGCCTCGAACGACAGCGCCGGATGACAGCAGGTGAAGATCAGCCGCAGCCGCTCGTCGGGGATCTCTTCCAACGGCGGCTCGTCCGGAACACGCGCCAATACGGCGAGTTCGCGCAGCTTCGCACGCCCGGCCGCGTCACGCCGCAGCCGGTCGGTCGCCCGGTTGCGCGCCGTCGTGGTGAGCCAGGCTCCTGGACGGCTCGGGATCCCGTCGCGCGGCCACGTCGACAGCGCGATCGCGAACGCGTCCTGCGCGCAATCCTCCGCCAGGTCCCAGTCCCGGGTCTGCCCTATCAAGGTCGCGACCACCTGACCCCACTCGTTCCGATACGCCGCGTCAACCGCCGCACGTACCGCCTCTTCGGAAGCCGTCATTCCCAAACCGGGCGGATCTCGACACTCCCCCTGTGCGCCCAAGGGTGTCCAGCCGCGATCGCGATCGCCTCGTCGAGGTCGGCGCACTCGATGACCACCACGCCGCCGACAAGGTCCTTGGTCTCGGCGAACGGTCCGTCAGAGACGAGAGTCTCGCCTTGGCGGACCCGCACGGTGGTGGCGTGCCCGGACGGTCGCAACCGCTCGCCGAACAACTCGGCGCCGCGCCGTTCAAGGTCCGCCTCCCACGCCTGCATCGCCGGATCGGCCGCCAGCTCCTCCTGGCTCGGCGAAGTCGACTCGTCATCGCAGATCAGCAACAGATACTTCATACCCCCCGAGTCTGGCACTGCAGCCAGACGGGGATGGGAGGTCCTGACCGACCCCGGGCCACGGTCGAAGCACGCACACGTCCACGTGTCCGATCACCCACGGCTCGGATGACCACAGGGGGGCGCCCGACATGGCGGACGGCGCGGCCGAGGAGCGAGCCGACCGCATGGTCACGCGTGTCTCCGACGCCTACCGTGGAGGGATGAGCAATGCGCAGGCGGGCCTCGATCCGTGCTGCCCGGCGTGTGGACAGCCGCTTCGCCACGGCGGCCACATGTCGCGCGAGAACGCGGCGTTCCTCACCGCCTCCGGCAACGCCGGGATCACCTTCGAGACGCAGGGCAGGTGCGAGAACGAAGCCTGTGTCGACTTCGGTCGTGAGTTCGCGCCAGACGAGTGGCTTCGGTCTGCTGACGGACCGGAGTGAGGGAAACATCGCTGCTGCGCGCGGATGTCAGTCCGGTGTGCCCTGAACGGCGGCCGTGAGCAGGACCACGGTGTCCTCGAGTGCCTCGAAGGAGTCCCACTGGAGCGGGATCACGACGTAGTCGCTCGGAGCCAGCTCGGTAGTATCAGTCCCCGCGACCACCCGCGCGCGGCCGCGAACCAAGTGGAGGGTCACCTCGCCGGTGTTCTCGTGCTCGTCGAGCGCGTGGCCCGCGGCAACCCCGATCAGCGTCTGGCGCAGCGAATGAACGCGTCCGCCGTGGATGGTGACGCCGTACCGACCGCTCGGGGTGGACCGAGCCTCCGACAACAGCTTCTCGCCGAGTACGCCGAGCGCAACAGTTTCCATGGGAGTCCCCTTTCGACGTTCTCACCGTAGCGAGGCCGCGCGGCCGACGTCAGTGAGTTGGTGAGGCCCTTGTCGCGGCCGCTCGAGTACTGGACCGATCAGCTTCGTTGGGTCCTGGTTCGCGATCGACGCTCGCCGGTCGGGCGCCACCCGCTGAGGCGCCGACCGCTGGAAGTCATGTGTGCTGGGCCAGATCGCCTTCTCACGAGCATTGCTGTCGACCCAGGCCGCCGTGCCGAGCTCGTGGACCTCTCGTCGAAGCTGGCGGCCGACGGGCAGGAGATCACCGCCTCCATCACGTCGAAGTGCGGCTGACGACGCACGACGAGGAAACACCTCCGCCGCGAGCAGCGTGTCATCCACCCCGGGAGTCGGCCCTCGAGCCGGTGACGACCGCCCTGGGCGGGCTGACGAAGTCCCGGTCGGGCAACCACTGCTCGATGACCTTCATCGCGTCCCCCCACATCGGGCCAGCTTCGGTGCTGCCGAAGGCCTCCGTGATGAGCTGGCCACCGACCACCTGGCCGTTCAGGGTGACCCAGTGGCCCATCCGGTTGGCGCCCGCGATCATGGCGGCAGCAGCCAGGTCGGGTGTGTAGCCGATGAACCAGACGGCCATGTTCTGGTCGATCGTGCCGGTCTTGCCGGCGGAGGGCTGGTCCAACGCGATCCCGGCGCCGTGACCGAACCCGCCGGGCTCTTGGACACCACGGAGGACCTCGTTGACCGCATCCGCGACCTCCGTGCGCAGGACCCGTTCGCACCGCGGAGAGTAGGTGTGCACGACACTGCCCGCCTCGTCGCGCAGCTCGGTGACCGGCGTACTGGCGCAGTGCACGCCGCGGGCTGCGAAGGTCGCGAAGGCCTCGGCCATGGACAGAGGATTGGTCTCGACCACCCCCAGAGTGAATGACGGGACCTGCTGCCGGTCCGGGTCGTTCAGCTCGATCCCCATCCGGTTCGCGAGCTGGAAGGGCTCGCAGAGTCCCGTGCGCAGCTCCAGCTGCGCGAAGAAGGTGTTCACCGACAGGCGGGTACCGGTGATGAGGTTGAAGGTTCCGGAACCGGTCGAGTTCTGCGGCCGCCAGATCTCACTGCTTCGAAGTCTTCCCTCGCAGTCGCTGTACGCGCTCACGGGGAGCGAGATCTGGCTGGGTGCGTGGATCCGGGTGATGAGCGGAATGCCCTGGCTGACGGCAGCGGACAGGACGAAGACCTTGAAGGTCGACCCCGCCTGGAACCCCCGCGCGTCGCCGTAGGCCGGCGGGACCACGTAGTTCAGGAACGTCTCTCCCCGGCTCTGGTTCCTGCCCATCGGCCGGGACTGGGCCAGCGCGCGTACGGCGCCCGTGCCGGGCTCCACCATCGCGAGCCCGCCGATCGCCTGGTCGGTCGGGTACACGTGCTTGCGAACCGACCGGTCGGCGGCTTGCTGCATCCGCATGTCAAGGGTGGTCCCGATGGTCAACCCGCCTTTGTTCAGCTCCCGCTCCCGCTGCGCGACGGTCTCGCCAAGGGCATCGTCCTGGAGCAGGTACTCGTAGACGTACTCGCAGAAGAACGGGGCTGTCGAGGCCACACAGCCGTTCCCCGCCGGGGCGAGCCGCAAGCGCAGTGCCCGGCTCCCCACCCGGTCGGCCGCATCCGAGGAGATCATGCCCAGCTCTGCCATCCGGTCCAGCACCAGGTCGCGACGTTCCCGTGCGTCTTTCGGGGCCTCGGTCGGGTCATACAGCGTGGGGTTCCTGATCAGACCCGCGAGGAGCGCCGCCTGGCCCAGGGTGAGCGTGGACGCGGAGCGGGAGAAGAAGTGCCGCGCCGCGGCCTCCACGCCATGGGCGCCGTCGCCGAAGTACGCCAGGTTGAGGTAGCGCTCGAGGATCCAGTCCTTCTCGTAGTCACGCTCCAGCCCGATCGCGTACCGCAGCTCGCGGAGCTTCCGCTCGTACGTCGGCTCGGTCGCGGCGTCCTCCTCGGCTTTCGTCTCCGCCTGGTTCACCAGCGTGAGCTTCACCAGCTGCTGAGTGATCGTGGACCCGCCCTGCACGACCTCGTCCTTGGCCTGGTTCTGCACGAACGCTCGCAGCGTTCCTTGTATGTCCAGCGGCCCGTGCTCATAGAACCGGTGGTCCTCGATGGCCAGGACGGCCTCGCGCATGACGGGTGCGACGTCCTCGATCGGGACGACGATCCGGTACTGGTCGTAGAAGAGCGCCACCTCGTTGCCGTGCCGGTCCAGCAGCCGGCTCCGCTGCGGCAAGGGCTCCATCAGCAGCGCGGCAGGAAACAGAGTCTCGGCGTTCTCCTCGGCCCACCGCGCGGTCAAGGCGCCCAGGACCAGGAAGGGGGCCACCGTGCCCGCGATCAGGATGCCGATGGTCACCGAGATGGCGACCATGGCCATCAGTCGCGACGCCGCCGGGGCGAATCGCATCCCAACCCCCTACCGCACGACCAATTTTAGGTCGAGCCGTGGAGACCTTCCGGGCATGTAGACGGACGTACCTTTCGCCCGTGCCAGCCGGTGGCTCTCGCCCGTCCTCAGGGTCGAGTCGGGCGTTGGGTACGTCCGCATGCGGCGCTGCGGTCACTCGTCCCTGGCGGACGGTCACCCGTGCGCGCGCGCGGCGATCACATCGCTGAGGTGGCCGGACTTCTCGACGGCCTGCGTCTGCCTCGTCGCGCCGTGCCGCCGGCCGCGGCATCGGAACGACTGGTCATCGGTTCCTGCTTGCTGACCGTCTCTTCCGATGGACGCCCCTCGGTAGGTCGCCCCCTCACCATTCCCCACCATTTGCCGCTCCATAAGAATTTGCTGCATTGTCGGACCGCTCCAGCTAAGAGGCTGGGCGATATTCCTACCGTCGCCTCGGCTAAGAGGCTGAGCGATATTCTCCGACCCTTCTGACTAAGACATCGACTAAGAGGCCAATTAAGAGGCAAGGCGATATTCGCACCTATTTCAGCTCGGCTGGGGCAACTGTTAGCGTCACCCCTTTCGTGTCCGTCACGGGCAGGACCTGGGGATGCCCGTGAGCTACCCCGGAGATCCTCAATGCGACACCGAGCCTCACGACCATTCATCGACCTTTGGCGTCGTTTTCCACGCGCCGGCGCCCGCCTGATCGGCGAGGTAGCCAGACCTGGCCCCGTCCGAGCAATGCTGGCAGTGCTGCTGGTTGCGAGCCTGGGGACCGGTGCCTATGTCGCCGTCGCCGCGGTGATGGGCGGATCGTCGGATCAACAGGCGGGGTCGACGGGCATAGACCCGCTCGGCCCGACTGATTCGAGTGACGGCGAGGGGTCGGGCTCGACCCCGGACCTGCTCACCTCCGATGACCGCACGCCGAGCGCCAGCAGCCCGGAGGCGGGCGGATCTACAAAGAAGCAGTCCGAGGAGTCTTCCCCGGCGACCGGTGTGACTCCCAGCGAGCGATCGACGCTGGAGGCGACAGGCTCGCCGAGCACGGGAAACACGACACCGTCCACGGCACCGTCCACCACAGATCCCCCGACACCGTCGGGGACACCTTCCGGGACGCCTTCTGGGACGTCTTCCTCGAGCCCGTCGCCGCCCAGCGCGAGTCCGTCCAAAGACCCCCAAGACCGCACGCCACCGACCACCAGCCTGTCCGAGGAGTACCCAGCAGGTGACGCTGCGCGTTTCTCGTTCAGCGCGAACGAGTCCGGCTCGTTCGCCTGCAGCCTCGACGGGGCGGACTACACCACGTGCGTCTCTCCGGTGAGCTATTCCGACGTGCACTCGGGATGGCACACCTTCGCGGTGCGTGCCATCGATGAGGCCGGGAACGTCGACCCGAGCCCGGCCGAGGCCCGCTGGCACGCGGAGGGCAGCTCGGCAGACGACTGATGGCCGGCCGGGCTGTCACCTCCTGACCCGGACGGCGACCTTCTTGGTCGCCTTCAGCGTCCAGGCGTTGCCCGCGTAGGCGATGGTCAGGGTACGACGGCCCACGCCCAGCTTGATCAGCCTGATGCTGGCCCTGCCGTTCGCCCGCAGGAGCCCGGACCCGATCCGCTTCCTGTTGAGCGTCACGTTCACCCTGCCTGCCGCGGGCGCTCCCGCCGTCCGGACCGGCACCGTGACGACGGGGACCTGGTGGCGCGTCAGGGGCTTGGGCGTGACGACGACCGTGCCGATCGTCGCGGCGCTCTTGCCGACGACCACCGTGATCGTCCCCGTGCTGGTCAGGCCCAGTTCGTCGATGGCGGTGTAGGTGAACGACGTGGTGCCGGCGAAGCGCCTGCCTGGCGTGTAGGTCACCACCCGGTCGGCGCCCGGCTGGGTCACCGTGCCCACCTTCGGCCGGGCGACAGAGAGCCTCAGCGGGTTGCTCTGGTCGCCGTCGGTCGCTGGGAGCGTGAACCTGACGGCCTTGCCCGCCGTCGTCCGTACCCTGACCGGGCCCGCGAGCGGAGCCGTGTTCGGACCCTCGGGGGGGCGGACGCCGGCCGCCTGGAAGTGTGCCAGGACCTGGGCCGGGGACAGCACGTGCTTGTAGACCGCCACCTCGTCGATCCGGCCGGTGAAGAACCCGGTCGCAGGCGCACCGGGCCACCCAGCCAGAGAGGACCCGCCGATCCGCCAGTAGCCGCGGAGCAGGTGCTGGCCGACCTCGGCGCTGGAGTTGTGCCCCTGGGGCACCCCGTCGACGTACAGCCTGATCCCGTCCGGCCCGAGAGTGCCGGTCGCGAGGTGCCATCTGCCGTCGTTGTAAGGCGTGGTGGACCTGACCACCCTCCGGGTCGCGTCCGGACGCACCCCGAAGTTGACCCTTCCTGCGGTGTCGAGGTAGAGGTGCCGGTCGGAGTCGACGTCGCGGCGGTTGTCGGCCACGATGTCCTGGAAGCCGATCAGCTTGCCGCCCGATCCCGACGACGTTCGGAACCAGGCCTCGAGCGACAGCACGTCCGGGGGGCTCTCGACCATGGCGGTACGGGCGAAGCCCTGGACCGATCCGTCGAAGCGCGATGCCGCGCCGCCCCCTTCGATCGCCCCCACGGCACCGCCGGTGACCCCACTTCGGGTCGCGGCATTCGAGAAGCCGACGGTGTCGCCAGCGGTCGTGCCCTGCGACTCGCCGAGCTGCCAGAAGTGCTCGGGCTCGTCGTCGAGTACGGCGGCGGTGTAGTCGCTCTCGGTGTCGACGGAGGCGACCGTCACCGGTGTCCACGCGGAGTTGGCGGTGTTACCGAAGGGGTCAACCGCCTGGACCCGGTACTCGAACACGTCACCGGGCCCCACGTCCGTGTCGACGTACCCGAAGGTGGGGCGGTTCCAGAAGTGCGCCCGCGCACGACGGGTGTGGATCGCCGACTCGATGCCGCCCACCGGACGCCGCTGGACCTTGTAGGTGAGGTAGTCGTTGTCGGCGTCCTGGTTGGCACGCCAGTGCACGCGCACCGCACCCGGCGACGTCGAGGAGACCGAGATGGGGTACCTGGCGTTGAACAGCTGCGGGCCCTCCTGGTCAGGGGCGATGTCGGACACCGCGAAGCGCACCAGGCCCGACTGGTTGGTGCCGTTGACCCGGGTGAACTCGCCGCCCATGGCGATGTAGTCGTCGTTCCCGGTGACCGACCATGGGCCTTGGAGCTGGCCGGTGTAGGTCCCGGCGCTCAGTGAGGGATACCACGTGAGCTGGGAGGAGTGCCGGTTGCCGGTGAAGTCGGCGTAGGTGTGGTCCGGCTCCCAGGTGACGTCGCCGACGTCCTCGCGGCCGAAGGCCAGCGCGCGGTAGTAGTACGGATAGTCAACGACGTTGGTGGGGTCCTGCTGGCGCAGCCCGGCGATGTTCTCGCAGTAGTGCGCGTGGCCAGCGGTGTAGATGACGTCCCCCTGGGCGTGCACGGAGTAGGTGTCACCGTGGCAGTCGTTGATCCAGTGGATCTCGCCTGCGTTCCAGCTGGCGGAGAAGACGCCCTCGAGCGTGCCGCCCGCCCTGCCGACGGCGTAGCCGCCGCCGTACACGTACTCGTCGTCGGCGTGCAGGCTGGTGATCGCGCCGTTGATCGTCGCGTCGCGGACCTCGGTGCCGACGGCGAACGGCTGGCTCGCTCCGGTGACGGCGTCGACCATGCCGAGGCCGTAGCCCGACTGCGTCTGGTCCTGCGGGTTGGAGCCGTTGAGGGAGGTGAAGGCGCCCCCGACCACGACCTTGGTGCCGTCCGGCTTCAGGGCAAGGGCGCGGACCTCGCCCACCCGGCCATCGTGGGTCGCGATGGGCGCCCAGGCCAGGAGTGCGCCGTTGGCCGCGTTGAACGCGGCGAGGCTGCTGCGCCTCTGGTTGCCGACCCCGCCGAAGGTGCCGCCGGCGTACACCGTCGTGTTGGTGGCGGCGATGGCGTGCACCGGACCGTTGATGCTCGGGCGGAACGCCTCGATGAGCTGGCCGGTCGCGCCGTCGTACGCCGCTATGTGCCCGCGGCTCTTGCCGTCGATGGAGGTGAAGTCGCCACCGACGTAGATGCGCGACTCGTCGGGCGAGACCGCGACCGCGGTGACCTGACGGTCAACTTTCGGCGCGAACGACGCGATGAGCTGCCCCGTGACGATGTCGTAGGCGAGCAGGTTCGATCGCGGCACCGACGCGCCGCCCCCGGCGGGAGTTGCGGTCGCGAACTCCCCACCGGCGTAGACCCTGTTGCCGGACATCGCCTGCGACCAGACGACGCCGTCGATCTGGACGGTGGCCAGCGCGTCGGCCGTGACCGTCGGCGGCGTCGCCGGATCGGTCGGATCCTGCGGGCGCGAGTCCCCGAAGCTGGTCGGTGGGTTCCAGGCCACCAGGCTGAGAACCACGGACGTGGCCAGGCCCCAGAAGGCGCCAGCGCGCAGCGGCCGTGCGCTGCGCTGGTTGCCGTTGCCGTTGAATCCCTGCGACATAGGCCGCCTACCCCCCAAGGCGCTCTGACCCGGGCGCCCTACGGTCGGACGCTAGGTCGGGTACGACCAGGCAGGGCTCGCAAGTGGCGCAGATCATCCAAAGTGGGGACGGCACGTGCCCCACAAGGCCCGACGGCGGGTGGCCGGCGGGTTCCGACCAGGTCCTGTCAGGTTGATGCGTCCGCAGAGTCGTGCCTGCGTGCGTGCATCCTCAGGCGGCAGAGCGCCGGACTGACAGCGTCAGCTCAAGCGATCGCCAACGCCGTATGCCTAGCGATCAGCCTGACAGGACACTAGGACGCGGAGCCCTCGAAGATGACGGTCGGTTGGGCGGCATCCACGCTGATGCTCACCTGTATCTTGTCGCGCTCGTCCTCCGGGACGCCGAAGACGTAGCTGCCGGTCGCCGAGCCACCCGCACCCACCGACCCAGCCAAGGGACGCACTCCCGGGCCGCTCAGCGCGACCCCGGGCGCCGGGTCTCGGCCATAGGAGACCGTCACGATGGAGCGCGCCAAGGAGACGGCGCGACCGCTGGTGTTGCGGATCTCGACCACGACACGCAGCGCCGGCCCGGCTGTCTCACCCGGACCGGTGGCCTCACCCCGGACGGCTTCGAGACCGGTCACCCGTGCGACCAAGCCGCTCCCGAAGGAGGCGGGCTCATCGAGGGCGACCGGCGGCTTGGTCACGGCGGGCTCGACGGTGACGGTCTCGGGAGACCCAGGGGTGAGCGCGTCGCTCGCGGCGGAGCGGGACGGCTGCGGGTGCGTCGGGGTCCCGCCACCGGTCGGGGATGGCGATGGGAGCGTAGAGGCCTCCGGCGACGAGGCGGTGGACGTAGCCGGCTGCGGGTCAGGGTCGCGGACCACGACCATCAGAACGAGCCCGGCCGCGACGACCACCGCGCCTGCCAGGGCGGCGTACAGCCATCCCCTTCGTGCCATCGGCGGCCCCGTACTGGAAGGCGGGCTGCCCAGGTGCATCCCGTCCTGCCTCATTGTCACACTGGCGGCAACCTGACACTGGTCCGTCCGTCAGCCCGTCGCCCAGGGCCGTGGCCTATCGGGGTTCCGCACCGACCACATGCGCTAGCGTGACTCCTCGGCCACGGTGTGTGTGCCACATGCCGAAGGTGCGGAGGGGCCGGCGTGTTGACGCTGTTCGCGACCCTTATGGTCATGGCCGGGCTGATCCTGGCCGGTCTGGCGGCGTACGTCGCGTGGCGCCGGGAGGCCCGCATGGGCTGGAGCCTCGCGGTCCTGCTTGTCTCGGTCGCCTGGTGGGGCCTGGCCTACGCGGTGGAGCTCTCGGTCGACGAGATCGCGGTCAAGAGCCGCTGGGGCGACCTCAAGTACGTCGGGATCACGGCCCTGGCGCCGGCCTGGCTGGCCTTCGTGCTGCAGTACACCGGCCGCGGCAAGCGCGTGACGAGGCACTTGTGCGTCCTCCTGGCCATCGCACCCGTCCTCGTCCTGATCCTGCTGGCGGTCCCCGCCACCCATGACCTGGTGCGGTCCTATCCGGCATCAGCCTCGACCGAGGAGTTGCCGATCATCGAGGTCGGCCCGGCCTTCTGGGTGATCCTCGTCTACAACAACCTCCTCCTGGTGGGCGCGACCACGCTCTTCGTGGCCAGCATGGTGCGGCTGGCCCGCAGCTACCGCCGGATGGCGCTGACCCTCCTCGCCGCGGCGCTGCTGCCGTGGGCGGCCAACCTGCTGCACAACTTCGAGGTCGGCCGGTTCGCTCGCATGGACCTGACCCCGTTCGCCTTCACCGTCACCGGCGGGCTGCTGGTGTGGGGGCTCTTCCACGAGCGGCTCGTCGACCTCGCTCCCCTGGCCCGCAGCGCCGTGCTCGACAGCATGGCCGACGCCGTCTTCGTCATCGACCCGTTCGGGCGGATCGTCGACGTGAATCCCGCTTCCGTCCGACTGACCAGTGCGACCCGCGCGGCGCTGCTCGGATGGCAGCTCGAGGACGTGCTTCCCGGGACGGACGCCGCCGCGATCGAACCGACCGAGCTCACCCTGGCGGACGGGTCCGGCGGCCCGGACCGGCGGACCTTCGACGTCTCCCACCAGCAGCTCATCGACGGCTCCGGCCGATTGGCCGGCGCACTAGTGGTGCTGCGCGAGATCACCCAGCGCGTCCGCGACCAGCACCGACTCCAACGTGTGCTCGCAGAGCAGTCCCGGGTCGCGGCCGCCCTTCAGGCCAGCATGATCCCGCCCAGGCTGCCCAAGGTTGCAGGCAGCGAGCTGGCGAGCCGGTACGAACCCGCCGGCGACGGCGGCGAGGTCGGCGGTGACTTCCTCGACGTGTTCGGCCTCGACCCGCAGACGTGGGCCTTCGTGCTCGGCGACGTGAGTGGGAAGGGCGCCGAGGCGGCCGCGGTGAGTGCGGCTGCGCGGTACACCCTGCGCGCCCTGGCTGGCACCGACCGCAGCCCCGCCGAGACCCTCCGCGAGGTCAACACCAGGTTGCTCCCCCAGACCGATGCCGAACGACACTGCACCCTCGTCTACGGGTGCCTGCGGCCCTCGAACCACGGGATCTCAGTGACCCTCACCCTGGCCGGCCACCACCAGCCCATGGTGCTGCGCACCACCGGCGAGGTGGAAGAGGTGGGGTGCCCTGGCACCGCCCTGGCGCTTTTCGACGAACCCGAGGTGCACAACACCACCCTCGAGCTGGCGCCGGGCGAGGTGCTGTGCGCCTTCACCGACGGCCTGGTAGAGGCCCGCCGCGGCTGCGACATGTTCGGCTCCGAACGCGTCGCCGAGCTCCTCCGCCGGCACGGCCACCTACCGCTCGACGAGCTCGCCGCCGGCATAGTCGACGCGGTCCGGGCCTTCCACGGTGACCAGCTCGTCGACGACCTCGCGATACTTCTGGTCAGGAGTACCGGGCCAGACAGCCCGCCAGGATCCGCGGCGGCCGGGTCGCCGTCGCTGGTCCGGTCGATGAGTCCCGGACCGCCTCCTGCGGCAGCAGCCGTCACGGATGCCGTGCGCGCCGCGGGCGCACATGCCGGGTCAGGCGATCCGGGTGGTCTTCGGCCGCCGCAGCGCCCGGCACCCTGGTCCCGAAGGTCGCCGCCGGCACGACCCTGATGGAAGCCCCGCGCTGTCTTCAGGGACGCAGCTTGATTCTCGACTGACCGTTGACGGCCGTCCCCCGATGAGCATGCACACCCAAGGCTCACAGGCGTGGCCGAGGTTCCCGATCCTCTTGACCGAGTGGCAGGTCAATCCCCCAGGTGGCCGCGACGCCAGGCGAGAACCGAGCGCGCCGCACTGCGTCCGATCACTCCGTCCAAGAGGTGAGCCGCGGTAGCCTCATTCGATGGGGGTCCTTGAACACCCGTGCAGAGTTTGCACTGGCTCCGGAGCCCGTTGCTGCTGGCGGCGGTGCTCGTGGCCGTCTACACCCGCGTGCCGCACATGATCCCGCGCAGCGGTTCGGCAAGTCGCCCGCTGCAGGCGCACCCCTCCAGCGTCCATGCCGCACGCCGGATCGTGCGGGAGGCCTTGACGCTGGCTCGGCGCGACGACCTGGTCGACGCCGCACAGCTCCTGGTCAGCGAGATGGTGACGAACGCGCTGGTGCACGCGGGCACTCCCATCGATCTTCGGGTGTCCATCGAAGGCGGCGGCCTGCGCGTCGAGGTCACCGACGGCAGCACGCAGCCGCCGGTCCCGCGCAGCTACGGGCCGATGGCCGGCACCGGTCGAGGGTTGCGGCTGCTCGAGCAGCTGGTCGACCGATGGGGAACCCTCGCCCACGAGGACGGCAAGACGGTCTGGTTCGAGCTGAGCTCCGGCGAACGCCTCGAGCACGTCGAGATCGTCGGTGAGATCGCCGATGACGCTCAGACGGAGAACCGTCAGGGTGACTCCGACGAAGGTGTGGTCAATGTCGCGCTCCACAAGGTTCCGCTCCTGCTGCATGCCGCGTGGCTGCAGCACGCGGAGGCGCTGCTCCGCGAGTATCTGCTTGCCAGCCTCGACGTCGACGACGCAGACACGGCCATGGACGCCACGGAGGCATTGGAGACGCACGCCGCCGCAAGCGGCGCCATCTCCCTGCTGCACCAGCACATACCGGAACCCGAGCTCGGCCAGGACCCCGAGACGCTCCTGGCCACCGCAGTCGAACCGCACGTGTCCGCCGAGCATCTCCTGATGCGGGTTCCCCGAAGCTCGGTCTGGCGGTTCGCGGTGCTCGATGAGACGCTCGAGGCGGCACTCGTCCTTGCGGATTCCGGGGTACTCCTCACTCCTCCGATCCAGCCGGAGCTGCGCGAGCTGCGACGCTGGCTGTGCGGGCAGGTACTGGGTGCCCACCGTGGTGAGCCGCCGACCGCATGGTCGGCCGATACCAGCGCGGCGCCCCCTCCCATGCTTCCACCCGTCTCGTGGGACGAGAATGTCGTCAACGCCGCGGACGAGGTTCTCATTGCGGCCGACGACAGCGACCAGATCGTCGCCGTCAGCCGGGCGGCGTGTGACCTGCTCGGCTATCCGGATCCGGACCAGCTCCTGGGTCGGCGGCTGGTCGCGATCATCCCGCCTCGCTACCACCAGGCCCACCTGGCTGGGTTCACCCTCCACCTGGTCAACGGACGCAGCCCCCTGTTGGGACGAAGCGTGACCGTGCCGATCCTCTGCCGCGACGGCACCGAACGGATGGCCGACCTCGAGGTAGCGAGTCACCAGATGCCGGGCGGCCGACACCTGTTCATCGCCAAGATGCGCCCTCGACCCGGCCCGTAGGCCATCGCCAGGGCCCGAGCCGAGATGCCTATGCTCTGTGCATGGATGACCCCCGATGTCCGGACCGTTCACCCTCGACCGGCGAAGGGGGTGAACGGTGATCGACACCCAGACGTTCCTCAATCTCGGCTTGGTGATCTTGTTCGTGCTCGTCGGTGGGGTCTTCGCGGCCACCGAGATAGCGCTGGTCTCGCTGCGCGAGAGCCAGGTGAACCAGATCGAGCAGCGGGGTAGCCGCGGCGCCCGGGTCGCCGCCGTGGCGCGTGACCCCAACCGTTTCCTGGCGGCCGTGCAGATCGGCGTCACCGTCGCGGGGTTCTTCTCCGCCGCCTACGGCGGCTCCACGCTGGCGCCGGACATGGCGCCGTTCCTGGTCGACGTCGGCCTCGGCGACGACGTCGCCGACACCGTGGCCCTGGTGGCCATGACCCTGCTCATCGCCTACCTGTCCCTGGTGCTCGGCGAGCTGGTGCCCAAGCGCCTCGCATTGCAGCGGTCGGCCGAGCTCTCGATCGTCACCGCGCCCGTGCTCGACCGGTTCGCCACCCTGATGCGACCGGTGATCTGGCTGCTGTCGGTCTCCACCGACGCGCTCGTGCGGCTGCTCGGCGGTGACCCGCACGCGACCAGCGAGCAGGTCAGCCACGAGGAGCTGCGTGACATCGTCACCTCCCACGAGGATCTCGGCGAGGACGAGCGCCGGATCCTGAGCGATGTCTTCGCCGCTACTCGTAGCAGCGTGAAGGAAGTGATGCGCCCCCGGGGGGAGGTCGCCTTCCTGGAGCAGGACACGCCGCTGATCGAGGCGGCCGGCTGGGTGCGCGACCGGCCCTACTCCCGCTACCCCGTGATCGCCGGCAACTTCGACGAGGTGACCGGGTTCCTGCACGTCCGCGACCTGCTCGACGTCGGCAACAACGACCGGCGCACCGTGGCCGACGTCCAGCGTGAGGTCCTCATGCTGCCCGGTACCAACCGGGTGCTGCCGGCAGTCTCCACGATGCGGCAGGTCGGCACCCACCTGGCGGTCGTGGTCGACGAGTACGGCGGCACCGACGGCATCGTCACCCTCGAAGACCTGGTCGAGGAGATCGTCGGCGACATCCGCGACGAGTACGACATCGAACGCCCCCAGCGCCTCGACGCCTCCGGTTCGGCCGTGGTAGCGGGCGGCCTCACGATCGAGGACTTCGCCGAGGAAACCGGCGTCGAGCTCGTCGACGGTGACTACGAGACCGTGGCCGGCTACGTCATCGCCCGGCTCGGCAGGATCCCCGAGGTCGGCGACGCCGTGCTCGTCGAGGGCAACCGGATCGAAGTCGTCGAGATGGAGGGCCGACGGGTCACCCGGGTCTCCGTCAGTCCTGCGGCAGGCGTTGAGAGCGTCGAGAACACCAGGGAGTGAGACGACCCTCGTCCTGTCCGCCCGACGAGCGTGCGAGCGGACACTCGTTCGGAGGTACCCGGCCATCCAATCCGGCTGTGCCCCGTCTCGTCGCCTACCCCGCGTTGGTGACCCACCTGTTCTTCGTCAGGTTCAGGTCCTCGGGGCATACTTGCCTGGCTGCTGCCCGGGTCCTCGTCCCCCACCTCGCGTCAGCCCTGTGAGGAGCGCGGATGATGGCATGGCGACGGACCTGCCCGCTCTCGGTTGCCGAGAACTGGCCAAGCCTCCGGCTGCCCGCGGATGCACGAGCGGGGGTTCATCGTCGACCACGTCAAGGGCCGGCTGCGCTCGCCAACGCGAGCACGGCGCATCGAGATCCTCGCCGGCACCCTTGTTCTCGGTCCTGGTTCGGCATCGCCGTTCGTTGAGGCAACCAGTCCCGTACTCCGGTTGGCGCCCCGCCGCCCACGTCCACTGACGCGAGGGGCGCGCGCCCCCCGGCGTAAGAACTCCTTCATCGTCGCCTCACGCTCGCCTCATGGCCGGTGAGCAGTGTGTGTCGCGTCGGGCCCGGAGACGCCGGGCGCACGACAGAAGGGGGAGCCAGATGCAGTCAGCACCCTTCAGCGCACTTCAGCCGGCGAGGATGTCGGCGTGGGGTGACGACACGTCCGGACGTCCGGGGGTGCAGCCGGTTCCGGCGTACGCGCCGGCGACGTGGCGCCGCCGCAACCGCCGCGACAACAGCGATAGCCGCACCAACTGAGTCCCGAACCCCACCCTGGACGAGGCCCGCGCGGCACTCGACACCCCAGATGAGCCCCGCCCCGACGGACCCGTCGCCGACCTCCAGGAGGTGACCGCAGTGCCGGAACCCACCAGACGCCGTCAAGTCGTGGTCGTCGTGGCGTTCGCTCTGATCGTCATCGCGGCGGCCGGCCTGGTCTGGCTCGAGACCTGCGAGGACAACCAGCCGGCAGACACGGCCGTCGCCCAGGAGGCAACCAATGACAATCCAGCGGTGTCCGAACCAGACTGCCGATCCGTGCTGCGGGTTCCGGCCGGCGAGGACGGCGACCATATCGACGACGAACCCATCACCTATCCCGCGCCGCCGTCCTTCGGCGACCACCGAAGCCATTGGCAGGTCAGGGCGGCCAGCTTCTACGACGTCGACAGTCGCCCCGACGTCGCAGTGCTCGTCCACAACCTCGAGCACGGCTACAACATCCTTTGGTACGACCAGACCGTGGCCGACGACGAAGACGCATTAGCGCTGGTCCGGGAGATCGCCGACGGCTACGCCGGACTGGATGGCGCGCCAGACCCGGCGACCGGCTTCATCGCGGCGCCGTGGACCGCCGGCGACGGGGACGCCTTCCCGGCCGGCATGCACTACGCACTCACCCACTGGTACGCCGATCCGCACGACAGGACCCGATCCCGCTCCGACGAGGTCGGTCTGACCCGTTACTGTGCCGACGTCAATGCCGAGACCGTGCAGAGCTGGATGGACCACTATCCACTCACCAACGCTCCCGAAGGCTACCCAGACCTGATGTGAGCCGCGCGCACAGCAGTCAGGACTCTAGGGCCGCGCCACGGACCGACTTGGAGAACTGCGCCGAGTTCCGCGTGCAACCACTCCCGTGCGCAGGAGATGGGTCTCCCGGCCCGGGAGAGATGGCTCCAGCTGATGGATGGACAAGGCCTCACCAGATCCGGCGTCCGCCCCGTAGACGCAAGCCCTGGCAATTCTCGAGCCTGGTCAATCGGTGCGCAGTCTCGAGTAGGCCTGCTGAAGGGCATCGGAGATGGCTGCGACGCTCAGGATCGCTCCCGCGGCGCGGGTCGGTCGCGGGGCGACCACGAGTCCAGCGACGTACGCCGTGGCTATCCAGACCCCCAGGCAGAACGGACAGGTCAGCAGCTCACCCATTGTGTGACGCAGGCCGTTGTCGGACCGGGGATCTTCGTCGTGCTCGGAGGAGCCCGTGGCCTGCACGAACTCGGTAAAGGGAGCACGGATCGGACTCACGATCGAACCCTTGGCGATCAGGCGACTGAGCTTGTGGGTAGCCACGCCGCCCAGCACCAGGTCGACGATCCGGTAGGCCTCAGGAAGCTCGAGGTCTCTGGCCTTCATGACCGAGCCGATCCCCGCGACGAACGCTGCGTAGGCGGTCATGCTGCCGGCGAACCCTCCGAGGTTCACCTCGCCGGCAGGGTCGTACTTCCGGTTCACGTGCGGTGCCCTATCGAGATCTGCAGGCTGAGGCCGACGAGCGCGGCGACCCCGCGCAGAGGCTCGGATCGGTGGCGGTGGATGGCTGGAACGTCGTCATGAGGCGGGTCCTTTCGGGTGCGGGCGCGCGAGTGTCACGAACCTTCGACCCGCTGGGCAGAACGGGGTGACGTCGGGTACCCCGCCTCGAACCAGCCAATCCCTCGTGCCTCGCCCGACACCGGTACGCGACCACGGGCCCCTGGCGAGCCCGCAGTGGAGTGGACCCGGACGACTGGGGCACCGATGCCCCTTCCAGTGAAGAAGCCCGCTGGCCGAGTTCACACCTCAAGGCCTCGCGTCACGACTGGGCAAAGCGCGCACGGACGTCGTGCACCATGCGCTCGACCCGATCGTCGTCCACGGCCCGTGGATCCTCGGAGCCGAACTCGCACGACGCGTCATTCGTCGAGCTCGTCGCGGATAGGAAACGACCGCTTGCTGGTTTTCCGCCCGATTGCCCGGGTACGGCGGAGGCTGACGTTTCTCGCCGACCAGACCCCGACACAGATGCGCGGACGCTGAGCGTCCTGACCCGGCAGAAGCGTGACCACGTCCGCCTGGACACACACCACGATCTGTCTTCTTGGAACCGAACCCCGCGAGGAGGCGGTGACCTGGCTCTCCACGCCTCAGGCAAGGCTCACCCGCTGACCCTGTCACCGCTCACGACCCCCCACCTGCCCACTAGCGGCACCTACTCTTGCTGCCGCCGTCGTCGGTCCGACCGTGGATGTGACTGTGCGATGACCGGTACACACCCAAGGGAGCCAACCATCGTCTCGCGACGGCACCTACCGGGGCTTAGCCAGCTCGCCGGTCGCCGGGCCGCGTGCGCGGCCGCCCCGCCCGGGGCCGCGCCGGACGCCGCGAGAGCGGCGCCCAGCACGACCCTGATGGTGAGGACGACGCGTACCTTCGACATCGGTCGCCGTCCTCGTGGCGTCACCTCAGAACCACTCGCGCGGCCCGAACCGAAAACCCGTGGAGGGCGGCGTGGTCCGCCCCACGGAGACGCCCGCGGTGTCGCGGTTGTTGGAGGGAACCATGTCCCCGCCAGCGCTGACCTGTGCGGTGTTCACCAGCTGGCGACCGAGTGCTTCCTTGGTCGTCTTGGCCACCACGAACACCGGCGCCGCCTTCTTGTCGGCATCGAGGTCGCGGTCGCGCTTGCAGGTGACCTTGTCCTTCTTCTTGTCCACCGTGCAGGCCCAGCCCTTGCCCTTGGCCGCCCTCAGCTCCAGCCCGTTCGGGAGCTTGTCGACCAGCCTGATCGGGGCCGGCGCCACATCGGGGCCGCTGTTGGTGACCACGAGCCGGTACTTCACGTTGCCGCCCACCGGAACCTGGGTGGGCCCGACAACGTCCTTGTCGAGCTTCAGGTCGAACTCGGGCACCCAGTGCTCGGTCCTGCAATTGATCGTCTCCCCGTCCCTGACCTCACAACCCGGCGAGGTCACCGGGTTCACCAGCCTCCGGTTGCCGAGCTCCTTCACGCTCCTGACCGTCACCGAATAGGTCACCTTCGCGACCCCGCCGACCGGGAGGGTCCCGTTCCACACGATGTGACCGGCCCGGTACCTCACCGTACCGACGCTGGCCCTGACGTCGCCGTTGTACCTGGCGTCGTCGAGAACCTTGGCCAGATCATCAGAGAACTCCGCCTCGGCCGGAGCCGTGCCCTGCTGGGTCACGCTGACCGTGTAGTGGATCTTCTCACCGGCCTGGACCGCAGACCCCGGCATGGGGTCGGAGGACTTCACCGTCGTGTAGTTGGCCACCTCAAAGCCCGCCGGATCCGACGGGATTGTCGGCGGCACGTTGGAGTCCGGAGGTGTGTCGGCGGTGGCCGAGGCGGTGTTCACCACCGTCCCGGTCGTCGACTCATCCAGTACAACCGAGTACTCGTGCGACTCCTCCTCACCCGGAGCCAGCTCGTCGACGTGGAAGTTGCCCAGCGCCGGCTGCTGGTCATCGGTGATGTTCAGGTTGGTGATCATGCCCTGCCCGACGTTGGTCACCACGATCCGGTACCGCACCATGTCGCCGTACCGGAACGCCGGGTAGTCGGTCACGTCCTGGGCGTCGTGCCAGTTGCCCTTGTTGTCCTGGACGTACTTCTTCAGGTTCGCCGCGTAGTAGTGCGCCACCGACATCGGCTCGGAGGTCCGCATCACCAGCCGGGTGTGGCCGGTCCGGGCCTGGGCCCGG
>JALZCZ010000313.1 GCA_030862825.1 Actinomycetota bacterium | reverse complement strand
CCGCGCGTCCCGGTGGCCGCCATGTCGAGACGACCGACACTGATGGCAAGGTCCTGCGGCCCGTCCGTGGACTCCCGTCTGCTCGCGTCGAGGATCGCCGACGTCGTACGAGGCGCACTCGGAGCATCGTGGGCGGGCGTCTGGCTCTACATCGCGAGCGAGGGCTCCGGCACGCTACGGCCGGTGGCAGTTTCTGGCATCGACCCCGGCCCGCCTGCCGTCCTTTCACACGGTGTCCCCACCGCCCTGACCGGGATGGCCGGCGGGGTGCTGGTCGACGACCTCCCGGATGACGTCGCCGTAGCACTGGGTCCGCTGTTCGCGGACGAGCCTGCCGTCGTCGCCTCGCTGACCTCGGCCGGCAGCCTGATCGGGTTGATCGCCTGCGGCGGTCGACCCAGGGAGCCCTTCGCCGAGGAGGACGTCGAGCTGCTCGCGATCGTGGCGCGCGAGTCGGCGCTGGCCCTGCGGAACATCCGACTCGAGGCGGAGCTCCGTCAGCGGCTCGGACAGATCGAGGAACAGGCCGAGGAGCTGCGCAGCTCCCGTCAGCGGCTCGTGAACGCGCAGGACCAGGAGCGCCGGCGCATCGAGCGTGATCTCCACGACGGGGCTCAGCAGCAGCTGGTCGCGCTGGCGGCTCGTCTGCGCCAGGTTGCACGAGCGGGAGGCGTGCCGAACGACCCGGCGATCGAGCACCTGGCCAACCAGGCCGAGGAGGCCGTCTTCGCCTTGCAGGAGCTGGCCCGGGGGATCTACCCGAGCCTGCTGGCCGATTTGGGTCTGCACGCGGCTCTCCAGGCCCAGGCGGCACGGCTCCCCGAGAACGTGCGGGTCGAGGTGGGGCCCCTCGTCCACGGGCGTCGTCTGAAGTCCGAGCTCGAGGCAGCCCTGTACTTCGTGGGACTCGAGGCGTTGACCAACGCGGTCAAGCACGCGCCCGGGGCGCACATCATCGTGTCGCTGCGGGCCGACCGTCACCGGCGCACGATGATCCTGGAGGTGCACGATGACGGCCCCGGAATCCCCTCAGGAGCCGCACCCGGGAGCGGCCTGCAGAACATGGCCGACCGGATCGACGCCCTGGGTGGGAAGCTCTCGGTGGAGAGCGTGCCGGGTCGCGGCACCTGGGTTCGGGCCGAGGTCCACGAGCAGGCCGACGTCACCGACATCAGGAGTCGGGCAGTGACTCCCTGAGATAGATCAGGACTGCGGCCACCCGTCGGTTGACGTCGGACTCCTCGGGCACGCCGAGCTTGGCGAAGACGGCCGTGATCCGCTTCTCGACCGTCCCCACCCCGATGGACAGCCGGGAGGCGATCGCGTTGTTGCTGCTGCCCTCCGAGATCAGCCTCAGCACATCCAGCTCTCCCGGAGTGAGCTGGGAGAGCCGGGAGCCCGGCTTCCTGGACCGTCGGTCGAGAAGGGTCTCCAGGATCCGAGGGTCGAGCACCGAGCCCCCGGCGGCCACCTCACGCAGCGCCCGGACCAGCTGGTCCACGTCACCCACGCGCACCTTGTGGAGGTAGCCGTAGCCCGAGACTCCGCGCTCGAGCAGGGCCCAGACGTATCCCTCGTCCTCGTGCTGGCTGAGGATCACCACACCGGTGTCCGGGCGTTCGTCCTTGATCAGGTGGGCCGCCTCGATGCCTTCCGTCGAATGGGTGGGAGGCATCTTGATGTCCATCAGCACCACGTCCGGCTCGAGTCGCCTGGACTCGGCGAGGACGCTCTCGTAGTCAACCGCCTCTCCGACGACGTCGATCCCCGGCACCTCAGCGAGGAGGCGCCGGGTGCCTTCGCGCATGAGGTATTGGTCCTCTGCGATCAGAACCCGCAGCGTGGACCCACTCGAGCCGGTCATCACCACCTGAAGTTAGCCGACTCCGGCCCCTGCCGGCGCGAAGCGTGAACGAGGCGCCGACCCAGACGCAGAGGTGGCCGAGATCGTGGCGTTTAGGCGCCGATCATCGGGGTAAACGCCCCGGCACCCACGATTTCCGGCCCTCGGGGATGTCATGACCGACGCGAACTACGCCAACCTGTCGACGCTGAAGGGCGAGCTGAAGCGCGCCGCCATCGACGCGTACATGAAGTCCGAGGGCTGGTTCGTCCCCCGCGACGACTTCTACGGCTACGAGGACGGCAACGTCGAAGGCGGCGGCGACGGCGTCACCAAGCCCGGCAAGAACGGCGAAGGCGGCGGCGACTGGTCGAGCAACAAGATCCGGGAGTTCTTCTTCAACGACGGCGAGGACCAGAAGTACCGGACGGCCTTCGACAACATCCGGTCCCGGATCGACGGCTACCTGAAGCCGTGGGAGGACCTGCCCGACCCCGAGACTTTCAATGACTACGTCGAGGACCTGCGCCGGGCCAACGTCAAGCTGGCCGTCTCCTTCTCCGCGAGCGGAGGCGTCGCGTCCGGTGCCGGGAAGATCGGCACCCAGCTGATCCTGATCCAGGTGAACTCCACGGCCATGTCCGGAGGAATGATCGAGGCGTTCAAGTCCAAGTTCCTGTTGGCCCTGGGCAACGCCATCGCCGGGCACCATGGCCTCACCGTCATCCTCGGCCAGGCGATGACGGCGGAGCAGAGGCTGCTGAAGGAGGCACGTCAGGACGTCGCCCAGGCGGTCGCCAGCGCCACCAAGGCCCTCGACGCCTACGCGCACGACAGCTCCGCGGAGCTGGCGTTCGCGTTCAAGGTGGCCGGCGCCGTGGTCGCCGGGGTGAGCGCGTTCGCCACCGGCGGTGCGACCGCCGCGCTCGCCGGTGCCGCTGCCGGTCTCAGCCTGCTCGAGAAGGTGGCGGAGCACAGCGAGAAGAAGGCCAAGGAGCCCAAGCAGAAGGACTACGAGGGCCTGATGGACGGCTTCAAGACCGCCCTGGACGACCTCAACGCGGCGATCACGACCGAGGAAGGAATCATCCGCGACAACCTCAAGGACAATCTCGACAACCTGCAGGCGGACGACACGTCATACAACCTCACCAACCCGATGCAGAGCATCTCCGACGACAGCGAGCTGCACACCGTCGAGGAGGGCCGGGCCATCGTCCACAACCGCTCGCTGGTCTACGAGATCACGGGCACGGCTATGCCGACCATCGCCGACGAGCTGGTCGCGGCCAAGGACAAGGTGTGGGCAGGCTGGTCCGCCACGCCGTACTACCGCGACCCGAGCATCGGCCTGGGCGAGACCGGCCCCTATCCCCCCTGGGCAGACCTGGCCGCACCTCTGTGGCGGCTCATCGGGGACCTCGAGTGGGAGGTCCGCAACGGCGCCAAGACGCTCGAGCTCGCCATCGAGGACATGGGGCGGACCGACACCGACGCCAAGGACGCCCTGGAGAAGCACGCCGCGTCGATCGACGACTACCGGAACTACGAGATCCCGAAGTAGGGCCTGCCGTCCGAGCGGGCCCGGCGCAGCGGGCTCGGCCGGGTCCGCCGGTCGTCAGGCCATCTCGGGGACGTGCAGGTGCGCGTAGGCGAGGTCGAACTCGTGCACGTCGACGACCTCGCCGCCTGCGTCGCTCGCAACCCGGCTCCGCAGGTTGTCGGCCGTCGAACGGCTGGCTTCCATCGCGGCGCGGGTCTCCCAGGCCGAGGTGGCGCAGCCCAGGCCGGTCGACCTGTTCACCATCAGGCTGGCGCTGCAGAATCCACGGGCCTGCTCGAGCTCGGGAAGGATCGCGAACCGGAACGACTCCACCATGGCGTCGAGGTCACCCTGCAGCCAGCTGACGCGGCAGCACTCTCCGTGATGGGTGCGGTGCATGACGACGATCTCCCACTCGTCGACCTGCATGGAGCCGCCGAGGATGTCCCGCCCGCGATCGCGGATCGGGCGGAGCCGGGCATCGCTGGCGCGCATAGCCTCCTCGCTCTCCCACGAGCTCGTTGCGATGCACTGCCCGTTGTCGCGGTCGACGAGCATCGACAGGCCACGACAGCCCTCGATCTGGCCGAGCATGGGCCCGGCCTCGTCGTCGATGAAGGCGATGCCCGCGTCGATGTTGCCGGGCCTCCCATGGAACGTGGTGGAACGTGCGTACATGTCCCATTCCTCTCTGGACAGGGCAGTGCCCGTCCGGCACCGCCGGTTGCTACCTGCTTACTCTCCTCGGCGCGAGATCGCTACGGGCCGCTCGCGGTCGGGGTCGGTCTGCCGCCGGGCCGAGGGCGAGCAGCTCGCTGTGCCGCGCACGGCGCTGCTGCTCGCTTGACGTGACACCCACGTCCGGTGGGTCTCGTCACACGTCCGAGCCGTCACAGGGGCGGGGTGGCCGGCATCTCATGTTCGCAAGCTCGCCGTGCGGACGATCCGCAGGGCGCGACTCCACGAGTGAGGACGAAGTCATGGAACCCCGATTCAACCTGTTCGACAGCCCGACCGCCGCGAAGGTCACCAAGCGGTTCTACAACGCCGCACTGGCCCTGGAGCAGTCCACTCTGCCGAAGACCCTGCGGGAGCTGGTGGAGCTGCGCGTCAGCCAGATCAACGGCTGCGGCTTCTGCGTCGACCTGCACACCAAGGAGGCGACCGCGGCGGGCGAGCCCGCGGTCCGGCTTCACCTGGTCGCCGCCTGGCGCGAGTCCTCCGTGTTCGCCGAGGCCGAGCGGGCCGCGCTGGCGTTCGCCGAAGAGGGCACCCGGCTCGCCGATGCCGACCACGGGGTCTCCGACGAGACCTGGGCCGAGGTGCGCAAGCACTTCGACGACGACCAGATCGGCACGCTGGTCTGCGTGGTCTCCATGATCAACGCGGCCACCCGGATGAACGTCATCGTGCGCAACCAGGGCGGCTCGTACGAGCCGGGCATGTTCGCCGAGCTCGAGAGCGTCTGAGGGCGGGGCGGCGGGGGCCTTGTCCCTGGGCGGGTGACCGCCGATCATCGAGTCATGGACCCGGACCTGCTCGTGAAGGTGGGTGTGATCGTCGCCGTCCTGGCGCTGCTCTGGGTCCTACCCGATCTGGGCCGCTACCGCGACCGCGTCCTCCGGGTCGGCCGCGCGCCCCGGAACGAGCCCTCGCCGACCCATCCGTCCGGCCCGCCGGTGGAGCAGATTGCCGCCGACGCCCAGCGGATCCGCGCCCAGATCCGGGAGGCACCGCCAGGTGTTCCGGTCGCGCGGATGCGCGGCTGGCTCGAGGCGTACGACGACGTGCTCGTCACCGCATGCCAGGCGCTCGGCCTCGAGGAGCGGCTCGGCGACCTCCCGGAGGGGGCGGAACGCGACCTGGAGCGCAAGCGGGTCGAGCGGACGCTGGAAGGCGTCGGGGTCCTGCTGCGCTCATCGGCTTGAGCGGCGACTGACCGGGTCGCGTGGGACGTCCGGCGCCGCCATCGCGCTCGTGGGGCTGTCGGTCCGGACCTCGACGAGGACGACGCGGCCGTGGCTCATCCGCGCGGCGGCTCCGGTCAAACGCGCACACCATGACGCCGCACCTCAGCGCTGGTTCCCGGCGATCACGCAGTGGGTCGTCAGGCCGCGTTGAGGCTGGTCGCCAGGTCGTCGAGACTCGTTGCCCGCAGGTCGAAGGAGTCCGTCGCACTCGGAGGATCACCGACGGGGCGTTCGACGTACGCAGTCCTCATCCCCACGGCCTGCGCACCTCGCAGGTCCCAGGCGTGGGCAGCGACCATGAGCAGGCGGTCAGGCGAGCAGCTGGCGTTGGTGATCGCGAGTCGGTAGACATCGGGATGGGGTTTGTAGCTGTGTGCATCCTCGGCCGACAGCAGCTGGTGCCAGCGCAGCCCGGCGTGCGCGCTGATGCGGGTGAGCGCGCAGTGGCTGGCGTTCGACAGGCCGACCACCGGGAACCGCGCAGCGATCCGGTCGAGCGCCGCGACGGAGTCCGGCCACGGGTCCAGCCGGTGGCCCGAGGCCGCCAGCGTGCGTACGGCGTCCGCGTCGCTGACGCCGGCCTCGGCGGCGACGCGGGTCGCCGCCTCGAGGTCGATCACCGTGCTGTCGGCGTACGAGCGACGGTCCGCGAGCATCTCCTGTTGTTGCTCATCGACGTGGCTCCGCCACACCTCGAGGAGCTCGTTCGTCCTCGCGTCGTCGATGTCGGGGAGCAGTGCGCGGAGACCGCGTGCGATCCCACCGGGCTCGTCGACCATGGTCCCGAGGATGTCGAAGACGATCACGTCGATGTCGGCCTGTCCCTCCACGGCGCGAGCGTACCGCCCGGATCGCAGCAAATCGCGGGCGCGACGGCGCGCCCAAGCCTGCGTGCTGGAAGCGCGCACGGAGGAAGGCATGCACGACCGCTGACCGACCTGAAAGCCCGAGTCGTCCTTCCGCGGAGGGGAGCGCCCGCCGTTGCGCCGCGGCCACCGCTCGCACTCACATCGATGTGGATGCGATCCTCGATCGACTTCTTCTCGGGCACGACCTGGAACCAGATGCGCGGGCCTTCACGGTTCGGATCCTCGATGCGGTCCGCGCCGATGCCGAGCTCTTCCTCGGGTACGCCGACCGACCTGCACCAGTCGTCTCACGAGCCGAAGCCCGGAGGCGGAGGCGAAGGCGGAGGCGCTAGTGCAACGTCTCGGCCCAGAGATGCGCGAGCGCCTCGGGTGGCGTGCGGTCGGTCACCAGCTGGCACGACACGGCCATCTGACACCTCCATCAGCCTCGATTCCGATCAGACTGGCACGAGCGACCGAGACCCATCAGCACCCGGGACCAGCGCACCGGTCATCGGTCAGGCGCTCGTGAGGATGACGAGCTGCTGGGTTGCCCGGGTCATCGCGACGTAGCGGTCGACGGCTCCTTCGATGCCGTCGCCGAACGTCTCGGGGTCGATGAGGACGACCAGGTCGAACTCGAGCCCCTTCGCCAGCTCAGGGGTGAGCGATCGGACTCGTGACGGCAACGCGTCGTCGAAGACGCCGGCGGTGATCACGCAGGCGATGCCGTCGGCATTCGTGGCGAGCCAGGTGTCGAGGATCGAGTCCAGCTCCGACGTGGATCGGTGTCGGACGGGTAGGCCGCTGCTGCGGATCGAGGTCGGCACGTTGGCATCCGGGAGCACCGCCCTGATCACCGGCTCGCCCTCCGCCATGACCTCCTCAGGTGTCCGGTAGTTGATGCTCAGCGACATCAGGTCGACCCGGTCGAGCCCGATCCGCTCGAGCCGCTCCTGCCAGGACTCCGTGAACCCGTGCCTGGCCTGGGCGCGGTCGCCGACGATCGTGAAGCTCCGGGACGGGCAGCGAAGCAGCAGCATCTGCCACTCCGCGTCGGTCAGCTCCTGAGCCTCGTCCACGACGACGTGCGCGAACGGGCCGGCGAGCAGGTCCGGGTCGGCCTCGGGCAGGGCTCCTTCGTCGACCAGGGCGTCGCGGATGCCCTGCTGGCGCAGCTGGGCGATCATGCCGTCTTCGTCGTCGAGCTGGAGGAGGTCGTCGACGACTCTGTCCATCCGCACACGCTCGGCCTCGAGGGCCGCGTCGCGGCGACGCTCGCGGCGAGACGCCTCCGGGTCGCCAAGCCGCTGCCGTGCTGCGTCGAGGAGCGGAAGGTCGGACACCGTCCAGGCCCGGGCGTCCGCGCGCTGCAACCTCGTGACCTCTTCGGGAGTCAGCCTCGGAGCGCACATGCGCAGGTAGGCAGGCACCTCCCACAGGTCGCCGACCAGGTCGGTCGCTTCGAGCAGCGGCCACGCCGTGGTGAGAGTGGTGGTCAGGTCGCTGTTCTGGCGCAGGGCCCGACGGAGCTGTTCGGCCGGGACGTCCTCGTCGTCGACCTTCTCGACCAGCATCGTGAGCAGCTCCTCCCAGACCTGGTCGCGCCCCTCGTTGTGCGGGGTGCCCGGTGCCGGCGCGTCGAACGCCTCGGCCCAGTCGGTGGCGCTGAGCCGAATGTCCGCCCATGGGGTCTCGACCACCATGGGTTCGGTGGGCGGCTCCTCGTAGAGCCTGACCGCCGGTTCGATCGCCTTCACCATGTCCGCCGACGACTTGAGGCGGGCCACGTCCGGGTCCGTCTCGACCGCGGCGGTGGCTCCCTCCGGCACCAGGTCGCGCAGGGTGCAGGTCTGCACACCCTCCTCCCCGAGGCTGGGGAGTACGTCGGCCACGTAGGCCAGGTAGGGCTGGTGGGGGCCGACGAACAGAACCCCGCCCCGGCGGTGGCCGAGTCGAGGGTCGGAGTAGAGGAGGTACGCCGAGCGGTGCAGCGCGACGACCGTCTTGCCCGTGCCCGGACCGCCGTCGACCACGAGCGCGCCACGGGACCCCGCGCGGATGATGGCGTCCTGGTCGGCCTGGATGGTGCCGAGCACGTCGCGCATCCGGGGCGACCGGCTGGTGCCCAGGCTGGCGATGAAGGCGGACTGGTCGTCGAGCGCAGCAGCGTGTCCGTCGAACCCGTCCGAGGTGAACACCTCGTCCCAGTAGTCGCTGATCCGGCCAAGGCTCCAGCGGTACCGCCGCCGGCTGGTCAGGCCCATCGGGTCGGCGTGCGTCGCTCCGAAGAACGGTTCGGCCGCGGGGGAGCGCCAGTCGACCAGCAGCCGGCGACCCATCGTGTCCGAGAGGCCGAGTCGGCCGACGTACACGGGCTCGGGGTCGTCTGCGCTGACCATGTGTCCGAGGCACAGGTCCAGACCGAAGCGACGCAGCGCGCGCAGGCGAGCGTTGACCCGATGGACCTCCAGGTCCCGGTCCATCGTCTCCTGGCCGATGCCGCCGGGCGCCCTGCGCGCGGCATCGAGACGGTCGGTCAGGTCGGCGATCGCCTGCTCGAGGTTCTCCGCGATGGCCGCGAAGTGCTGCTCGTCCCCAGCGATCAGCGCCGGGTCGGCCTTGGCCTTCAGGTGGTCGGGAAGGTTGAACGCACTGCCGGTCAGGGGACTCACGTCATCGGCTCCCAACGAGCACCAGCGTCGCGGCCACCGTCGCTCCGTCGGTGCGGACCGCGCCGGCTACGGCGGTCGCTCGGGCGCGGGTCTCCGGGTTCAGGGCAGCCGTGAGCGCGGTCGACAGGGAGTCGGTGGACGGGGCCGGTCCGTCGAGGGCCGCGCCGATGCCCAGCTCGGTCACGCGGCCGGCCCAGTAGGGCTGGTCGCCCCCCGCCTGCGGTGCCACCACCTGCGGGACGCCGGCCCGGGCGGCCGTCGTGGTCGTACCGGCGCCCCCGTGGTGCACGACGGCGGCGACCCGGCCGAAGAGCGCCTGCTGGTTGACCTCGCCGACGACGAAGCAGTCGTCCCGGTCGTCGACCAGGGCCAGCTCGGCCCACCCGTGGGCGAGGAGGGTGCGGCGGCCCTGTGCGCGGATCGTCTCGATGGCCACCCGGGCGCTGTCCTGCGCGGCGCGCATGCTGCCGAAGCCGACGTACACCGGTGGGGTGCCGGCGTCGAGGAACGCCTCCAGCTCGGCCGGGAGCATGCGCTCGTCGGGCAGGATCCACGCTCCGGTCTGCACCACGTCGACGTCCGCCGGCCCGGGCCACGGGCCCAGGGTCGGGTCCGCCGCCAGCCACGGCCGATCGGTGAACATGAACTCGCCGACGTCACCCACCGGCGGCAGGCCGACCGTCGCCCGGTGGCTGTTGATCGATGGGCCGAACAGGGCGGCCCAGTTCTGGGCGTCCGGGTCGTCCAGCACGCTCGGCGAGAAGATCGCGCAGCGGTGGGAGATGGCCGCCTTCTCGGCCACCGACCGCGCGACGAAGTGCGACATCGCGGTCGCGACGAGCACGTCGCATCCTTCGGCCGCCGCGGCGACCGTGTCGTACTGCGCGTCGATGAAGTCGGCCACTCGCCGGGTTCGCTCCTCGGCCGTGGACGGCCGCACCCAGGAGCGCCACGGTCGCTCGAACGGCACCATCGGTACGCCGGCACCGGCAAGCAGCTTCGCGAACTCCTCGTCCGGCGGCGCGCACATCCGCACCTCGGCACCGAGTCGTTGCAGCTCGACCGCGAGCGCCACCATCGGTTCGACGTCCCCCCGTGACCCGTACGTCGACAACAACACCCGCATCGAATGAATCCCCGTTCCCGTCCGCCCTTGGTCTGGGCCGGTGATTCTGCGGTACGACGGGGGTCTTGCCGCAAGACCCCCCATGCGCTATACGTTGAGAGTGGAAGGGCGTGGACGCTCCGCTCTTCCTTTTGTGTGCCCGCACGAGACGGCCGCGTAGGGACAGGTCGATGTCGCGCAACCCCCATATCCCCGACGCGTTCGACGTCTACACGGTCGTGGTCCTGCGGCGACCGGCCGATGCGCCGGAGCTGTCGGAGGAGGAGCTCGAGGCGCTCCAGGCACGGCACCTCGCCTATCGCGCCGAGCTGGGGCGCCAGGGCGTGGTGGTCGTGAACGGGCCGTTCGACGAGCAGAGCGACCCGTCGTACCGCGGGATGTCGATCTTCGCCTGCGACCCTGCCGAGGCCGCACGGCTGTCGGACGGCGACCCGTCCGTGATGGCAGGACGGCTCACCTACGACGTGATGGAGTGGTGGGTCCGCGCCGGGTCGCTCGCGTTCCCACGTGCCGACGGCCCGGTCGGCGACCGTCGCTCCATGCCCGACGACTGACGCCTCGGGTGCGCTTCGTCATAGGGAGTGGGGTCACGGGCAGGGGTTGTGCCAAGGGCCGTGTGCGCTGGTCGAGGCGTTGGCGCCCCGGTGCAGGCCGCGAGCCACGGCGTCCCAGCTGACCGAATCCAGCTGCAGGCACTCTCCGTTGCCCAGCATCACGTGGTGCACGTGGCCGGTGCCATCGGTGTTGACGGGCGGGTCTGCCGCGGCTGGACCCGCGAGGACGACCGAGGCGAGGACGCCGGCTCCGAGGGCGATCAGTGATCTGGTCATGACGATTCCTCTCAGTTGAAGGTGAGCTTGACGTCGGTGGGCTCGAGCAGCGCCAGGTAGATCGGGCAGCGCTCGCGCCAGGCGCGCTCGACCTCGGCGACCCGGTCGCGTGGGCTGGGGGAGTCGACGACCACGTCGAGGGTGACGTCGCTGAGCCGGGGATCGGTGCCGGGCAGGCCGAGGAGCCCGCCGAGGTCGGAGCCGCAGCTGACGGTGGCGGTGATCCCGCTGATCTCGACGTCGAACTGGGGCGCGAGGGTGTCGTTCACGAACGCGACCGCGCACGCGCCGAGGGCGCCGAGCAGGTACGCCGTCGGGCTGGGAGCCAGGTTGCCGCCGCCCACGGCGGCGGGGAGGTCGGCCTCCCAGTTGAACGGGCCAGCGGACACGCGCGCGTGCCCGTTGGAGAGAGTGGCGGTCACGGTGGGCCGGCCACGGCCGGCGGCTGGGTCTGCGGTGAAGGTGCGGATGGATTCGTCGAGTGCGGTCATGCCGCCGACGCTAGAACTCCCTGGTGGCGCTCCGCGTCCGCGCTGACGCGCAGCTCGAGCGGCCCGGTGGAGCCATCGTTGGCGGCGTACGCGTAGTCAGGTGCCGAGCACCCGGGCCACCGCGGCGGCCCGGCCGGAGGGCCCGGACACGCCGAGCTTGAGGTAGACGTTCTGCAGGTGCCGCTCGACGGTGCGGACGCTGAGCGTCAGCCGGACCGCGATCGCGGTGTTGTCCAGGCCCTCGGCAGCGAGCAGCACGATCTGTCGTTCGCGAGGGGAGAGCACCGGCACCGGATGCTCGTGCGGCTCCGGCGCCACGAACGAGGTCAGCTCGTCCAGGAACGCCTGCCAGGCCGGCTCGTCGGCCAGCACGATGTGGTTCTCGCTCTCCAGCAGCACCAGCCGGGCATGCGGGATCGCGGAGGCGATCGCGATGCCGCGCTCGCGCGGCATCATCCGGTCGTTGTTCGAGTGCAGCACCAGGGTCGGCACGAAGAGCCCGGGCAGGCGGTCGGTGACGTCGACCAGCTCGCGCTCGCGGCGCGCGGCCACCGCGTTGACCGCCGACGTCGACATCCGCAACAGCTCGTCGACCCAGCGCTTCTGCTCCTCGGTGGCCGAGGGGATCAGGGTCGTGGTGAACACCCGCCGGAACGTGCTCTCGGGACGTTCCCAGCCGACCCGGATCATCTGCCGATACGTCTCGTCGAGGTCGGCCTCCTCCTCGTCCTCGGCGCGGATGGTCGCGTGCGCGCCGTAGAAGACCAGCTTGGCCACCCGCTCGGGGTGGCGGTGGGCGTACTCGATGGCGACCGGGCCGCCCTGCGACATCCCCATCAGCGCGAACCGATCGAGGCCAGCGTCGTCGACGATCGTCTCCAGGTCGGCCACGCGGCTCTCGAGCGAGAAGTCGTCGACGTCCCAGTCGGACAGCCCGTAGCCGCGCTCGTCGTACCGCACCACCGTCGCGATGTCGCCGAGCCCGTCCAGGAAGTGCCGCCAGACCGGGCTCTCCCAGTCGTACTGCAGATGGCTCAGCCAGCACGCGGCGATCACCAGGGGAGGACCGGAGCCGTGCCGCGCCCAGGCCAGTCGGGTGCCGTCGGGCGCGCGCGAGAATCGAACCTCCTGCTGTGGTGCCGGTGCACCCACCCTGGACACGGCCACATGTCACCGTACGACGCCGCCGCCGCTGCGTCAGCCGAATCCGCCGCGCTTCTTTCCTCCGCATTCTGGAAGAGATGATCGTTCGTCTCGTAGAGGGAAGAGAGGTGGTCCCGGGAGGCCCGGACGTGCCAGACATGGCCGGATTTACCTGGCCGACTCCTACCTCTCGGTACGTGACGTGACCGACGCGGCGGTGTGCGCTGCCTGTAATGCCGGCTCCCTAGTTTTCCGGCATCTCATTCTCGAATTCTCGGAGGCTTCTATGAGCCAGACCCGTCGCGCCTTCCTCCGCCAGGTCGGAGTCGTCGGAGGTGCGGGCGTCATGCTGCACAGCATGGGCGCACTCGGCCTGACGACCGCCCACGCGGTCGACACCCCGCCGTTCACTCCTCTCAAGCAGGGCGACCTGAGTCGGGTCGGCGGCAAGTCCGTCGTGATCCTGGGTGGTGGGATCGCCGGGATGACGGCGGCGTACGAGCTGCTCAAGGGCGGCTACAGGGTCACCGTGCTCGAGGGCCGGGACCGCCCAGGCGGCCGCAACTGGACCGTTCGTGGGGGCACCAGCTTCACCGACCTCAAGGGCCGGAGCCAGGTCGCGAAGTTCTCCAAGGGCGAGTACATGAACGCCGGACCGGCCCGGATCCCGCAGACGCACGTGACGCTGGACTACTGCAAGGAGCTCGGCGTACCGATCGAGGTGTTCACCAACCAGAACGCCGACGCCCTTCTCTATCGCGAGGGCACGAGCGTGGCCGGTGCGCTCAAGGGGGTGCCGACGAGGCACCGCGCAGCGAAGGCGGACTACCACGGCTACACCTCCGAGCTGCTCGCCAAGGCCGCCGACCAGGGCGCGCTGGACTCCTACCTCACCCGGGCCGACAAGGAGCGGCTGATCGCCTACCTGCGCAGCTTCGGCGCGATCGGCCCCAAGGTCGAGGGCGACCCGGCGGCCAGCTTCAAGTACACCGGCAGCGGCCGGCGCGGCTACGACCCGGAGCCGGCCGCCGGTCTCGAGGCCGGTACGCCGATCCCACCGGCCGCGATGTCGGACGTTTTCGCATCCGGCATGGGCAACTACTTCTCGTTCGAGTTCGGCTTCGACCAGGCGATGATGATGTACCAGCCCGTCGGCGGCATGGACCGGATCGCCTACGCCTTCGCCGACGCCATCGGTGCCCGCAACTTCAAGTACAACGCGACGATCCTCGAGTACAACAACACCGCCGACGGCGTCGAGGTGATCTACGAGAGCCCAGACGGACGGAAGA
>JALZCZ010000305.1 GCA_030862825.1 Actinomycetota bacterium | reverse complement strand
CCTTCCTACTGGTTCTGAGTCTGGTGTGCGTTCCGTTCCATCCCACCACGTTGCGACAAACCCGGCCACCCCGCGGTGCGTGGGCGCGTGCAAGGATCGTGCTCGAGCGATCCAGACCACCGGTACCCAGTAGAAGGGCAGGCCATGGCTGACCAGCAGGCCATCTTGAAGACCAACAAGGGCGACATCACCCTGACCCTGTTTCCCAACCACGCACCGGAGACGGTGGCCAACTTCACCGGCCTCGCCAAGGGCGAGAAGGACTACGACGCCGGCAACGGCCGGACCGGGCCCTTCTACGACGGCCTCACCTTCCACCGCGTGATCGCCGGCTTCATGCTCCAGGGCGGCTGCCCGCTCGGCACCGGCACGGGCGGTCCGGGCTACACGTTCAAGGACGAGATCCACCCCGAGCTGGTCTTCGACAAGCCCTACCTGCTGGCGATGGCCAACGCCGGCGCCGGCACCAACGGTTCCCAGTTCTTCATCACCGTCGGCGCTACTCCGTGGCTGAACCGCAAGCACACCATCTTCGGCGAGGTCGCCGACCAGGCCAGCCGCGACGTCGTCGACGCCATCGCGGCCGTGCCCACCGGCGCCATGGACCGCCCGGTGGAGCCGATCGTGATCGAGACCGTCGAGGTCGTCGGCTGAGCGAGCAGATCCAGCCCGAGACCGGGGTGCCGACCTGTTACCGGCACCCCGGACGGGAGACGCACATCCGGTGCCAGCGGTGCGGGCGACCGATCTGCCCGGACTGCATGATCGACGCGTCGGTGGGCTTCCAGTGCCCCACCTGCGTCGCCGAGGGCCGCAAGACCACGCGCTCCGGACGGACGGCGTACGGCGGGCTGCGCCCGACCGACGCCTCGCTGACCTCTGGCGTACTGATCGCGATGAACGTGGCCGTGTGGTTCGCGGTGACGGTCACCGGTGGCAGCAACAGCCGGCTCGTCGAGCTGCTCGCACTGCGGCCGAATGGACTGTGTGTCGTCGGCGAGGGCGGTTATCTGAGTCGGTCGGAGTGCGCCGGCGGCGGAACCTGGTTTCCGGGAGTCGCGGATGGTGCCTACTGGCAGCTGGTCACCGTGGGCTTCACCCACGTGAGCATCCTGCATATCGGGTTCAACATGTTCGCACTGTGGGTGATCGGTCCACAGCTCGAGGTGGCGCTGGGCCGCGCCCGCTTCCTGGCCCTCTACATGCTGTCGCTGCTGGCTGGTTCGGCGGTGGTGATGTGGGCCGCTCCGGAGTTCCAGGGGACCGTCGGCGCCTCGGGTGCGATCTACGGACTCTTCGCTGCCGTGCTGGTGCTTGCCCTGAAGGTGGGTGGAGACGTTCGGCAGCTGTTGGTACTCATCGGCATCAACGTCTTCCTCACGTTCGCCATCCCCAACATCTCCTGGCAGGGCCATCTGGGCGGCTTCATCGGCGGCGCCGCCGTTGCCGCCGCCCTCGTTCATGCGCCCCGCCGGCATCGTGCTGCGGTCCAGGTCTCCGCCCTTGTCCTGACGACGGTCGTGATCGCCGTCGCCGTCGGAGTGCGGTCGGCCGCACTGGTCTGACCGCCAAGTGCACAGGTGTGGAAAGACCTGTGGAGAACTACACGCGTGTAGTTCGGGAGCTCACTCCCAGCGAGTGGCGAAGGTGAAGCCGACCGCCATGAAGGCGATGCCGACGATCAGGTTCTTCTGGCCGAGGTCGTTGAAGATCGCGACCCTGGAGACGTCGTCGCTGATCACGTAGAACGTGCAGATCCAGATCAGGCCGAGGATGAAGCAGCCGAGCATCCCGACCACGACGCCGCGGCCGCGGCCGAGCGGAGTCTTGGGGTGGGCGGAGGCCATCAGGCCGAGGAAGAACAGGCCGAAGCCGATCAGGTAGTTCCACTCGCCCAGGTCGTCCATGAACTTCGGGCCGCCGGGCTCGGCCGGCTCGAGCGCGGTGGGGTCGACCCGGACCACGAGGTAGTAGTAGAGGATCCAGGCGATGCCCAGCGCCACCAGGACCAGGGCCACGAGGAAGCGCGCACTGAGCACCGGTCCAGCGGTGGGATCGGCGAACTGCTTGTTGGGCTTGGACTCGGGCACGGGTTGCTCCATCGATCACGGTGGGGGCAGGTCACAGGACGCGGGCTACCTTAGTCGGCATGACGCACGAGCACGCGGGAGCCCCAGGCGCTCCGCCCCGGCGGCGCGGCGCCTGGCGGATCGGCACGCCGCTCGTGGTCCTGCTCAGTGGTGCGCTCTTCGCGATCAGCTACGACAACAGCGAAGGCACCGACCTCCGGCCCGGCCGCTACGCGGACCTGGCCTCGCTGGCCCAGGCCGAGCGAGACCAGTACGACGACCTGACGGCCGAGCTGGCCGAGCTCAACGCCGAGGTGGAGGAGCTCACCGGCTCCGTCGACGACCAGTCGGTCCGGCGGCTGGAGCGCGAGCTCGACCGGATCAGCGGACCCGCCGGCCTCGAGCCCGTGGCCGGCCCCGGCGTGACGGTCACCTTGTCCGACGCCCCGGAGGACGTGGCCGACAAGGTCCTCGACCAGGACGAGATCGACCCCAACCGGCTGATCGTGCACCAGCAGGACCTCCAGGCCGTGGTCAACGCGATGTGGCAGGGGGGCGCCGAGGCGATGACCCTCCAGGGCCAACGGATCGTGTCGACCACCGGCATCAAGTGCGAGGGCAACGCCGTGCTCATCCAGGGCGTGCCCTATCCCCAGCCCTACGTCGTCGAGGCGATCGGCTCCCCGGCCGCGATCCAAACGGCGATCGAGAGCGACGAGGACGTCTCGGCCTACCGCAACGACGCCGACAACCCCAGCATCGCGGTGGGCTGGAGCCTCGACACGGAGGACCGGATCGAGGCGCCGGCGTACGACGGTCTCCTGGACCTGAGCTACGCCGAACCCCTTCGCTGATCCACGGGCGGGAACTCGGGCGTCTCGGAGGGATCGGTGGGCTCGGTGGGCTCGTCGGTCGGCTCGTCGGTCGGGTCGGGTGTCTCGGTGGGCTCCACGAACGTGGAGACCACGATCGTCACCTGCTGTCCCTCCGCGAGCTCCGACCCGGCCTCGGGGATCTGCTGGATCACGGTGCCGGCCGGCTCCGTGGTGTTGTCGGACTCGACCACGACCGGCGTGAACCCCGCCTCCCGGATCAGCCCCTCCGCCTCGTCCTGCTGACGGCCGACCACGGCCGGCACCCTCTCCTTGCCGTCCGACCAGAAGATCGTCACCATCGACCCGGCGGGAGCGAGCACGCCGACCTCCGGGTCGGTGCGCAGCACCCGACCGCGGTCCTCGTCGGACTCCTCCTCCTCGAAGGCGACCTGGAAACCCGCGTTTCGCAGGGTGTTGGCGGCATCGCCGCGTTGCTCGCCGACCACCGGCGGCACCGCCACCTCGGGTTTGCCCTCCGAGATCACCAGCGTGACCTCCGTGTCGGGGTCGACGAACTCGGCGGCGCTCGGGTCCTGCTCGATCACCAGCCCGGCCCTGACCTCCTCGTCCGGGCGGGTCTCGATCGGCCCGACTGTCAGCCCGGCGTCGCCGATCAGGTCGCGGGCCTTGGCCTCCTTCATGCCCACGGTGTCCGGCACCTGCACCTGGTCGGGCGCCGACTCGAACAGCCGCGGCCAGAGGAAGGCCGCCGCGGCGATGAGCGCGACCACGAGCAGCGCCAGCAGCGCCCACAGCCAGGCTCGGCTGCGCGGCGGCTCCTCGTACTCGTCCTCGGGCAGGGGACGCGGGGTCACCGCGGTCGGGGCGACCGGGCCGCCCACCGCTGGTACCACGGCGGTGGCCGCCGGGTCGGGTGCCGGTGGCGCGATCGCGGCCTCAACGGGGCGACCGGCCAGATAGCGCTCGATGTCGCTGCGCATCGCCGCGGCGGACTGGTAGCGGTCCTCGAGCCGCTTCATCAGCGCCTTCATCACGATGGCGTCGACCTCGGGCGGCAGGTCCGTGTCGTGGTCCGACGGCGGCGTGACCGGCTCCCGCACATGCTGGTAGGCGACGGCAACGGGGCTGTCGCCCACGAACGGCGGCCGACCGGTCAGCAGCTCGTAGAGCAGGCAGCCGGCGGAGTAGACGTCGGAGCGTGAGTCGACGGTCTCGCCGCGCGCCTGCTCCGGCGACAGGTACTGCGCGGTGCCGACCACGGCCGCGGTCTGGGTCATCGTGGACTGGGCGTCGCTGATCGCGCGGGCGATGCCGAAGTCCATCACCTTCACGTCGCCGGTGGGCGTGAGCATGACGTTGCCGGGCTTGATGTCGCGGTGGATGATGCCGGCCCGGTGGCTGTAGTCGAGCGCGGAGAGCACGCCGCTGGTGATCTCCAGGGCGCGCTCGGGCAGGATCTTGCGACCTTCTCGGAGGATGTCGCGCAGCGTGCGGCCGGCGACGTACTCCATCACGATGTAGGGCTGGGCCACGCCCGACCCGTCGCTGGACGGCTCCTCGCCGGTGTCGTAGACGGCGACGATCGTGGGGTGGTTGAGGGACGCCGACGACTGAGCTTCGCGGCGGAACCTGGCCTGGAAGGTCGCGTCGCTGGCCAGGTCCGTGCGGAGCCGCTTGACGGCGACCACCCGGCCGAGCCGGGTGTCGGTGCCCTTGCGCACCTCGGCCATGCCACCGCGGCCCAGCAGCTCGCCGAGCTCGTAGCGGCCCCCGACCACGGTCGGTTGCGTGTTGCTCATCCGGCTCTGTTCCTCACTGTGGGGATCATGGTGTCGTCTCCTCGGCCGGAGCGGTTTCGCCCGGGGTGTCGATCGGTGGAGTGGGCTCGGTCGTGGCCGGGTCCGTGGGCTCCGTCGGCGCGGTGGTCTCCGACGCCGGCGTGTCGGTCGGCTCGGTCGGCTCGGTCGGCTGAGTGGTCTCGGTCGTCGGCGTGTCGGTCGGCTCGTCGGTCGGCTCGTCGGTCGGCTCGTCGGGCGACCGGGTGGGGGCCGGGTCGGTCGGGGTGGCGTCGTCCGTGGGCTGCTGGGTC
>JALZCZ010000296.1 GCA_030862825.1 Actinomycetota bacterium | reverse complement strand
CTACGGCCTCGCGGAGCTGGTGCGCGCCTCCCAGGAGCGCCTCGACACGGTGGCCACGACCGAGCCCGTACGCCGGGCCCGCCGGCGGCTGGCCGAGCTGGGCCGTGGCTACGTGGACTTCGCCCTCGCGGAGCCCGGGCTGTTCCGGGTCGTCTTCGTCGCCTACCCGGCCGTGCCCGGGCGCGACGAGGACCAGACGCCGGACCCGCTGCAGATGCTGTTCGACTGCCTCGACGACCTGGTCGAGGTGGGCTGGCTGGCGCCCGAGCGACGGCGCGACGCCGAGATCAGCTGCTGGTCGGCCGTGCACGGGTTCGCGGTGCTGCACATCGACGGTCCGCTGCGCGGATCCGACCCGGCAGCACGGGATGCGGCGCTGACGCAGCTGGTGACCGCGATCGACCGCGGCTACGGAGCGACGACCGGCCAGGTCGTCGACATGGACGATCTGGTTAACGATCGCTAACCTGACCGGGTGCAGGGTGAACTGAAGGACCTCGTGGCCGAGCTCCGCGACCGACTGGGAGCGGCTCGGCAGGGCGGCAGCGAGTCGGCGCGGAAGAAGCACACCGACCGCGGCAAGCTGCTCGTCCGCGACCGGGTCGACCGGCTGCTCGACCCGGGCAGCCCGTTCCTGGAGCTCAGCGCGCTCGCCGCGACCGGGATGTACGACGACGCCGTACCGTCCGCCGGCGTGGTCACCGGCATCGGCCGGGTGAGCGGCCGCGAGTGCGTGGTCGTGGCCAACGACGCCACGGTCAAGGGCGGCACCTACTACCCGATCACCGTCAAGAAGCACCTGCGCGCGCAGGCGGTCGCGTCCGACAACCACCTGCCGTGCATCTACCTGGTCGACTCCGGCGGGGCGTTCCTGCCGATGCAGGACGAGGTGTTCCCGGACCGGGAGCACTTCGGCCGGATCTTCTTCAACCAGGCCAACCTCTCCGCGCGCGGCATCCCGCAGGTCGCCTCGGTGATGGGCTCGTGCACGGCCGGTGGCGCCTACGTGCCGGCGATGTCGGACGAGACCGTGATCGTCCGCAACCAGGGCACGATCTTCCTCGGCGGCCCGCCACTGGTGAAGGCGGCCACCGGCGAGGTGGTCACCGCCGAGGAGCTCGGTGGCGGCGACGTGCACGCCCGCACCTCCGGCGTGGTCGACCACCTGGCCGAGGACGACGCCCACGCGCTGGCGATCGTGCGGTCGGTCGTGGACACCTTCGAGCGACCGCGCCCCGCGCCGTACGAGCTCCACGAGATCGAGGAGCCGGTCGAGGATCCCGCCACCCTGTACGACGTGGTGCCGGCCGACACCCGCACGCCGTACGACGTGCGCGAGGTGATCCGACGCGTGGTGGACGGCAGCCGCTTCCACGAGTTCAAGCAGCTCTACGGCGAGACCCTGGTGACCGGCTTCGCCCGGATCTGGGGCCACCCGGTCGGGATCGTCGCCAACAACGGGATCCTCTTCAGCGAGTCGGCGCTGAAGGGCGCGCATTTCATCGAGCTGTGCAACCAGCGCGGAGTGCCGCTGGTCTTCCTGCAGAACATCACCGGGTTCATGGTCGGCCGGGAGTACGAGAGCCGCGGCATCGCGCGCGACGGTGCCAAGCTGGTCACGGCCGTCGCGTGCTCGGTGGTCCCGAAGTTCACGGTCGTGATCGGTGGCTCGTTCGGGGCCGGCAACTACGGCATGTGCGGCCGGGCGTACGACCCGCGGTTCCTCTGGATGTGGCCGAACGCGCGGATCTCGGTGATGGGCGGCGAGCAGGCCGCCTCGGTGCTGTCGGAGGTCCGCGGACCCGATCGCGAGGACACCGAGGATTTCAAGGCGGCCATCCGCGAGCAGTACGAGTCCCAGGGCTCGCCCTACTACTCCACCGCCCGGCTCTGGGACGACGGCGTCATCGACCCCGCCGAGACACGCCGGGTGCTGGGCATGGGCCTGGCCGCCGCGGCGAACGCCCCGATCCCGGCTCCCTCCTACGGCATCTTCCGGATGTGACCCCGATGCTGACCTCCGTCCTTGTCGCCAACCGTGGCGAGATCGCCCTCCGCGTGATGCGTACCTGCCGCCGGATCGGCGTCCGCACCATCGCCGTCTTCACCGACCTCGACGCCCGGGCGCCGCACGTCCACGCCGCCGACGAGGCGGTGCGGATCGAGAGCTACCTCGACATCGACGGCGTGGTGGCGGCCGCGGTGGCCGCCGGCGCCGAGGCGGTGCATCCGGGCTACGGCTTCCTCTCCGAGCGCGCCGAGTTCGCCCGTGCCGTCGCGGATGCCGGGCTCGTCTTCGTCGGGCCGTCGGCCGAGGTGATGGAGCAGATGGGCCGCAAGGACGCTGCCCGCGAGATCGCCCTCGCCGCCGGCGTACCGGTCGTGCCGCGCGGTGACGATGCCGGCTACCCCGTGCTGGTCAAGGCGGCCGCCGGTGGCGGCGGCAAGGGGATGCGCATCGTCCGCTCAGCCGGGGACTACGACGAGGCGCTCGCGTCGGCGAGGCGCGAGGCGCTGGCTGCGTTCGGCGACGACACGATGCTGGTGGAGAAGTACGTCGAGAGCGGCCGGCACATCGAGGTGCAGGTGATGGCCGACACCCACGGCACCGTGCTGCACCTCTTCGAGCGCGACTGCTCCACCCAGCGCCGGCACCAGAAGGTCCTGGAGGAGGCGCCCGCGCCCACGATCACCGACGACGTACGCCGCCTGGTGACGGAGTCGTCGGTCGCGCTGGCGAAGCAGGTGGGCTACGTGAACGCCGGCACGGTCGAGTTCCTGCTCGACACCGCCACCGGCGAGGCCTACTTCCTGGAGATGAACACCCGGCTCCAGGTGGAACACCCCGTCACCGAGCTGGTGACGGGCCTCGACCTGGTCGAGCTGCAGCTGCTGGTCGCGGCGGGGGACCAGCTGCCGGTCTCGCAGCACGAGGTCACCCTGACCGGCCACGCGATCGAGGCGCGGGTCTACGCCGAGGACTCCTTCGGCGGGTTCCTGCCGCAGGCCGGCACCACCTCGATCGTGCGCTGGCCCGGCCCGCCGGCCCGGGTCGACCACGCGCTCGAGAGCCGCCAGGTCGTGAGCACGGCGTACGACCCGATGCTCGGCAAGGTGATCGTGCACGGCCCTGACCGCGAGTCGGCGCGGCGGGCGCTGGTCGACGCCCTGGACGAGACGGCGGTGCTCGGCCTCACCACCAACGCCGGGTTCCTGCGGGCGCTGGTGGCGAGCGACGAGTTCCGCGACGCCACGATCGACACGGCCTGGCTCGACACCGCGGAGGTCCCGGCGCCGGACGACGAGCTGCCGCGAGCCCTGGCCGCCTGGATCTCCGCGATGATCGCGGCCGCGGACTCCGGCCACCCGTTCCAGGCCGACGGCTTCCGGCTGGCTGGGCCGCCCGCACCCACCCTGGTCGAGCTCGACCGGCTGGTCGTCGTCGACCGCGCGGGCGGCACCGTCGACGGCGTGCCGTTCCGCCAGATCAGCGCCGACAACCACGTGCTCGAGGCGGTCGTCGACGGCCACCGGGTGCGTGCGGTGGTCAACGTGCAGCCGCACATCGTCGAGGTGTCCTACCTGGGCCAGCGCCACGTCCTCACCCGTGCCGACCTGCTGTCCGACGGTGCCGCGGCCAGCGACGGCACGGTCAGCGCGCCGATGCCCGGCACCGTGCTCGACGTACGCGTGGAGGTCGGTGCGACCGTCGAGGAGGGGCAGGTGCTCGGCGTGCTCGAGGCGATGAAGATGGAGCTCGCGTTGAAGGCGCCGTTCGCCGGCGTCGTCGACCAGGTGGGCGCGATCGTCGGCCGGCAGGTGGCGATGGGCGCGACGCTGTTCGTCGTACACGGGGAGGCTGCCCTAGGAGACGGCTCGTCTCCCGCCTCCTCAGGAACCGGAGAAGACACGTGAGTCTCCCGCCGAAGGTCACGATCTACGAGGTCGGGCCGCGCGACGGCCTGCAGAACGAGAAGGCCATGGTGCCGACAGACGTCAAGGCGGAGTTCGTACGCCGCCTGCTCGGCGCCGGGCTCCCGGTCGTCGAGGCGACCAGCTTCGTGCACCCGAGATGGGTGCCGCAGCTGGCCGACGCGGAGGACCTGCTGACCGAGCTGCGGATGCCGGACCTGCCCGTCCTGGTGCCCAACGACCGGGGCCTGGACCGCGCCCTCGAGCTCGGCTGCCGCCACATCGCGATCTTCGGCTCGGCCACCGAGACGTTCGCGCAGAAGAACCTGAACCGCAGCCTCGACGAGCAGTTCGCGATGTTCGAGCCCACGGTCGCGCGGGCCCGCGAGCACGGGCTCGACGTGCGCGCCTACGTCTCGATGTGCTTCGGCGACCCGTGGGAGGGCGAGGTGCCGGTCGAGCAGGTGGTCGAGGTCGGCACGCGGCTCTTCGACCTCGGGGCCAGCCAGCTCAGCCTCGGCGACACGATCGGCGTCGGCACGGCTGGACACGTGACCCGCGTGATCGAGGGGTTCGTCGAGGCCGGCATGACCACCGACCAGCTGGCGATGCACTTCCACGACACCTACGGCCAGGCCCTCGCCAACACCTACTCGGCGCTGCAGTCCGGCATCACCACGTTCGACGCCAGCGCCGGTGGCCTCGGCGGCTGCCCCTATGCCAAGAGCGCCACGGGCAACCTCGCCACCGAGGACCTGGTATGGCTGCTCACCGGTCTCGGCATCGAGCACGGCGTCGACCTTCCCGCGCTGGTCGAGACCAGCATCTGGATGGCCGGCCACCTCGGCCGGCCGAGCCCGTCGGCCGTGGTGCGCGCCCTGGCTCAGGGCTGACCTGGTCCGGAACGTCCTCGGGCGGGCGTAGCAGCTCCGTTGTTCGCTGAGGCACCGGTTCGCACGTGAAATCGGTGCCTCATCGCGCAGTTGGACGGAAGCGGCCACCCCGAGGCTCGACGTCCACCCCTGGCACAATCACCAGAGTGACCCGCCGCGTCTTCCTTCACGTCGGAGCCCCGAAGACCGGGACGACGTACCTCCAGGACCGGCTGACCCTCAACGCCAGGTCGCTGGCCGACAACGGGATCCACTTCCCGACCCGTTCGCCGCTGGTGAGCCCGAGCCTCTTCCACTTCCGCGCCGCGCTCGACCTGCTCGACCAGGACTGGGGAGGTCCGCCGGGGCACGCCGAGGGCAGCTGGGAGGCGCTGGTCCGCCGCGTACGCCGCAAGAGCGGTGCGGTGCTGATCAGCCACGAGATCCTCGCGCCCGCGCCGGCGGAGGTGATCGCCCGGGCCAAGCGCGACCTCGAGGGCAGCGAGCTGCACGTCGTCTACACCGCCCGCGACCTGGCCCGGCAGATCCCAGCGTCGTGGCAGGAGAGCGTGAAGCAGGGCCGCAGGTGGAGCTACCGGCGCTACCTCAACCGGCTCGAGCACGGGAAGCCGTGGTTCTACCGCGCCCTCGACCTCCCTTCGGTGCTGAACGCCTGGGGCGCGGGCCTCCCGCCCGAGCGGGTGCACGTGGTCACGGTGCCCCCGAGCGGTGCGGGCGAGGACGTGCTGTGGATGCGTTTCTGCCACGTGGTCGGCATCGACCCGAGCTGGGCGCCGCGGGAGAGCACCAGGCTCAACCAGTCGCTGGGCGTCGCCGAGACGCAGGTGATCCGCAAGCTCAACCGTCGGATGAAGCGTGCCACCCGCCGGGAGGCGTCCTTCGACGAGCTGATCCGCCAGATGCTGGCCCAGAACGCCCTGGTGCAGGGGCGGTCGACCCCGGTCCGCCTGCCCGCCCGGATGTACCCCTGGGCGGAGATGGAGACCGAGAGCTGGGTCGAGTGGCTCAAGGGCAGCGGCGTGCACGTGGTCGGCGACATCGACGACCTGCGGCCGCTCCCGCTCCGGCCCGACGAGACGTACGTCGACCCCGACCGCGTCTCCACCAAGCGGCAGCTCAAGGTGGCGCTCGACGCCCTGTCGGCGATGACCCGCGAGGCCGCCCGCCGACCGGACCCCGACCAGCAGCTGATCGCCAAGGTCCGCCGGCAGACGGCCCGCCGCCGCCAGCAGTGAGGCACCCGTGAGCGAGACCGGTGAGCGGCTGGCCTGGGGCTGGGTCGCCCACCTCCGCGACGGGGGTACGACGACCTGGCGCGACTGGCGGGCGGCCGCGACCGGTGCCGCGGAGACGGACGGCCGCTACCTGCCCGGCGCCCAGCAGCTCGAGCTGCTGCGCCGGCTCAACCTCGCCGGCCGCCCCTCGGCCGAGCTGGCCCAGCGGGTGCTGGCGGCCAGCGCCCCGGGCCGCGGGATCCCGGACCTCCAGCTGGTCGGCGCCTCCGAGGAGAGTGCGTTCGGCCCCCGGCCGATCGAGCCGACCGACCTTCCCTGCGCCGAGCTGACCCGGGTCGCCACCGGCCTGATCGCCGAGGACGTCGTCGCCCTCGGGACGCCGACCCGGCACGGCGCCGGCCTGCCCCGGCCGTGGCGCCGCCGCTACCGGCTGGTCGGCGACCCGTGGCTGGCCGACCCGATCCGTGACGAGCTGGTGCGTCGGGGGAGGCCGCCGGGCGGCCGTGGCTCGACTGTCTACGTGCTCGGCACCGACCTGGCCACGATGCTTGCCGACGCCTGGACCGCGCGTTCGTTCGCGGAGGGCGGGCCCGGCTGGACCGAGTGGCTGCGCTCGTTCGTGGGCAGCCCACGGGTCCCCGTGCGCGCCGACCTGGTGCGGAGCGCCGAGACCTGGAGCCATCGGGTCGGCTCCGACCGCGTGGAGATCGTGCTCGACCCGACCGTGCTGCCGCGGCTGGTCGGCATCCGTCGGGCCCTGCCGACCGCGCCGGCGTACTCCGCCGATGCGGTCGGCCTGGCCCGCCGGGTGGGCGCGGCGCTGGGACTGCTGGTGCAGCCCGCCGAGCGGGCCGGCCTGTTGCGTGATGGCCTCGGCCCGCGGCTGCGCGATGCGCCCGGCCTGCCCCTGACGGTGCCGCCCGAGCACCTCGGATGGGTGCAGCGGCGGGCGGTCCGGATGCGTGATGCGCTGCTCTCGGCTGGATACGCTGTCCATGGCGACCCGGACGCCCTGGTGCCTCCTCCCGAGTCGGGGTCGGTGGCACCGGACGACGACCGGGTGCTGGCCCTGGCCCTGCGCCTGTTGGTCGAGCCGGCGGCCCGGATCCGGAGAGGAGAGTAGGAGTGCGATGACGCGGCGCGTGCTGCTGCACGTCGGCACCCCCAAGACCGGCACCTCGTACCTCCAGGAGGTGCTGTTCCACAACGTCGGACAGCTCTCCGCCGCCGGCATCAACTACCCCGCGCGCCGCTTCGACGCCCACTTCCTGGCGGCCCTCGACCTGATGTGCCTGCCGTGGGGTGGGCTCGAGGCCGAGGCGATCGGCGCCTGGGACGAGCTCGCGGCAGAGGTACGTGCCCACGACGGCACCTCGATCATCAGCCACGAGATCCTGGCCACCGCGTCCCGGACGCAGGTCGGCCGGGCGCTGGCCTCGCTCGGCCACGACGACGCCGCCGAGATCCACGTCATCCTCTCGGTGCGCGACCTGGCCCGGCAGATCCCGGCCGAGTGGCAGGAGAACATCAAGCACCGCAGCCAGCTGACGTACGCCGCGTTCCTCGACCAGATCCAGGACCCGTCGCGCACCACCCGAATCGGCAGCTGGTTCTGGGGCGTCCAGGAGATCCCCGACATTCTCGACCGCTGGGGCCACGACCTGCCGCCCGAGCGCATCCACCTGGTCACCGTGCCGCCGCCCGGTGGTGCGCCCGAGCTGCTCTGGAAGCGGTTCAGCCAGGCGTTCGGGCTCGACGGTCTCGACCTGGACCTCGAGGTGGAGCGGCAGAACCCGTCGCTGGGGGTGCCGGAGACGGCGCTGCTCCGACGGATCAACGTCGCCGCCCACCGGGTGCTGCCGCCGGCCGACTACCGCCCACTGGTCCGCGAGCTGCTCGCCCACCAGACCCTGTCGCAGCGCCGCCGGTCACCGCGGTTGAGCCTGCCGCCACACCTCTACCCATGGGTCGCGGAGCTCACCGAGGCCTGGATCGCCGAGATCGAGCAGCGCGGCTATGACGTCGTGGGCGACCTCGAGGACCTGGTCGGCGCCCGGGCCGACTCGTGGACCGACCCCGACCGGCCGGTCGAGGCGCAGGTGGCCAGGGCCGGGGTCGATGCCATCAAGGCGCTGCTGCTGGAGAATGCGCGGCTGCGCGGCGAGGAAGCCCGCCTCGGCGGCGAGCTCGCCGAGACGCAGAGGGCGTTGGAGCGCTCCTACCTGCGGCCGACCTACCGGCTGCGGGCAAAGGTGGTACGTCGACTGCAGGGCGGCCGGGTCGGCCGAGGATTGCTGCGGGTCTACCGGGCGGCGCGGGGCAGGAGCTCGCGGTCGGCGTAGCGACCGATCTTCCAGGTCACGAACCCGTCCGCGCCCATTCCGACCAGCCCGCCGACCACGGGCACCCGACGCCCGATCGTGGTCGCGAGCCGCTTGCCGGCGATCCGGCTGATCAGGTCGGAGGCCACCTCGGCGGAGATCACGGCGTCGAGGCGCGCGTCGTGGCGCGGGGCGGTGGCCAGCGCCATCGGCGGGGCGGGGATCTTCTTCTTCTTGACCAGCTGGTTGACAGTGTCGTCGCCGAGGATGCTGACCAGGATCGCGTTGCGGACGCGCGGGTCTTCGAGGTCGTAGCCGCGCAGATGGGCGATGCCCGCGACCATCCGGCACTGGATGAGGGTGAGGCCGGTGATGTTGGTCGGGATCGTGAACGCGGCCGTCACCAGCCCGCCGAGGTTGGTGAGAAAGCCCTGGGCGCCGGCGTAGCGGACGTGGTTGTCGATCAGCTCGTGGACCGCCCGGTCGACGTCACCCTTCTGCTCGGCGAGCTGCTTCGCCGCCGCCTCGGCCGCGGGCGGGAGCGGACCCACGCCGCGGATCGCGCGGTCGAGGGCCTGCCGCACGAACTGCGAGGTCAGGCCGGGCGCGAGCTCGGTGATCCTCGGTGCCAGCTGCCGGCCGACGCGTTGGGTGACGCCCATGCGGCAAGAGTAGTGAGGTCCGCCTAGGGCTATACCGTCGGTTGCGTGCGTGATCCCGTCGAACCGCCCCGCACCGGGTGGAGCTTCGGCGACCCGGCCCTGTGGGACCCCGAGGACGACCTGGTGGGAGTGGGCGCCGACCTCGAGCCCGGCACCCTGCTGACGGCGTACCGCAGCGGCGTCTTCCCGATGCCGCTCGGCGGCTCGCGGGACCCGATGGCCTGGTGGAGCCCGGCCCGCCGGGGCGTGCTGCCGCTGGACCGGTTGGTGGTCTCACGCTCGTTACGCCGTTCGGTGCGCGACTTCGAGATCCGGGTCGACACCGCGTTCGACGAGGTGCTGGACGCGTGCTCCGATCCGCGGCGGCCGGGCGGCTGGATCGACGAGCGCATCCGTACGGCGTACCAGCGCCTCCACGACCTGGGCTGGGTCCACTCCGTGGAGTCGTGGCGCGACGGGCGGCTCGAGGGCGGTCTCTACGGGGTGGCCATCGGTGGCCTCTTCGCGGGGGAGTCGATGTTCCATCAGGCGCGCGACGCGTCCAAGGTGGCGCTGGTCGGACTCGTCGACCTGCTGTCCGACGAGCACCGCGAGCACCGCCTGGTCGACGTGCAATGGGTCACACCGCACCTGGAGAGCCTGGGCGTCGTGGAGGTCTCCCGGGCGGACTACCTGTCCCGGCTTCCCGGACTGCTCAGCCTCCCGGCACCCCGTCTCGTTGCGGTCACTGACCCGACGTGAATGAATGGCCAGCACATGGGAGGGGTCCCACCGATCCCGGCGCGCGCCAGGCGACGCCTGGGACTCCCGACTCGGGACAACTGGAAGGAACACATGATGAAGCTCAAGCGCGCACTCGCGACCGGAGCCGCGATCGTGATCGCCGGGTTGCCGCTCACCGCCTGCGGTGAGGACGACGGTGGCAACGGCGGTGGCGGCGGAAACGGCGGTGGCGATGCGGCCGACGCTCCCGACAACGCGAACACCGAAGAGTTCTGCAAGGTCTTCACCGAGATGACCGAGGACCTCGACGGGGGTGGCTCCGCCGACGAGCAGGCCGACGCCGCGCACGAGCTGGCGGACAAGCTGGCCGAGGTGGGCACGCCCGAGGGGGCTGACGAGAGCCAGCGCAACGGTTTCGAGCTCTACGTCGACTTCCTCGCCGAGGTGGACGGCGCTGACATCGAGAAGTTCGAGAAGGCCGACGAGAACGACCCCGACGCCTTCGCGGACACCCTTGGCCTCGACGAGGGCGAGGTTGCCGACGTGACCTCGTTCTTCACGTTCGCGGCCACGACCTGCGTGCCCGGCATGGAGGACCTCCCGTCAGATCTCCCGTCGCAGTGATGTCGCCCTCGGCGCTGCCGAGCGGTTGAACGATGC
>JALZCZ010000276.1 GCA_030862825.1 Actinomycetota bacterium | reverse complement strand
CCGCTGTCGTGGGCGAGGCCACGCTGGAGCTGCCGCAGGCACGGCCGGCCGTGGCGCGCGGCCGCGAGGGTCTCCACACCGAGCACCTCGGCTACCTGCTCGCCGAGATGCAGCATCTCACCCGGTCGCACCCGGGGGCCACATGGTGACGACGACGAAGTCGCGTGCCTGGGCGGTCGCGGCCCGGGTGCTCGACCCCGAGCTGCCGGTGGTGACCATCGAGGACCTCGGCATCCTGCGCGACGTCACCGAGGACGACCAGCGTCGCGTGCACGTGCAGATCACGCCCACCTACTCCGGCTGCCCGGCCTTGGAGACGATCCGCACCGACCTGATCGACGCGCTCACCGAGGCCGGCTACCGACGCGTGTGCGTGGAGTTCGTGCTGTCGCCCGCCTGGACCACCGACTGGCTGACCGACGAGGCGCGGGCCAAGCTGTCGGCGTACGGCATCGCGCCGCCGAGCCCGACGGGGCCGACCGGCGGACCGGTGCCGCTGAGCCTGTCGGTGCGCTGCCCGCAGTGCGGCAGCCTGGACACCCGGGAGTCCAGCCACTTCGGCTCCACGGCCTGCAAGTCGCTGTGGGTGTGCCGCTCGTGCCGGGAGCCGTTCGACCACTTCAAGCCGCTCTGATGGAGGCCTGATGTCGGCGACCCTCCATCCGCTGCGGGTCGCGGCGATCGACGAGCTCACCGACGACGCGGTCGCGATCACCTTCGAGGTGCCCCCCGAGCTGGCCGACGACTATGCGTTCGTGCACGGTCAGCACCTCTCGATCGAGGGCGGCGACGGCGTCCGCCGCTCGTTCTCGATCTGTACGCCGCCGTCGTCGCGCACCCTGCGGATCGGCGTGAAGCGGCTGCCCGGTGGCGCGTTCAGCGACGGTGTCGTCTCCCGGCTACGGGTCGGCGACGAGCTCGACGTGCTCACGCCGGCGGGGCGCTTCACCACCCGGATCGACCCGACCGCCCGCAAGAGCTACGTCGCGATCGCGGCGGGGTCGGGCATCACCCCGGTGCTGTCGATCCTCGGTGCGATCCTCGAGGGCGAGCCGGGATCGTCGGTCACCCTGATCTACGCCAACCGCACCCACCGGTCGGTGATGTTCCTCGACGAGGTGCACGACCTCAAGGACCGCTTCCCGGAGCGCGTGCAGATCGTGCACGTGCTGTCGCGGGAGGCGCAGGACGTGGAGCTGTTCTCAGGGCGGCTCGACTCCCAGCGGCTGACCGGGATCCTCGAGATGGTGGCGCCGGCGGCCGAGGTCGACGAGTGGTTCCTCTGCGGGCCGCAGCAGATGGTGACGGAGCTGCGCGGAGCGATCGAGGCGGCAGGGGCCCGCGGACCGATCCACACCGAGCTGTTCCACGCCGACCCGGTGCCGCGGGCTCCGGTCGAGGCCCTGGCCGCAGGAGTCGACGGCGCCGCCCGGGTCACCATCCGCCTCGACGGGCGCACCTCCGAGCTCGACCTGCGGCCGGACGGGCCGCCCGTGCTCGAGGCCGCGCTCGCCGTACGCTCCGACCTGCCGTTCGCCTGCAGGGGCGGCGTGTGCGGCACCTGCCGGGCCCGCCTGGTCGAGGGAGCGGTCGCCATGGACGCCAACTGGGCGCTGGAGCCCGACGAGCTCGAGCGGGGCTACGTGCTCACCTGCCAGTCCCACCCGACCACCGAGACCGTCGTCCTCGACTACGACGCCTGATCAGGCGAGCAGCAGGGCGCGGGGGACGAGCGCACTGCGGGGCGGGACCAGGTGAGGTCGAGGATCGGACCTCTCAGTAGGGTCGCGTGCATGGAGTTTCGCAATCTCGGCAGCAGCGGCCTGAAGGTCTCGGAGATCTCGTACGGCAACTGGCTCACGCACGGCAGCCAGGTGGAGGAGGACGCCGCCCTGGCCTGCGTCCGTCGGGCGCTCGACGAGGGGATCACCACCTTCGACACCGCCGACGTCTACGCCAACACCAGGGCGGAGACGGTGCTCGGCAAGGCGCTGCGGGGCGAACGGCGTGAGGGCCTCGAGATCTTCACCAAGGTGTTCTGGCCGACCGGCCCCGGCGCCCACAACGACCAGGGCCTGTCGCGCAAGCACATCATGGAGGCGATCAACGGCTCGCTGACACGGCTCGGCACCGACTACGTCGACCTCTACCAGGCGCATCGCTACGACCACGACACCCCGCTCGAGGAGACGATGGGGGCCTTCGCCGACGTCGTCCGGCAGGGCAAGGCCCTCTACATCGGGGTCTCGGAGTGGCGGGCCGAGGAGATCCGGGCCGCCCACGAGCTGGCCCGCGAGCTGAAGATCCCGCTCGTCTCCAACCAGCCGCAGTACAACCTGCTGTGGCGGGTGATCGAGGCCGAGGTGGTGCCGGCCTGCGAGGAGCTCGGCATCGGGCAGATCGTGTGGTCACCGATCGCGCAGGGGGCGCTCACGGGCAAGTACCTGCCCGGCCAGCAGCCGCCGGCGGGCTCCCGGGCCACCGACGACAAGGGCGGCGCGGACATGATCAGCCGCTGGCTCCAGGACGACGTGCTCGACCGGGTGCAGCGGCTGCGGCCGATCGCCGACGGCGTGGGGCTCAGCCTGGCCCAGCTCGCGGTCGCGTGGGTGCTGCAGAACCCCAACGTCTCCTCGGCCATCATCGGCGCCAGCCGCCCGGAGCAGGTGACCGAGAACGTCGCCGCGGCCGGTGTACGACTCGACCCGGCGACGCTGAAGGCGATCGACGAGGTGGTCGACCCGGTCGTCGAGCGCGACCCCGCCAAGACGCGGTCGCCGCGCCGGTCCGCTGACTGATCAGCGGTAGTGGTCCGGAAGCTCCTGGCCGATCTTGACCTTCGCCTTGGGCATCCGCATGAACTTCATCTGCAGCGACCGGGTGACGGCGTAGTAGGTGGTGCCCTTGAGCGGCTCGTCCGGGAACCTGACGGCGAGCTGCTTGCGCAGCCGGCGGCGCAGCAGCACCAGGTCGAGGACGACCAGCAGCAGCATGCCGAAGAGCAGGGTGTTGCCGATGGTGGCGAGCTGCGAGCTGCCGGAGTAGCCGAGGATCATGGTCACGATCAGGATCGGGATCATGAGCTCGACGAACGAGAACCGGCTGTCGACGTAGTCACGGATGAAGCGTCGCACCGGGCCCTTGTCGCGGGCCAGGAGGTAGCGCTCGTCGCCCGCCTTCATCGCCGCCCGGACCTCCTTCGAGGACTGGGTCTTCGACTGACGCTGCCGCTGCATCTGCTCCTTGCGGGTGCGCGGGACCTTGGCCCGGGCCTTCGCGGCCGCCTCCGCCTCCTTGCGGGTCGGCGTCGGCCGACCCTTCCCGCCGACCTTGGTGGGCTCGTCGACGGGGGCGGACTCTTCGGACTTGCGACGGAACAACGGACAGCCTTCTAGCGACGCGGACGGGACGCGGACGGGGAGTGTGAGCTCAGCCTACCTGCGCCTACCGCACCCTTGCGCGCGCGGCATAGGGTGAGCGCATGAGCATGGCGAAGCGCATCAGCCTGATCTTCCGGTCGAAGGCCAACAAGGCCCTCGACCGTGCAGAGGATCCCCGCGAGACCCTCGACTACAGCTACCAGCGGCAGCTCGACCTGCTCTCGAAGGTGCGACGCGGCGTGGCCGACGTGGCCACCAGCCGCAAGCGCGTGGAGCTCCAGGTCAACCAGCTCGAGCAGCAGGCGGCGAAGCTCCAGGGGCAGGCCGAGAAGGCGCTCCAGATGGAGCGCGAGGACCTCGCCCGCGAGGCGCTGACCCGCAAGTCCGCGCTGAACGGCCAGATCACCGACCTGAAGGCCCAGCACGCCCAGCTCCAGGGCGAGGAGGAGAAGCTGACCCTCGCCCAGCAGCGGCTCCAGGCCAAGGTCGAGTCCTTCCGCACCCGGAAGGAGACGATCAAGGCGACGTACACCGCCGCGGAGGCCCAGACCCGGATCGGCGAGGCCATGTCGGGTATCGGCGAGGAGATGGGCGATGTCGGCATGGCCATCCAGCGCGCCGAGGACAAGACGGCCAACATGCAGGCCCGCGCCGGCGCCATCGACGAGCTGATCGCATCCGGTGCGCTCGAGGACGCCTCTTCGCTGAACGCCGGCGACGACATCTCGCGCGAGCTGGAGTCGATGAGCTCCCAGTCCGATGTCGAGCTCGAGCTGGCCCGGCTCAAGGGCCTGTCGGGGCCGTCGGCTCCCGACGCGATCGAGCCGGGGAAGGCCGAGGGCGACGAGGTGCTCGCCGACGAGCCGGAGAAGACGGAGACCGAGGGGGAGCAGCCGCGATGATCGTCCGGATCCTCGGTGAGGGGCAGTACGACGTCTCCGATGACGCCCTCGACCGGCTCAACCAGCTCGACTCCGTCGTCGAGTCGGCCGTCGAGGCCGGCGACGAGGCGACGTTCACCCAGGCCCTGCACGCGCTCCACGAGGGCGTGCGCACCGTCGGGGTCGCCCACGACATCGACTCGCTCGACGAGTCGGACCTGATCCTCCCGCCCGCCGACTCCACCATCGAGGACGTCCGCGAGCTGCTCAGCGACGACGGCCTCATCCCCGGCTGAGCCTTCCCACAGGGTCTTCTTGGAATCACCGGCAAGACTGGACACATGGCGCACTCTCGATTCATCAAGGACCGCGGTCTCACGGCACGGATGACCCTGGTGATGTTCCTGCTCGGGGCTCTGTTCGTGGCGTTGATCGTCGCGCTGATGATTGTCTTCCGGGGCTCGGGTTTCGCTGTACTGATCGGCATCGCCGGCATCGGCTTCGCGATCTACCAGTGGTACAGCTCCGACAAGGTCGCCATGCGGGCGATGCGCGCCCGCGAGGTCTCCCCGCAGCAGGCGCCGGAGCTGCACGGGATGATCGACCGGCTCTGCGCCCTGGCCGACATGCCGAAGCCCCGGGTCGGCATCGCCGACACCCACGTGCCCAACGCCTTCGCCACCGGGCGGTCTCCCGACCGCGCCGTGGTCTGCGTGACCACCGGCATCCTGCAGACGCTCACCGCCGAGGAGCTCGAGGGCGTGCTGGCCCACGAGCTGTCCCACGTTGCGCACCGCGACGTACTCGTGATGACGGTGGCCTCCTCGGCCGGCATCGCCGCCGGGATGCTGACCCAGGGCGCGCAGTACGGCGCGTTCTTCGGTGGCGGCCGTCGCGACAACAACGGTGGGCTCCCGATCTGGCTGGTCGTGCTGATCGTCAGCCTGATCGTGTACGCCGTCAGCTTCGTGCTGCTCAAGCTGCTGTCGCGCTACCGCGAGATGTCCGCCGACCGCGCCGGCGCCTACCTCACGATGAAGCCCCAGGCCCTGGCCTCGGCGCTGCAGAAGATCACCGGCGAGATCAACGCGATCCCCGAGCGCGACCTGCGCCAGGTCAGCGCCGCCAGCGCGCTGTGCATCGCGCCGGCGATCAAGGGCGTCTCGCTGCGCACCCTCACCTCCACCCACCCGCCGCTCGAGCAGCGGCTGGCGCAGCTCGCCCGGATCCAGGCCGAGCTCGGCCGGCCGACCACGTGAGCCCCGTCATGGGCACAGCCTGATGGGGTTCTGGGACGCGATCCGGGGGCAGTCCCGACCCAAGCAGGCCAACCTCGACGCGCTGTTCATGGTGCCCAGCGCCGCGATCTCGCTGCAGGTCTCGATGGGTTTCCTGCCCACCGGTGACGGCTCGGTCTGCTACCGCGCGGCCAGCGGGGTGGCCTTCGACCAGACGCAGAAGGAGATCCTCGAGCTGGTGCGCAGCTCCAGTGACGCGCCCGACGTCCGGGTCACCACCGACGAGTTCGGCTTCACCTGGATCGAGATCGACCGCGAGCCCGGCGCGGACGTGGAGGGGCTCTGCACCGGCCTGCACGCGGTCAACACCAGCCTCGAGGCACAGGGTTTCGGGCCGGGACTGCTCTGCACGCTGATCACCTTCGAGAACCCTGCCGGTCAGCGGTTCGCGCTGGTCTACCTCTACAAGCAGGGCACGTTCTACCCCTTCGCCCCAGCGGCGGGTGCGACGAAGCAGCGCGACAACCTGCTCGAGATCCAGGTCCGCGACACGATCGGCGGCGAGCTCCCCGTGGAGCAGGAGCTGTCCCGCTGGTTGGCCGTCTGGGGCGCCCCGGGCCTCTAGCTGGTCTCGCCCCACGCAGCCGTAGGTTCAGGTGGTCGAGCCGGGCGAGCCCGTGTCGAGACCCCGCGAGCCGATCCCGGGCCCGCAGCCGTCCACCTGCTTGCTTGGTCAGTCCAGGCAGAACTCGTTGCCTTCGGGGTCGAGCATCACGATGAAGCCGTGGCTCATCGGTGGGGCCGGCTCGTGGCGGCTCTGCCGCTTGGCGCCGAGCGCCACCAGCCGCTCGCACTCCGCCTCCAGCGCGGCCATCCGCTCCTCGCCCTCGAGGCCGGGCGCGCTGCGTACGTCGAGGTGGACGCGGTTCTTGGCCGTCTTGCCCTCCGGCACCTTCTGGAAGAACAGACGCGGTCCGACCTTCTCGGGGTCGCTGGCGGCGGAGGCGTCGTTGCGGCGTTCGGGGGGTACGCCGAACGCCTCGAGCGCCGCATCCCAGGTGTCGAACCCGGGCGGCGGGGCGTCGATCCGGTAGCCCAGCACCTCGCACCAGAACGCGGCCAGCGCCGCCGGATCGGCGGCGTCGAACGTCACCTGGACCTCGCGCGCCATCACCGGGCTCCCAGCAGGGCGTCGGCCGGGCGGTGGGCGTGGAGGTCGCGCAGCAGGCAGACCTCCGCGAGGTGGTGGATCAGCTCGCGATGGATGTGCAGGACCAGCTCCGCGTAGCTGTGCTCGGCCCACTCATCCTCGGCCTCGCCGATGGCGCGCTGCAGGCCCTTCTCGCCGAGCGACTCCACACCGGCCAGCCAGGTGGCGTACTCGGTGTCGAGCTGATCCAGCGCGTCGGCGGCCGTGGCGGCGTAGTCGAAGGAGACGTAGTCGGTCGGCTCACGGCCGAAGTGGGCCGCGTTGCGGACGGCCAGCACGCCGACGATCACGTGGCCGAGCCGCCAGGCGATCGTCGTGACCGGCGCCGGGTCGGGCTCGGGGAAGGCGAAGTCGATGGTCATCGCGCCGCTGCCGCCCTGCACCGGGGCCGTGCCGGTGCCGCGCGGCCGGACGTTCCAGCTGCCGGGTGCCGGCTCCCAGAAGTACTCCTCGTCGGTCAGCCCGACGAGCCGCGGGCGCAGCTGGGACGTCCAGTGGAGGGCGATCTGGTCGCGCAGGAGTGGGTTCCAGGTGAGGTTCGTGGTCATGACCAGAGCCTGCCAGCCATAGCGGACAGGTACGGTCCGCTATGTCTGCGATGCTGGGACCGTGAGCGAGGGAACGACGGAGCGCGTGCTCCGGCTGCTGACGTTGCTGCAGCGACGGCCGGTGTGGACCGGGCCGGAGCTGGCGGCCGAGCTGGGCGTCACCGACCGGACCGTGCGACGCGACGCGGAGCGGCTGCGCGCACTCGGCTACCCGGTCAACGCGACCCAGGGCGCCGGCGGCGGCTACCAGCTGGGAGCTGGTCAGGCGCTGCCACCGTTGCTGCTCGACGACGAGGAGGCGATCGCCACTGCGGTCTCCCTGCGGCTCGCCGCGGGCGGCACCGTGGCGGGGGCCAGCGAGGCGGCGCTGCGCACGTTGGCGAAGCTCGACCAGGTGATGCCCCCGCGGCTGCGCGGGGAGGTGCGTGCGCTGCAGGAGGCGACGGCGACGCTCACCGGCGGAGGTGTCGAGGTGGACGGCGAGGTGCTGATGACGCTTGCCCGCTCGTGTCGCGACGCCCTCCGGGTCCGCTTCGAGTACGCCGACCGCGACGGTGAGGCCACGAGCCGGACCGTGGAGCCGGTCCAGCTCGTCGCGACCGGTCGCCGTTGGTACCTCATGGCCTGGGACGTCGACCGCGACGACTGGCGCACCTTCCGGCTGGACCGGATGCGCGAGGTGGTGGCGACGACCTGGCGCTTCCGGGCGAGGGAGCATCCGGACCCGGTCGCCTACGTGCAGCGGTCCGTGGCCGAGGCGCCGTACCGGTATCTCGCCCGGGTGCGGGTGCACGCCCGGCCCGACCGGGTGCGGGAGCTGGTGCCGCCCCAGGTGGGGCGCGTCGAGGACGATCGCGACGGGTGGTGCGTGCTCGTCGTCGGCGGGGTGGACCTGGACTGGCTCGCCGTGCACATCGCCCGGCTGGGCTTCGAGGCGGACGTGCTGGAGCCTCCCGAGCTGCGCGAGGCGGCCGCTGAGCTCGCCCGCCGGGTCGCCGCGTTGGCGGGGACGGTGCGGTAGGTCCGGCCGCCGTACCTCCCGGAGCGCAGGACGGCACCTGCGGGTAC
>JALZCZ010000245.1 GCA_030862825.1 Actinomycetota bacterium | reverse complement strand
GCCGGGGGTGCTCGCGCGGCGTGCACCGGACGCGCAGGAGCAGGCGGACGTCGCGGTCGCGGCACGGACGAGGACGAGAAGCGGTCCGACCGCGATCTCTTCGACGACGGCCAGGACTGGGTCGACGACGAGGACGCCGCCTCCCCCGTCCTCGACTAGGGCGGGTCTCCCTCTCCCCGGCCTGCATCGCGAGACACGCCCTGGCCCGCTCAGGTCAGGACGGTGGTGACGGGCAGGCTGCTGTCGGCCGCGAGCCCGAGGTCGGACGGCGCGCGACCGCGCGCCACCATCTCCGCACCGAGAGCGGCGACCATGGCGCCGTTGTCGGTGCACAGTCCCGGACGGGGCACGCGGACCCGGACACCCACCTTGGCCGCGCGCTCCTCGGTCATCTGACGCAGCCGCGAGTTGGCAGCCACGCCGCCACCGATCAGCAGGTCGTCGATGCCGTCGGCGGCGGCCGCGTCGAGCGCCTTGCGCACGAGCACGTCGCACACCGCCTCCTGGAAGGAGGCCGCGACGTCGTTGACCGGCACCGGTTCCCCCAACCGCTCCTGGGCCTCCACCCACCGGGCGACCGCGGTCTTGAGCCCCGAGAACGAGAAGTCGAAGCGGTGCCGCTCCAGGTCGCGTCGGGCGGTGAGCCCGCGCGGGAAGTCGATCGCCACACTGTTGCCGTCGCGCGCCGCCCGGTCGATGTGCGGGCCACCCGGGAACGGCAGGCCGAGCAAACGGGCCACCTTGTCGAACGCCTCCCCCGCCGCGTCGTCGATGGTCGCGCCCATGGGGTCGATCTCGCCGGTCACGTCCTCGACCCTGAGCAGGCTCGAGTGGCCACCGCTGACCAGCAGGGCCAGGCAGGGTTCGGGCAGCAGCCCGTGCTCGAGCTGGTCGACCGCGACGTGGGCGGCGAGGTGGTTGACGCCGTAGATCGGCTTGCCGAGGCCGACGGCCAGGGCCTTGGCCGCGGCCACGCCGACCAGGAGCGCGCCAGCGAGGCCGGGTCCACTGGTCACCGCGATCGCGTCGATGTCGGACATCGCGATCCCCGCGGTGTCACAGGCTCGCTCGATGGTCGGCACCATCGCCTCGAGATGGGCCCGGCTTGCCACCTCCGGTACGACACCGCCGAAGCGGGCGTGCTCCTCGACGCTGCTCGCCACCGCGTCGGCCAGCAGGGCGTGACCCCGCACGATGCCGACGCCTGTCTCGTCACACGAGGTTTCGATGCCGAGGATCAGAGGCGCGTCGCTCACCGGGCCATTGTGCCGACCCGCACGCCTACTCCCACACGTGGACGTAGTCGACCAGCAAGGACGCCGGCGTCGGAGTGGTCTGGGTGTAGCCGTTGGTGCCCACGCCGAGGCCCTGGGTCAGCGCCATGATGTAGCTGCGCTGGAACGCCGGATCTCCCGACGTGTTGACCAGGCAGGAGTCCCCGTTCACGAAGATCTCCAGGCGTTCCGGAGTCCACTCGAGGGCGTAGGTGTTCCACACCCCACGTGCCGCCCCGCAGTCCCAGGCCGTGTTGGTGCCGGGGATGGGTCCGCCGTTGTCGTTGTAGGTGTAGTGCAGGAACGGGATCGCGTGGTGGGGATACTGCGAATAGGTCTCGATGATGTCGATCTCGCCGGCCTCCGGCCAGTACACCCGAATGTCCTGCCGGTCGTCGGGCCACAGCCAGAACGCCTCCTGCAGACCGGGCGAGGTGGTCGCGGTGTTCTTCAGCCGCGCCTCGAACCGGCCGTAGCGCTGGCTGAACAGGTGGTAGGTCATCACCCCGCCGGACGTGAACTGCGAGGGCGCCATGCCCGGGTGGGCACAGGGGACGGGGGCCGGCACCTTGCGCAGCGTCAGCCGCAGCACGCCGTTGCCCACCGAGAGGTTGTCCGGGTCGTCGCGGTAGCAGGCGTAGGAGCCCTCCGGGTCGCCGGTGATGAAGTTGGTCTGCGGCACCCACTTGGTGCGGTCGAGCTGCGTGCCGTCGAAGTCGTCCGCGAAGCTGCAGGTCCGACGGGACCCGTCAGGCCGTAGGAGCGGGGCACCGCACGAGTCCTCGAGGGGAGCCGGGCCCGGGGTGAGCGCGGGGGCGGCGGGGGTGGGCCCGGGTTCCGCCGTGGCGGGCTCGACCAGGACCCGACGGGCCGGCACGGTGCGGGCGGGGCTGCGCAGTCGGCCGGAGACGGTGCTGTAGCGCTGCGGTGCGGTGACAGCGGGCACCAGGAACCGGTAGCGACGGTCCACGACCCGGGTCCGGGCGACCTTCACCCAGGTGCCGTTCACCAGTCGCTGCAGCTCCACCGTCCGGTGCGCCACCGGTGCCCGGCCGGCGAGCCGCACCTTGGTCTCGCTCACCTGGACCGGCTGCGCCAGCGTCAGCTCTCGCTTGGCAGCCACTCCCGGCGCCATGACCAGGATCGAGCACAACAGGCTGGCCACCACGACGACGATCCGACGCATGCGGATCACTTCCCTCTCGCTCGAGGAGGGTGTTCCTCGGCTGTGCGGGTC
>JALZCZ010000207.1 GCA_030862825.1 Actinomycetota bacterium | reverse complement strand
GGTCATGCCGGGCGCCGCAGTGCTCGACGTCGGTATCACCCGCACCGAGAACGGCTTGGTCGGCGACGTGCACCCCGACGTCGCCGAGGTCGCCGGTTGGCTCGCGCCGATGCCCGGCGGGGTCGGCCCGATGACTCGGGCGATGCTCCTGACCAACGTCGTCGAGGCATGCGAGCGCGCCGCCGGCATCACTCCCGTTCCGTCGACCCTCGAGGTGATCGCATGATTCCTGCCTGCCCCCTCTCCGCCCTGCCGCGCGGCGAGGCCGTGCGAGTCGAGGGCGACGTCCCGATCGCGGTCTTCCACACCGACGACGGAGAGCTCTTCGCCATCGACGACACGTGCACCCATCAGGACGCCTCGCTCGCCGACGGCTGGCTGGAGGGCTGCGAGGTCGAGTGCCCGCTGCACGCCTCGCGGTTCGACCTGCGCACCGGCCGGGTGGATGCTCCGCCAGCAAAGAAGCCGGTCCGCACCCACGCGGTCCACGTCGAGGGTGACACGGTCTACGTGACTCTCTCCGAGCTGGAGCCCAACCTTCCTCCTGGACTGTCCGCCGGCGGTGCCGCATGAAGCGCATCTGCGTGGTCGGCGCTTCGCTGGCCGGCCTCTCCACGGCCCGAGCGCTGCGCGCCCAGGGGTACGACGGCGAGCTGGTCGTCGTGGGGGAGGAGGCCCGCCGCCCGTACGACCGGCCGCCCCTCTCTAAGGGGTTTCTGACGGGTGTCGACGCGGCCGAGCTGGCGTTGGAGGCCCAGGACGAGGATCTGGGCATCACCTGGCGGCTCGGCACCCGCGCAGTGAGCATGTCGGCCGGACCGGTCGTCACCCTGGCCAACGGTGAGCGGCTCGCCTGCGACGGTGTCGTGGTCGCCACCGGTTCGATCGCGCGCCGTGAGCTGCCGGGCAGTGACCTCCCCGGCGTGCACGTGCTGCGAACGCTCGATGACGCGCTCGATCTGCGCGCATCTCTGCGACGTGGCGGACCAGTGGTCGTTGTCGGTGGCGGATTCATCGGATCCGAGGTTGCCTCCACCGCGCGGGAGTTCAGCCGGGACGTCACACTCCTGGTGGGCGATGACGCGCCGTTGCGCGCTGCGCTCGGGCCGCATGCCGACGTCGTTGCCGCACTGCACCGCGACCGGGGGATAACCCTGGTCGCCGACGCCCGGGTTACGGAGGTGGTGCAAGTCGGCACCGCCCTCGATGTCCGGCTCGCGGACGGCACCGCCCACCGTGCGTCGACAGTCGTCCTTGGGATCGGAGCCCTGCCGGCAGTGGAATGGCTCGCCGACTCCGGAGTGACCGTCGGCGACGGTGTCCGATGCGACGGTGGGGGTGCAACGACGCTGGCCGGCGTGGTTGCCGTCGGGGACTGCGCCGCGTGGTACGACCCCGCGCTCGGGCGACACCACCGCGTCGAGCACTGGACCGGCGCGCGCGAGCAGGCACCGGTTGCGGCCGCGACCCTGCTGTCCGGCGGCACGGCGCCCGTCCGCCCGCTGCGCCCGCCGTACGTCTGGTCCGACCTGCACGGCCGGCGCATCCAGATGGCCGGCCACCGCGAGCTGGCCGACTCCATGGCGGTCGAAGCCGGCTCGGTGGAGGAGTGCTCCTTCCTGGTCGTCTACCGCCGTGACGGCGACCCGGTGGCCGCACTCGCGGTCGATCAGCCCCAGCAGTTCATGTCCGTCCGCCGGCGACTCGTCCAGGTCCCGGCACACCCGTCCTTCGAAGGAGCACTCCGATGACCGTCACCGAGAGCCACAACCCCAGCGACAACCGCATCGCCGCTTGGCGCACCGAGGTCGACCAGGGCCTGCCGGAGAGCCTGCTGCCCACGCTGGCCGGCCACTACTACTCCGACCCCGACATCTTCACGATGGAGCAGCAGACCATCTTCGAGCGGATGTGGTTCTGCGCGGTCCGCTCCGCAGACATCGCCAAGCCGGGCGCGTTCCGCACCGTGCAGGTGGGCCGGGAGAGCATCCTGATCACTCGCTCCCGCAGCGGGGAGGCCCGGGCCTTCTTCAACGTGTGCCGGCACCGCGGCGCGCAGCTCTGCGCCGAGGAGTCGGGCGAGGTCAAGCGCGCGTTCCAGTGCCCGTACCACGCGTGGACCTACGACCTCGACGGCAAGCTCGTCGCCGCCCCCAACCTCACCAAGATGCCCGACATCGACCGCGTGGAGTACGGCCTGCGCAAGGTCCACGTGCGCGAGTGGCTCGGCTACGTCTGGGTCTCCACGGCCGAGGAACCGCCGTCCTTCGAGGACACCGTGGAAGGCGACGTGCGCACCCGCCTGGGCAACGTCAACTCGCTCGACGGCTACGACGTGGAGAACCTCGAGCTGGGCCGCCGGATCACCTACGACGTGAAGGCGAACTGGAAGCTGATCATCGAGAACTTCATGGAGTGCTACCACTGCGCCACCATCCACCCCGAGCTGACCGAGGTGCTGCCGGAGTTCGCCGACGG
>JALZCZ010000175.1 GCA_030862825.1 Actinomycetota bacterium | reverse complement strand
CACCAGGTCGCCGGCGACCCGGGCCTTGAGGTTGTCACTGGTGTCGCTGGCGACGATGCGGCCGCGGTCGATGATCACGATCCGGTCGGCGAGCACGTCGGCCTCGTCGAGGTAGTGGGTCGTGAGGAAGACCGTCGTACCCTGCGTGCTGCGCAGGTCGCGGATGTGGTCCCAGAGGTTGGCCCTCGCCTGCGGGTCCAGCCCGGTGGTCGGCTCGTCGAGGAAGACCAGCGACGGCGAGTGGATCAGGCCCATCGCGATGTCCAAACGGCGCTTCTGGCCGCCGGACATGTTCTTGGGCATCCGCCGCCACAGACCCTCGAGCTGCAGCCGGTCGAAGAGGTCTTTGCCCTTGACGGTCGCGTCCTTGCGCGACATCCCGTAGAGCATCCCGTGGTCGACCACCTCGTCGCCGGCGTAGGCGCCGGAGAACGTCGAGCCGACCTGCGAGCAGTAGCCGATGCTGCGGCGTACCTGCACCGACTCCTTGACCACGTCGTAGCCGGCCACGGTCGCGCTGCCCGCCGTCGGCTCGAGCAGCGTCACCAGCATCCGCAGGGTGGTGGTCTTACCGGCGCCGTTCGGGCCGAGGAAGCCGACGACCTCGCCCTCCTCCACGTCGAGGTCCACACCCGAGACGGCGTGCACCTCCTTCTTCTTCTTGCCCTGTCCCGTCTGGAACGTCTGCACGAGCCCTCGTGCGCGGATCATTCGGCCTCCTATGTTCAACCTTGAACACTCGTCTCCGCCAAGTGTTCAAGGTTGAACAGCCATCGTCAAGTCGTGGATCCGGGGGTCCGACCGACCTCGCCAGCCGAACTCATCGACCGATCGTGGGCAACCGCATGGTGCGGGCGGGCTCAGCGACCGAGCAGCGCGCGGTACTTCTCCCGGTCCAGGTTCATCTGCCAGCCCGGGTCGTCGGCCGGGGCCTCCCACGTCCACCTCTCGCCGAGGAAGGTGAGGTCACCGCTGCGCACGTCGTCGAGCGCCTCGACCAGCCATGCCCGCTCGGCGCGGGCCCGCTCCAGCTGGAGCTCCAGGCCCAGCATCGCGTGGGGCGGCATGGAGTCGCGGTCGTCCCGGGCGATCCGGGCCAGGTGGTCGATGGTCTCGTCGAGCGCGGACAGCCTCTTCTGGAGATGGGCGATCGCCTCGGGCCGCCTGATCAGCGGCAACATGCCGATCGCTGCATGGAAGGCGACCACGTCGTAGAGGTCGACGGTCTCCAGGGATGTCGCCAGCAGGCGGTTCAGCTCGTCGCGGCCCGCCTCGGTCATCTCGTAGACCGCGACCTCGCGGCCGGCGTCGAGCAGGTCGTGCCGCACCAGGTGCCCCTGGCGGGTCAGCGTGGCCAGCCCGTTGTAGATCGAGCCGGGGTTGACGTTCGCCCAGTCCTCGACCTGCCACGACAGCAGCTCGCGCCGGATCTGGTAGCCGTTGACGGGCTCGAAGAGCGCGACCGCACCCAGGAGGAGCATTCGTGTCTCATGGCCCGCCATGCCGGGAGTCTAGGGTCGAAATTGTCAGGAGAAGCTCGGCGAACGCCACCCTGGTCGGGTCACAATGGTCCTCGCTCGGGGTGATCATGGGGAGACGTCGTGGGCGAGGCCGAGACGCTGACACAGGGCACCTATGGCGCCTGCCACCGCTGCGGGGAGCCGGCTGGCGCGTTCCGCTTCTGTCTCAGCTGCGGGGCGTCGATGGAGGCTGCCGACCGGTTCGACCCGGAGCCGGCCACCGAGGTCCCCGGGCCGTCGCACCCTCGCCGGGGGCTGCGTCGGATCGCCAGGTGGCGGACGGCGCTGGTGGTCCTCCCCCTCCTGGGCGGACTCGGGGTCGTGGCGGGAGTGGGCGCGCAGATGATGACGGCCCGGATCTCCGAACCCGGGGCCCCGGCCGGGGTGATGTGCTGGGACGGCGGCGTGGTCGAGGGGGCCGACTCGTGCACCATGCCGACCGGTCAGCTGGGCCTGCGGTGGGTCTTCCCGAGATTCCACCCGGGCCGCGACGACTGCGTCGACGTGCTCGGCTCGCACCCGGAGTACGACCGGCCTGCGATGTACGAATGCGACTTCAAGGTGGCCGGGCACTGGGTGAAGGTCGCCTACATCCAGCTGGCCGGCGTGGACCCGGCCCGGCGGTTCTTCGAGAAGGACTTCCCGGACAGCGAGCGGGACCGGGTCCGGACAGCGGAGGGCACCGCCTACCGCTACGTCTGGCGCCAGCGCACGGAGGGCGGTTTCGAGCTGGCCTCGATGTATATCGACTTCCCGTACGCCGTCAGCATCACCGCCGCGAAGGCGCTGCACCGCGACCTGGCGTTCCGCAGGCTCGAGTTCCGGCACCCCGACCGGATCAGCGTGGCCGAGGACCACCGAACGCGCTAGTGCGGTCCCCGGATGGCCGCGGCGACGGCCTTGGGGACGTCGGTGTGGAAGACCGACGGGATGATGAAGCTGGGGTTGAGCTCCTCGTCGCCCACCGCCAGCGCGATCGCCTCCGCCGCCCGGAGCAGCATGTCGATGGTGATCTCCGACGCCCGGGCGTCGAGCAGGCCCCGGAAGACGCCGGGGAAGGCCAGCACGTTGTTGATCTGGTTGGGGTAGTCGGAGCGGCCGCTGGCCACGACCGCGGCGTACTTGCCGGCCTCGGCCGGGTCGACCTCGGGATCGGGATTGGCCAGCGCGAAGACGACGGCGTGGTCGGCCATGTCGTTGATCCACTCGGCCTTCAGCACCCCCGGCCCGCTGACCCCGATGAAGACGTCGGCGTCGCGCAGGCCGGCGCGGAGGTCGCCCCGCACCCCGCGAGGGTTCGTCACCTCGGCCAGCTGCTTCTTGGCGCCCGTGAGGTCCTCGTCGTCGGCCGCCAGGCAGCCCTCCCGGTCCCAGACCACGACATCGGTGACGCCGGCGGCCAGGAGCAGTGTGACGATGGCGGTACCGGCCGCACCCGCCCCGGCCACCACGACGCGGGTCCGCGGGAGCTCCTTGTGTACGACGCGCAACGCGTTGGTCAGCGCGGCCAGCACCACGATCGCCGTACCGTGCTGGTCGTCGTGGAAGACCGGGATGTCCAGGCTCTCCCGCAGCCGCTGCTCGATCTCGAAGCACCGGGGCGCCGCGATGTCCTCGAGGTTGATGCCGCCGAAGCCTGGCGCGATCATCTCGACCGCGCGCACGATCTCGTCGGTGTCCTGGCTGGCCAGGCAGATCGGCCAGGCGTCGATGTCGGCGAATCGCTTGAACAGCGCGGCCTTGCCCTCCATCACCGGCATCGCCGCACCGGGGCCGATGTTGCCGAGGCCGAGCACGGCCGAGCCGTCGGTGACGACGGCGACGGAGTTGCCCTTGGTGGTCAGCCGCCACACGTCCTCGGGGTGCTCGGCGATGGCCATGCTGACCCGGCCGACGCCCGGCGTGTAGGCCATGGAGAGGTCGTCGCGGTTGCGCAGCGGCACCTTGCTGGCAATCTCGATCTTGCCGCCGATGTGCAGCAGGAAGGTCCGGTCGCTGACCTTGTAGACCTCGACGCCCTCGACCTGGTCGGCGGCGACCTCGAGCTCCTTGGCATGGTCGGCGTCGGCGGCCGAGCAGGTGACGTCGACGACCAGCCGGGTGTGGCTCGACTCGGCCACGTCGATGGCGGTCACGATCCCGCCCGCCCGGGCGATCGCCGTGGCCACCGCCCCCACCACCGCGTGGTCCGGCGCCGTGTGCAGGCGCATGGTGATCGAGTACGACGAGGTGGTAGCTGACCTGGACACACGCCCACCTTCCTGCCCAGGCGTGGTTACCGGCAAGTCCGATGGGTGTGCGCGGTCGTTGTGGTCGTAGTGGTCGAGCGCGTGGTCAGTGGCGCACGCCGAGGTGGTCGAGCAGGTTCGTGGAGAACCGGTCGCCCATGGTGGCCATCACGCCCTTCATCGCGGCCCGGACCGCGGGGCCGGCCGCCCGGGGCAGCGGTGCCTCCAGGCAGATCTCGAGGCTGGTCTCGAGACGGGTGCCTCCCGGCCCGTCGGAGAGGTCGTACCAGCCGTTGGCGCCGGCCCGCTCGGTCACGCCGTCCGGCGGCTCGTGGTGGAACTCGATCCGCCGCCCCTCCTCGAACACCATCCGCTCCGTGAACGCCGGCGCGAGCTTGCGGCCGGCCAGGTCGAGCCCCGTGAGCTGCCAGTGCCAGTGGTCGCCCTCGGCGGTGATCCGCCGCACGAACGGCGTCATCCGGGCGACCAGCCCCGGGTCGACCAGCGCCTTCCAGATCTCGGCTCGGCCGGCCGCCACCTCGGCCCGGGCGGAGGTCTTCGCGGAGAAGGTGGCCATGCGGGGCCGTTACCCAGCGAGGGCGGGTCTCATAGCTCTCGGCGGTCGCGAGCAGGCCATGGAGCTATGAGACCTGCCCTAGAGCCTTCTCGATGTCGCTCGCGAGCTTCCCGGGCTCGGTTGTCGGCGCATAGCGGGCGATGACCTGGCCGTCCCTGCCGATCAGGAACTTCGTGAAGTTCCACTTGATCTTGTCGCCCAGCACGCCGCCCTTCTCCCCGCGCAGCCACTTGTAGAGCGGATGGGCGTTGTCGCCGTTGACCTCGATCTTGCTGAACATCGGGAAGCTGACGCCGTAGTTGCGCTGGCAGAAGCCGGCGATCTGCTCGTCCTCACCCGGCTCCTGGTGGCCGAACTGGTCGCAGGGGAAGCCGAGCACGGCCAGCCCTCGGGCGGCGTACTGCTCGTGCAGCTGCTGCAGGCCCTCGAACTGCGGGGTCAGCCCGCACTCGGAGGCGGTGTTGACGACGAGCACCACCTGGCCGGCGTACGACGAGAGATCGACGTCCGAGCCGTCGATCGCGGTGGCCGAGAAATCCTGGATCATGGTCATGGATCGAGTCTGGCATCCCCGGGTGACGTCCGAGGCCCGGGTCCGGGGACTAGCCGATCATCCGGCCGACCGCCCGGGCGGGCTGCTGGTAGCCGACGGGGTTGGCGTAGCCGGCGAGCTCCACCACCACGCGCCGGTTGCCCAGGTCGAGCACGACGGTCTCGTCGGACCGCTCGACGACCTCGCCCTTCGCCACCCACAGGTCACCGACCTGCTCCAGCTCCGAGCCGGGCCGGCAGCGCTGCACGTCGTCGGTGGCGACCATCCGCAGGTCCGGGCGTCGGCGGCCGAGCGAGCCGCCGAAGCGCCAGGTCAGCAGGATCATCGCGAGCAGGATGACGTCGGCGAAGATGGTGAGGCCGAGCACCAGCCCGCTGGTCTGCTGCCCCTCCACCCGGAACGTCTCGGGCGAGTCGGGGAGCACCCGCACCTCCACGTGCTCGGTCCGCACCACCTCGTCGTACGCGGTCTCACTGACGCCGACCGACCACTGGCGGCCGTCGGGGTCGATGTCGGCCGGGTAGCGGAAGTCGACGAAGTACCTCGGGTCGTCCTCCGGAGGCAGCGTGCCGTGGTCGACCACGGTCGCCGTGACGTCGACGCCGTCGCGGTCCAGGCGGGCGTCGGTCCAGGCGCCGTGCGCGATCGGGAGGTTGACCACGCCGGCGAGGAGGAGCAGGAGGAGCATCCCTCCGAGACGGCTCTTCACCCCCGGTCCCAGGGCTGGCCCCAGGCGTCCACGTGCACGAACTCCGTGAGGTCCTTGCGCCCCCGGGGCCGCTGCTCGCGCTCGCGGTCGCGCTCGGAGACCTCGGCGGGGTCACCCGGGCTGCCGACGGCGATCCCGGTCATCACCCGGAACCATCCCGGAACGCCCAGGTCCTGCGCGACGCCTTCCTTGTCGAACCCCGCGAACTGGTGCGCGTGCAGGCCCATCGCGGTGGCCTGGAGCGAGAGGTGGGCCGCGGCCTGACCGAGGTCGTAGCAGGCGGAGTGCGCACCCTTGAAGCCTCCGTCGTCGGCATCGTCCCGGGGGTCCGGAGCCACCTGCGCCGCGGTGACCAGGACGACGGACGCGCGCGGTACCCAGCCGCTGTTGCCGCGGCTCAGCCGCGGCACGAGGGCCTCGTGGGCAGGCCCTCCGCGGCGCGCGACCACGAACGCCCACGGCTGCAGGTTGCCCCAGCTCGGCGCCCACTGCGCGGCGTGCAGCAGCAGCTCCAGCTCGTCGGCGCCGAGCTGATGGCGGTCGTCGAAGACGCGGGTGCTCCAGCGGGAGCGCATCGGCTCGGCCAGGGCGAGCTGGTCGGCCGGGTCAGCGGGAGGCACCTTGCCAGTATCCGGCAGTCGGGTCCCGGTCCGTGCGGTCAACCCGTTCTCGCCGTGGCCCGCTAGAGCTGCTCGACCACGGGCACGGCGGCGCCGGGGGCCGTACCGCCGCCCGCGCGGGGCGGGATGTTCTGGTTCAGCCGGAAGACGTTCTCGGGGTCGTAGCGCTCCTTGAGCGCCACCAGTCGTTGGTACTTGTCGTGCCCGAAGGTGGCTCGGACCCGCGCGCCGTCGATGTCGCTGACGAAGTTCAGCGAGATGCCGGCCTTGGTCCACGGCCGCATCGCTTCCTCGGTGGATCGCACCCAGCCGATGTGTCGATCGTCGTCGTCGTCCGTCCAGATGCCGTAGCAGTGGTAGAGCCACGGCGCCGATCTCCCGCTGATCGGCGTGGCATCGTCGGCCACATCCGCCACCGCACCGCCCACCGGTCCCATCACCACGACACTGGCGGGCGAGGTCGCCATGGCGGCGCAGGCGATCAGCGTGTCGATCGCGTCGTCGGTCATCTCTCGCACCATCTCCGACCGCCAGTAGTTCCGCCGTCCGGGCGGGTTGCCCGCATCGATGATGGCCTGGAACTCCACGTAGGGCATCGGCCTGATGACGTCGACCGCCGGGTCGGCGAACACCCGCAGCGGCTCCAGGACCTCAGCGCCCTCGTCGACTGGCCCGAGGTAGCCGGCGACGATCGCGACCGCCGGCCGTCCCTGCAGGTCCGCCGGCACGAACGGCGCCGGCGGGGCGTGCAGGAAGATGAGGCCGGCCGCGATCTCGCGGGGGGCGCCCGCCATGTAGTCGCGGAAGAACCGGCACACCTCGGGCGCACGGTCGCGGGGATGGAGAAGGAGTCCGCCGAGCAGCACCGGGCCGACCGGGTGCAGCCGAAACTCGAACTCACTGACGATGCCGAAGTTGCCGCCGCCACCGCGCAGGCCCCAGAACAGGTCGGGGTGTTGGGTCTCGCTGGCCGTGAGCACCGCGCCGTCCGCGCAGACCACCTCGGCGGAGACGAGGTTGTCGCAGGCCAGGCCGTGTAGCCGTTCGAGCCAGCCGCTCCCGCTGCCCAGGGTGAACCCGGCCACGCCGGTCGTGGTCATCCGGCCACCCGTGGTCGCGAGCCCGAACTCCTGGGTGGCGCGGTCGAGCTCGCCCCACGTGGCGCCGGCACCGACACGTGCGCGGCGGGCGACGGCATCCACCTCGATCCGCTTCATGGGACCGAGGTCGATGACGATCCCGTCGTCGACGGTGGAGTAGCCAGCCACCGAGTGGCCGCCACCGCGGACGGCGATCGGCAGGTCACGGGCGCGGGCGAACCGGAGGGCAGCGGCGACGTCGGCGGTGCTGGTGGCCCGTGCGACCAGTGCGGGTCGGCGGTCGAACATCGCGTTGAAGACGGCGCGGGCGTCGTCGTACGCCGCACCGTCCACCTGGGTGAGCACCTCGCCGGCGAAGACGGCGCGGAGCTCGTCGCTGTCGACGGGCCGCGAAGCGCGGTCCCGAGCAGGGCTGGAGATGGAAGTCATGGCTGTAGCGTCAGCCCGGCACTGGTGGCCGCGCTGTGCCGGGCGTCACAGGTCGCGCTGGTTCGTCGAATGCGGTGCTCGCCCGCTCGAGCGCGGCCAGGTCGTGCACGACGAAGTGGCCGTCGCGCTGGCTCAGGACCCCGGTGGCCACCAAGGTGGCGAGGGCGCGGTTGACGTTCTCGCGGGATGCCGCGATCACGGCCGCCAACGTGCTTTGGGACAGCAGCAGCCGGATGCGCACTCCGTCGTCGACCGGTTCGCCGAACTCTCCCGCGAGGGCCACCAGGGCGCCCGCCGCCCGGCGCCGGATGTCGTCGAACGCTACCCCGGTGAACGAGTACGCCGCCCGCCCGGCGATCGTGCTCAGTCGCTCCAGCATCCGCCTCATGACCGGAGGGTGGCGGGTCATGAACGCCAGCAGCGGCTCGCGACCGAGGATCAGGCACCGGGTCGGCACCATCGCGCTGACGCTGACCTGGCGCAGGCCGCTGGGGTGGAAGATGCCGACCTCGCCCACGATGTCGACGTCGGAGTTGAAGATCAGGATGACCTCGTCGCCGTCACGGCTCACGCGGTGCGACTTCAGCTGACCCTCCGCGACGACGTACAGCGCGTCGGCCGGGTCACCCTCGATCCAGATCGCCTCTCCGCGCGCAAAGCTGCGCTCCCTCAGGTGAGGCAGCAGCTCCTCCACATCTGCGGCAGCCAGGTCGCAGAAGAGCGGCGTGCGGAGCAGGATGGCCGTCCGGTCCACGCAGCCGAGCGTAGTGCCGGCGTCCACCCGAGAGCGTGGTCTGGCCCGTTCCTGCCGCAGGGCCCGATGGCCCTGCGGCAGGAGATGGTCAGTTGACCAGGCGCTCCTGGGTCTGCGGATTGAGGTAGGGCAGGCGCACCGTCTGGGCGCGAGCCCGGTCGGAGAGCAGCATCGCGTCGAAGCCTCGTCCGGTGTCGTTCGTGTAGACGAAGCCGTTGTACCAGTACGACGACCAGGTGTTGGCGCCGTGCGGGTCGTTGTGGCCGACCTCGACCGGGTTGGCCCGGTCGGTGAAGTCGAACACCGTCGTGCCACCCGAGTAGGCCGCGGAGACGCCGACGTAGCGGCCCGCGATCGGAAGCACGTTGAAGTTGTGCATCGTGCAGCGTGCGATGTCGCCCTGGACCCGCGGGATCTTGAAGTGGCTCAGCGGCTGCTCGACGGTGGCCCCGTCACTGGCGTCGAGCGAGGCGACGTCGTAGATCCAGATGGCGCCGAGGGTGTCGGGGTCCCGCTCCCGGCAGCGCGGCTGAGTTCCGCCGCCCGCCTCGTCACCGAAGAGCACGGTGCTGCCGTCCCAGGTGAAGCTGGCGCTGTGGAAGAACTCGACGTTCGAGTTGATCACCCGCGACACGGTGGTCGGGTGCTCCGGGTCGCTGATGTCCCAGATCTGCCCCTCGCTCATGCACGCGGCGGCCGCGCGGTCGATGGCGGTGAACACGCTGATGTCGTGGCAGCCACGGAACCCAGGGGTGTTGCGGAAGTCGTTGAGCTCGAACCGCGGTTCGCTGACCACCCGGGCCGAGGCCGGGTCGGCGAGCGGGACCTCGACCACCGAGATCTTGCTGTGCCCGTCGCCGGACCTCTGGCAGGAGTTGCCGTACGGCGACTCGGGAAGCTCCGAGGACGGGTAGGACGCGGCGTACACGAGGACCCGGCCGGGGTCGGCCTTGTCGGGCACGAGCGTGTGCGTGTGCGACCCGCAGTCGGTGGGCACCGCGCCGACGTACGCCGGAGCAGCGGGGTCGCTGACGTCGAAGATCCGGATCCCCTCGAAGCCCTCGGCCGCGGCGCGCGGGCTGCCGCACTCGGGCGCCGTCAGGGGCGCGTCGATGGAGAGGAACAGCAGGCCCTTGTAGACCGAGACGTCGTGCTGCGAGCCGGGGCAGGCCACGTCGCTGATGACGGTCAGGTCCTCCGGGTCGCTGACGTCGATGACCCGGAAGCCGTCGTAGTTGCCGGCGTAGGCGGTCCTGCCCCAGAAGGCGAGGTCGGAGTTGCGGTAGGAGGGGACCTCGCTGGTGCGCGGCACGCTGTCGAGGATCTTCAGGTTCTGGGTGCTGCTCTCCGGGCTCGGCTCCCAGGTGCCGCCGTGGTCGTCGTGCGCGACGGCGGTGGTGCCGGCGCCGACGAGGCCGGCGGTGAGGACGAGGGAGGCGAGCAGGCGGAGACGTGGTGATCGAAGCATGGTGTTCCTTCCCGAGACAGGTGCCCCCGAGGGCTCGTTCCGGGCATCATGTCTGACTCTTTGCGTCCTGCCTAGAGATCCAGCGGACGATCTTTCGCCAGCGTTCGCGGCACCGTTCTTCCTCCGGCGGGAACGCTCGCCAACGCCTCCGTCGGCGGACGCGTCGATCCGGACCAGGAGCTGGTCGTCGTACGGCTTGTTCCCACCCCGCCGTCGAGCACCAGCAGGTCGCCTGGTCGAGGCCGACAGCGGGCCACCTGTGACCGATCTTCGTGCTGGCACGACCCGAGCCAGGGCCGGCCCACCCATTTCACGCTGGTAAGGCCGAGGAGCCGGGATCCCTTCGCCGCGGACTCGCGTGGACGATGCGACCTGTGAGGCGACGCCACGGCCGTGGGTCTCGCTCGGCATCTTCAGCGCCTGGTGGCGAGCACGCACCGACTCGTCCAGGTCAACAGCGTTCGGGCGAGACCCGCTCGGCCGGCACGACCTGGGCCAACCGCGGGAACGACGAACTCCCGGCCAGAAACTGGCCGGGAGTTCTGTTGAGTCGGTGCGCGAGGGGGGAGTTGAACCCCCACGTCCTTTCGGACACACGGACCTGAACCGTGCGCGTCTGCCTATTCCGCCACTCGCGCGTGAAGCGG
>JALZCZ010000153.1 GCA_030862825.1 Actinomycetota bacterium | reverse complement strand
GGCCGGGTCGGTGGCTCGGACCTGGAAGGTGTGGGATCCCTGGGCCAGTCCGGTGTAGTGGCGTGGGGAGGTGCATGCGGTGAAGGCGGCGCCGTCCAGGGCGCAGGCGAACGTGGACCCCGTCTCGCTGGAGAAGGCCAAGGTGGCCGAGGTGCTGCTGGTGGGGTCGGCGGGCCCGTCCTCGATGGTGGTCTCCGGGGTTGTGGTGTCCACGGTCCAGGTGAAGGAGGCCGGGACGGGCTCGGTGTTCCCGGCGGCGTCGGCGGCCCGGACCTCGAAGGTGTGGAACCCCTGGGCCAGGTCCACGTAGTCCTGGGGGCTGGTGCAGGGAGACCACGGGGCGGGGTCCCGGCCGTCCAGCCGGCACTCGAAGGAGCCGGCCTCGTCGGCGGAGAAGGTGAACGTGGCCGAGGTGCTGTTGGTCAGGGCCGCTGGTCCCGAGCCGATCGTGGTCCGGGGCGGTGTGGTGTCCACCGTCCAGGCGTACGTGGCCGGAACAGGGTCGGCGTTCCCCGCCTGGTCGGTGGCCCGGACTTCAAACGTATGAGGCCCTTCGGCCAGGTCGGCGTGCTCCCGGGGGGAGGTGCAGGTCTCGATCTCGGCTCCGTCCAGCGAGCAGGTCAACGTCGACCCCGGCTCGGTGGCGGAGAACTCCAGGCTGGCCGACGTGCTGTTGGTCGGGGAGGCCGGTCCGTCGGTGACGCTCGTGTCCGGGGGAGCGGTGTCCACCCTCCAGGAGTACGTGGCCGGGGTGGGGTCGGTGTTGGCGGCCTGGTCGATGGCCCGGACCTCGAAGGTGTGGGAGCCGTCAGCGAGGCCCTGGAGACTCCAGGGGCTGGAACAGGAGGCCCAGGCGAGAGGGTCCCGGCTGTCGAGACGACACTCGAACAGGATCGCCGAGGGCGCGGTCGTGTCGTCGCTGCCGGTGAATTCCACACTGGCGGAGGTGCTGTTGCTCGGATCAGCCGGCTGGTCGGTGATCGTCGTCTCCGGTGGGACCGCGACCGTCCATCGGTGGATGGCGGGGGTCGGGTCAACGTTGCCGAATGGGTCGACCGCCTGGACTCGGACCTCATGCCCACCCTCCGCCAGGTCCGCGTACTCGGCCGGGGACGTGCAGGCCGCGAAGGGCACCCCGTCCAGCGAGCAGTCGAAGGTCGCGTGCGGATCGTCGGACGAGAAGGTCACGATGGCGTTAGAGCTGTCGCTCGGCGAAGCCGGCCCGCGGACCGTCGTCTCCGGAGGGATGACCACGGTCCATGGGTAGCTGGCGGGCGTCGGGTCGACCGCCCTGACCCTCCTTGTCGCCCGGACCTCCATGCTGTGATCACCCTCCGTCAGCCCCTCCACGGTCTGGGGTGAGGAGCAGGCCTGGAAATCCGCACCATCGAGCGAGCACTCGAACGTCGCGTCACCCCTGTCCGAGGAGAAGGTGAAGGTCGCCTCCGTCTCCGCGGTCGGCGTGAGCGGACCGGAGTCGATCATCGTCTCGGGCGTGCTGTCGTCGAAGGACAGCACCAGCTCCGGCGCGCCATCGTTCAGCTTCTCCCGGCTGTTGATCGACTGCTCGTCTCCGACACCGTTCTCGACGGCATCCCGAATCTGGAAGCCGTGGTTGCCCGAGACGTACAGTCCAACGGTCTGCTCGGTCACGTCCCAGTGCAGCTGACCCTTCCCGGATGGCGTGCCCGCGGCGGGTCCGGCCACGGCAGGCTGGTTGTTCCAGGTGACGCCGCCTTCCGTCCACGTGGACGCGATCTGCCGGGCCTCCAGCGTGCGGCCATCCTTCGCCGACGACGCCGCGAGGCGCAGGACGGCGGAGGCGACCGTGGTGCAGCCGTTCGGCAGTGGGGGAAGGGGGAAGCGCACCAACGCCCGAGTGTTGTCTCCGCCCTTCGATCTCACCTTCAGCGTGGAGTCGGTGCCGGAGTTGTTCGACGGGCTCCCCTGACTCACCCAGCTATCCGCGTCGGCCGACAGGCTGTGCTGGCCCGTCGGGCACACCCCCGGAAGCGGCGGGTCGTCCGGATCGTCGAACACCAGCACGAGCTCGGGTGGCCGGTCCGTCCCCTTCTCGCGGCTGTGGAAGGAATGGGCTCCGCTGCCGTTCTCCGTCCGGTCGCGGATCAGGAACCCGTGGGTGCCGAGCTCATACATGTCGAGCGTGTGGGCCAACACGTCCCACTCCCGGAAGTCGAGGCCCGACTGGGTCGGCGCACCGGGACCGGCGGTGGCCGGCTGGTCGTTCCACGTGACTCCGAGCTCGCTCCAGTCGGACGCGAGGCGCAAGGCTTCCAGCGTTCGGCCGTTCGTGGCGGTGGACGCGTGCAGGCGCAGGGTCGCGTCGACCAGTCCGCAGCCCGGAGGCACTGGCGGCAGGTCGAAGTGAACGAGCGCGCGCTCGTTGCCGCCACTCTGCGACTCGACGTTCAGGATCGCGTCGCTACCGAAGTTGCTGCCGGGAGCGCTCTGCGAGATCCAGCTGTCGTAGTCGGAGGGCACGCGGCGCTCCGTCCGCCCGGCACACGGCTGGGAGCCTCCGGCGCCGGGAGACAGTTCGGATTCGTAGGCTCCTGCGTCCACGCCGGCGAATCTGGGACGACCGACGCCGCGCTGGTCCACAGCCGGACAGGGCTCCAGCCCGCTGCACACGGCCTTCTCCTGCGCCGGACTGCCGGCCAGGAGCGCATGTGTCTGGGTCGGTCCGCCATTGTCGGCCATCTGCCCAAGGAGCGGGTCGGTGCCCGGCTGGTCCGTCGGCTCCCTCAGCCGACAGGAGTCGGCGTCTTCGACGTTTCCTCCGAGCGAGGTGATCGTGCCGACGCAGTTCCCGCCCGTGGGGTTCTTCGCCACGATGCTGTTCAGGACAAAGACGAATCCGTCGCCGACCGTCGGGCCACCACCGTTGTTGATGCCGCCGCCGGACGGAGCGTTGTTGTCGGCGACGGTACTGTTTCTGATGGTCACCCGCGACGAGACGACGAGTCCACCGCCGAGCTGACTGGCCCGGTTCCCCGAGATCGTCGTGTTCTCGACGGTCGCCTCGCCGTCACTGTCCGCGAAGACACCGCCACCGCTCTCGGCGACGTTTCCGGAGACCGTGCTGCGACTGATCTGAAGCGGCGCGTCGCCGACGTGGTGGATTCCGCCCCCTGACCCGGCCGTGTTGCCGGTGATCGCGGTGGTGATGACGGCCAGCGGGCCATCGCCGCGGCTGTCGATGCCGCCTCCCTGTCCGTCGGACCGGTTGCCGGTGATGCGCGAGTTCTCGATCGCGGCCGACTCGCCGACGGCGACGGACTTGTCGCCGGCGTAGGAGATGCCGCCTCCCCCCTCCTCCGTCGACTTGGAGATGTTGCCCACCACGTCGAGGTCGAACATGCGCACGTCACCGCTTTGGACCAGGATGCCGCCCCCACGTTCCTCCGCCGTATTGGTGGAGAACCGCGAACCGGTGATCTCGACACGCCCACCTCCCTCATTGCTGAAGCCCGCGCCGCCACGCGCCCGGTTGTCGGTGAACGAGACACCGGCGATCTGGACCCGGCCCCCGGAGTTCGAGTGCATGCCGCCCCCGTCACCGCTGTCGGCGGCCAGGGTGATGACGGCGACGTTCTTCGTGAAGGTCGAGCTCTCCACTGACACCGGGCCGGAGCCCTCGTTCGCGAACCCACCCCCGCTGAGGGCCGAGTTCTCGGTGAAGGAACTCGATCGGATCGACGCGCCGCCCAGGTTGACGTTCAGCACGCCGCCACCCCAGTCCTGCGCGATGTTCTTCGAGAACACGCCGTCGAGCACGGTCAGGTTGCCACCGGTGGCGATGGCGCCGCCGCCTTTGGCGGCGTTCTCGGAGAACGTGCTGTCGGTGACAGTCACCCGGCCCGCGCCGTTGAAGATCGCGCCGCCGTTGCCGGCGGCCCGGTTCTTCGAGAACGTGCTCTGGTTGACGGTGACCACGCCGCCGCCGTCGTTGGAGATCCCCGCTCCGTGGCGACCGCCGCCGGAGCGATTGTCGGAGATCTGCGACGAGGTCACGGTGATCGTCCCGAGGAGGTCGAGCTCGGCGTTGTTCGCGATGGCGCCCGCCCCCACCAGGGCGTCGTCGAAACCCAGCACGGCCGCCGAGTTGGCCGACACGGTGCTGTTGGTCACCGTCACGGTTCCGGCGCGGTTGTTGTTGACCGCGCTGCCGCTCTCGTACGCCACGTTGCCGGTCAGCGAGGAGTCGCGTACGTGCACCGTTCCGCCGACGTGGTTGTCGATGCCGCCGCCCGTCTTTCCGGCAACGCTGCCGGTCACGGTGGAGGCCGTGATCGTGACCGTAGCCGTGCTGTTGTTGAGGATGCCGCCGCCGTACTCTGCCGCGTACCCGTCGCGAATGGTGATCCCGGACAGGGCAACCTCTCCGTCCGCGACCAGCACCTCGAAGAGACGATCCAGACCGCGTCGGTCCGGGGGAGAACCGGCCGGAGAAGGGCCTCCGTCGATGATCGTGGAGTTCGCCCCGGCCCCCGTGATCGTGAGGCTGTCGGTGACATCCAGGTCGCCCGTAGTGATGTCGTTCTCGTTTCTGGGGGCGATGGTGATCTCATAGGTACCGGCCGGGACCTTGATGACGTCGGCGCCTGGGAGCGCGTTTGTCTCCTGGATGGCGGCCCGCAACGTGCAGGTGCCGGCGCTGGTCCGGCATTCGCCGTTTCCCACGCTGGCGTCGACCAGGTCACGCGTGTCGTTGACCACGAAGGTCGTGGTCAGGGCACTCGCCCCGCCAGCAAGGGCCACGGCGGCAAGGATGGCCACCATGACGCCGAGGCGACGAAGGAGTCTTCCGCGGTGCGCACGGGGTTCGTGAAGGGCAACGTGGCCGCCGAGTCCGGGATCCGGAGCGGGGCCGCCCCGAGACGGTGTCGTCCCCTGCGGCGCCATGCCGGGCACAGTCATTGCGCAGTCCCTTCGTCAAGCCAGTGGGGGCGTCCTGGACGTGGATCCGGACCCTGCTTCCTCACCCTGCGCGTTCTGGTGCGCTGCGCAGGTCTGCACGGTCCCCGGACGACGCGAGCGGTTCGTCAGGCGGAGCGGAAGAAGAACTCACGACTGTCGCCGTGGGACGGCCGAGCCTTTGCCACGCCGCGCAGCTCGCCGTCCGACAGGACGATCAGGCGGACCTGCCCTGCGCGCAGATGAGCCAGCTCGCCCGCTCGCATCCGGACGAGGTCGAACTCGAGGCGACTGCCGTCGACCATCATGAGCCTTCCGGTCCCGCGCCTCTCCAGCGTGACCTCACCCTTCACGGCCAGGCCGGCCGCGGAGGCGCCACTGAGTTCTCCGCCGGGGGAGACAGTCAGCTCGTAGAGGCCGGCCCCACCCGACGGCGGCCTGGCGTCGTAGCTGCCCGTCGTGCCACCGGGAAGCTGAACGGTGCCCGTCACCGATTCGCCGCTCAGCTTGCCCTCCGTCTCCGCGTCGCCGTCATCGGACTGCGCGACGTAGCCGCCGTCCAAGATCGGGCCGGAGAACGACTCGCTCACGCCCCTGCCGTCGGAGATGTAGATCTGTACGGTGCCGGAGTCCTTCCCGCCCTCGGCGGGTGCGGCGACCACGGCCACGAAGGCTTCCGTGCCCGACACCTCGCCCACGAAGCTGCCGACGACCGCGCTGTCAGCCTCCACCGCCTTCTCGGCATTCTTGCCATCGGGGCGGTCGTCGTCATCGCCGCTGCAGCCTGCGAGAGGCGAGAGCAGAAGCACGACCGGCATGAACCAGACCCAGATCCTCGTCCGTTTGACCATCTGTCTATCCCTCCTGAAGTCTTGAGCGGTTGCAGTCCGCAGTGCAGGCTCGATCACCCGGCTCGCCGTGCGCTCGGACTCGCTCACGGAGCCGGCTTGAAGGTGAGGACGAGCTGCGGGACGTTGCTCCCCTTCTCGCGTGCGTGGAACTGCTGCTCGGCGTCCTGGCCCTCCGTACGGTCCTTGATCAGGAAGCCGTTGTTGGACCCGCTCGAGAACATCGCCTGGACGAGCGCCGCGACGTTCCACTCGCGGTAGCCGGTGCCCGAGGTCGTGGTGACTGCCCCTCCGGTCGTCAGCGGCGCGTTCGTCCAGCTGACGCCGCTCTCGGTCCACGACCCGCCGAGCCGGAACACCTCGAGGGTGCGCTGGCTCCCCGAGGCGGCGGCTGCGTACATGCGCAGCTTGGCCGTGTCGAGCATGCAGCCCTGCGGGACCGTGGACAGGTTGAACCGGACGAGAGCTCGCAGGTTCGCGTTCCCGCTCTTGGACATCAGCTTGAGGATCGAGTCGCCGCCCTTGTTCGACGACGGGCTGCTCTGGTCGATCCACGAGTCGGCAACGGACGTCATCGTCTGTGCGGAGCCGCAGTTCACGGGGTCGCCGCCGGCCTGGATCGTCCAGGGCTGGCTTGCGGGCGTCTGGTCGACGTTGCCGGCCGCGTCGGTCGCGCGCACCTTGAACGTGTGCTGGCCGACCGTCAGGTTCGTGTAGTCCTTCGGCGAGGTGCACGCGGTGTACGGCGCCGAGTCGAGCGAGCACTCGAACGTCGTACCAGTCTCGGGGGACTGGAAGGCGAATCTCGCGCTCGTGCTGGTCGTCGACGTCGCAGGGCCGCTCGTGATGATCGTCTCCGGCTCCGTCTGGTCGATCGTCCAGGTGAAGACAGCGGGCTGCGGGTCGATCGCTCCGCCGCCGTCGACGGCACGGACGCGGAAGGTGTGCGAGCCCACTGCGAGGGACGAGTAGCTGCGCGGACTCGTGCAGGCCGTCCACGACGAGGTCTCCGGGACGTCGAGCTGGCACTCGAAGGTCAGGCTGCCTGCCGGCGTAGCGTCGTCGGTGCCCGCGAAGGTGAAGGTCGCCGAGCCGCTAGACGTCGCCGCCTGCGGGCTGCCGGTGATCTGCGTCTCGGGATCACCGTTCGGCGGAGCGCCGTTTCCGAACTTCAGCACGAGCTGCGGCCGGTTGGTGCTCTCCTCGCGGCTGTGGAACTGCTGCTCCGCGTCCTGGTTCTCGTTCGCGTCGCGAAGCAGGAATCCGTTGTTGGCACCGGAGTACATGCTCTGCACCATCCCGGCCACGTTCCACTCGCGGTAGCCGGTTCCGGAGTCGGTCGTCACGGCCGATCCCGTCGTCGACGGCTGGTTGGTCCAGGTCACCCCGCTCTCGGTCCAGGAGCTGCCGAGCCGGAGCACCTGCAACGTGCGACCGCCGGCGGCGGACTTGGCGTAGACGCGGAGCGTCGCGCTCTCGACCGAGCAGCTCTGCGGCAGCGTCGGGAGGTTGAAGCCGACGAGGGCACGCAGGTTGCCGCCGCTCTTGGACATCACCTTGAGGGTCGAGTCGGAGCCCTTGTTCGACGCGGTGCTGCCGGAGTCGATCCAGGCGTCAGCGGTCGCGGTCAGCGTCTGCAGGGCGCCGCAGTCGACGGTCGCGCTCTGGACCGTCCACGAGTGGCTGGCCGGTGTCTGGTCGACGTTGCCCGCGACGTCCTTCGCCCGGACGGAGAAGGTGTGCGAACCGGTCGCCAGGCCCGTGTACGCCTTCGGCGTGGTGCAGGCTTCGTACGCCGCCGTGTCGAGCTTGCACTCGAACGTCAGGCTGCCCGCCCCCGTCTCGTTGTCCGTGCCGTCGAACGAGAAGGATGCGTTCGTCTCCGTCGTGTTCGCCGGCGGGTTCGCGCTGATGGTCGTCTCCGGCGCGGTCGTGTCGACCGGCGGAGGCGTCGCCTCGACGGTCCACGAGAACTCCGCGGGCGACTGGTCCGTGTTGTTCGCGGCGTCCGTCGCGCGCACCCGGAAGGTGTGCTCGCCGACCGCAAGGCCCGGGTACTCCTTCGCCGAGGTGCAGGCGGCGAACGCGGCTCCGTCGAGTGAGCACTCGTAGGTGAGAGCGGTCACGGCGGTCCCGTCGTCGCTGCCCGTGAAGGTGAACCTTGCTGTCGTGTTGGTCGTCGTGGCAGCCGGCTGACCCGTGATCGTCGTCTCCGGCGCCTTCGTGTCAGCGACCGTGAACGTGCGGCTGTCCGGCTGGCCCACGTTGCCCGCCTCGTCGAACGCACGGACCTCGAAGGTGTGCTGGCCCGGGGTCATCGCAGCCAGGTCGGCGTCGGAGTACGTCTTCGGGCTCGCGCACGCCCGGTACGCCTCACTGTCGACTCGGCACTCGAACCGGAGGTCGGCAGGAGCCGTGTGGTCGTCGGTGCCGGTGAACTCTATGACCAGCGAGCCCGTGGTGACGTTCGTGATCTGCGCCTCCGGATCGACGACGTCCTCCACCGTCCAGCTGTAGCTCGCCGTTCGTGCGTTGCCCGCGGAGTCGGTCGACTTCACCTCGAACGTGTGCTGGGCCGCCGACAGTCCGGAGTACGACTTCGGCGAGTCGCAGGCTGTGTACGACCCTCCGTCGAGGCGGCACTCGGTCGTGACTGCGCCACCCCAGTTGTCGCTGGTGCTGAAGGCGAACTGGGCCGTTGTCTCGGACGTCGTCGCCGCCGGCGTCTGGTTGATCGTGATGCTCGGCGCGGTGAGGTCCGCCACCGTCCAGCTCCGGCCGACCGTCTCACTCAGGTTCTGCTGCTCGGAGAGATCGGTGGCGCGGACGTGGAAGCTGTGCTCGCCGCGGTCGAGGTTCGTGTAGGTGAAGCCCGAGGTGCACCCGACGGTCCAGGTGATGCCGCCGTCCCGCGAGCACTCGAAGGTGGCAGGCTCGCTGGAGGTGAACTCGAACGTCGCCTCCTTCTGGTCGACGGTGCCGCTCGGACCACTTGTGATGGTCACGACGGGTGCCGCGAGGTCCGCGACCGTCCACTCGTACTCGGCCGGCAGCCAGCTCGTGTTGCCGTCCTTGATCGCCCGGACCTCGAACTTGTAGTCCTCGAGGGCGAGGTTCTCGTACGTCTTCGGTGACGTGCAGACCTCCCAAGATGTGGCCACGGTCTCACCCGTCAGCCGGCACTCGAAGGTGCTGCCTGCCTGGTCAGAGCTGAACGTGAACGCAGCCGACCGGCGCTGGGTCTCGATGTCCGCCGTCGCCGGCTCCTGGTCGACCAGGTCGGACGTGAGCGTCACGACCGGCCGGGCCAGGACGGTCCAGCGGTAGCTCGCCGGCGTCGCGTCGCGGACGCCGGTGTCGCTGATCGCACGGACGCGCAGGGTGTGCTCGCCGAAGGTCGTGGTGAACTCGTACGGCGTGCCACAACCGGTGAACGGAGCGCCGTCCAGCGAGCACTCGAAGCGAGACAGCTCGAGCGTCGACGAGAACTGGAACCGGATGTCGGCCCCGTCGGCTCGACTCTGGATCGTCGGGTCGGCGGGTGACTGGATGATGGTCGTGTCAGGAGCGACCTCCTCGGTCGCGTCGGCCACGGCGAAGGGCGAGAGGCTGGTGACGACGCCGCAGGCGAGATCACCCTGGACCTCGAGCGTGACGTCGACCCACTGGCCGCTCACGTAGTGGAGGACATGCGGCACGGCGAGGCCGCCGTATGGTAGGCACACGGTCACGTCGCCGGTGAAGGCCGCTGTCGTCGAGACGTCGTAGTAGAGGGCGCCCTGCTCTGCGTAGCCGTTCGGGAGGGACGGCGCGCCGGACAGCTCCGAGACCGAGGTGGTTCCGGCGGCCGTGACCTCTGCGAACGTGATCGTCGCGCCGGCCACGGACACCTCGACGTTCGTGCCCTGCGGCGTGTTGTCAGCACCGGGCGCCACGATCGTCCACTGGTACTCAGCGGGCGACCCGTCGACATTGGGCTCGACGGCGGCGTCGATCGCCCGCACCGCGAAGGTGTGGTCGCCCACCGCGAGGCCGGTGTGGACGTCGCCGCTCTGGCAGCCCTGGAACGCCGCACCGTCGAGCGAGCACTCAAACGTCAGGTCACCTGGCGCGGTCCGGTTGTCCGTGCCACTGAAGGCGAACGTGGCGGAGGTGTTCGTGGTCGGGTTCGCCGGGCGCAGCTGGATCGTCGTGTCCGGCGGCAGCGTGTCGGCGGCGTCGATTCTCCACGTGTACCGGGCGGCAGGGCTCTCCTTCATGCCCTGCCCGTTCACCGGCAGCGTCGTGGCCCTGACCTCGAACACATGCTCGCCGTTGCTCAGCTCGTACAGGTACGGCGACGTGCACGGCTCGAACGGGTCGACGGCCGGGTCGACGGCGTCCAGGCGGCATTCGTACGTCGAGCCGGGCTGGTCGACGAACGACAGCTCGCCGGTCGCGCTGGAGCTGGTCGTGCCCACCGGGACGTCGCCCTGCGGCGTCGTGTTCGTGATCGTCGTCAGTGGCGGCGCGATGACGTTCCACGTGTGGCTGGCGGGCGACGGATCGGTAAGAGCTGTCTCATCGGTCGCGCGGACCTCGAAGGTGTGCTCGCCGCCGGTGAGCTCGCTCACGTTCCACGGCGAGGAGCATGCGGCGAACGGGGCGCCGTCGAGCGAGCATTCGAAGGTCAGGTTCGCCGCTGGGGTGCCGTTGTCCGAGCCGGTGAACCGGAACTCGACCTGGTTGCCACTCGGGTCCGCGGGCAGCGGCGAGAGCAGCGTGGTGTCGGGCGCGGCATCGTCCGTGATCGTCCACTCGTGGATGGCCTCGTTCGTGACCACGCTCTCGAGCAGCGTCGGGTTCGTCGCCTCCACCGTGAAGGTGTGCGGGTTCTGCGCCCCCGCGAGCAGGCCCTCGTACGTCCACGGCGACGTGCAGGGCGTCATCGGCGCGCTGTCGAGCGAGCAGTTGAACGTCGCGGTCGGATCGGTCGACCCGAACTCGAACGCCGCCGTCGTCGACTCCGTGCCGCTCGTCGGAGCACTGGTGATCGTCACGTCGGGTGCGACGTCGGTGCCCACGATCCAGGTGAACTGCGCGGGCGACGCGTCCGGCGTGCCCTGCGCGCCGACCGCCATGACCTCGAACAGGTGCTCGCCGTAGGCCAGGTTCGTGTACGTGGCCTGGCCGGGGGCGCCTCCCGGACACTCCTCGAACGGCGCGTTCTCGTCACCGAGCCTGCACAGGAACGACGCACCCGTCCCGTCGAAGGTGAAGGTGATCGACCTGCTCGTGGTCTCGCCACCGTCGGCGATGTCGGGCGTAACGGAGGTGATCGTCGTCTCCGGCTCACCCTCGATCACGAACTCGTACGCGGGATCCGGCGCCGGCGTCTGGTCGACGTTGCCCGCGATGTCCATCGCCGCCACCTGGAACTCGTACGTGCCGGCGGGGAGATCGGCGTACACGAGCTCGTACATGTAGGTGTCATTGGTCCACGGCTCGCTGCAGTTCTCCACGATGGGCGGCTCGGCGTCAGCGGTGTTGTCGAGCGAGCACTCGAACTCGAGCTCCCACACAGAGGCCCAGTCGTCGTCGCCGCGGAACGTGAAGCGGAGGGCCGGCTCGAGCAGCTGCGGAGTCGCGTCCTCGACGCCGAGGAACTCGGTCTCGGGCGGAGTCGTGTCCTGCACGCTCCACTCGTAGATCGCGGGCGAGAGATCCATGACCTGCTCGTTGTTCGCGTCGCGGAACTCGTTCAGCGCCCGCACCTCGAACTCGTGCTGCATCGGGGCGCCGTTCGCGTCCGGCAGGAACGGACCGGCCTGGTACGGCGACGTGCACGGCGTGAACTCGAGGCCGTCGATCGAGCACTCGAACGTCGCGTTCGGCTGTTCGCTGGTGAACTCGAACTCCGCGGTGAAGCTACCCGTCGGGTTCTCCGGGCCCTTGGTGATGAACGTGTCCGGCTCGGCGTTCACGGTCCAGACGAACGGCTCGCTGTCGTTCGGCCCGAAGCCGAGGTCCTTGCCGGCGGGCGTCGCGTCGACGTTGCCGACGAGGTCGATCGAGCGCACCCACAGCCAGTGCTGGCCGGCGGGCAGACCGGTGAGCTCGAGCACCGCTCCGCACTCCTCCCACGTGGTGGGCTCGGCCGGGGGCGTTCCGGCGCCCCACGCGCACTCGAAGATCTCGACCTGCTCGCTGCTCGCGAACCCGAACACGACGTCAGGTCCGGAGTTCGTGGCGGCTGGGCTGAACGTGATGAACGTGTTGGGCGGAGTCGTGTCGGTCCCGTCGAGGACCAGCCACTCCCAGTAGTCCGGCGAGATGTCGCGGTTGCCCTCTGGGTCGACCGCGCGCACGAGCATCGTGTGCGCGCCCGGTGCCACGTTGTTGATGGTGTATGGCGACGTGCAGGGGACGAACTCCTCCTGATCGAGCGCGCACTCGAACTCGAAGACCGGTGTGTCTGCGATCTCCTCGAAGCCCTCGAACTCGAAGGTCGCGATCGTCTCGGTCGTCTCCTCGACAGGACCGGTGAGGATGTTGGTGTCCGGGTACGACATGTCCACGACCGTCCAGTTGCGGGTCACGCCGACGGGGTCGACATTCCCGGCCGCGTCGATCGCCTGGACGACGAGCTGGTGCGGACCTGCCTCGAGGACCTCGATCTGCTCGGGCGACTCGCAGCCGCCGAGGTCGACGCCGTCGAGCGTGCACTGGAACTCGAACGCGAGCGGATCGGTGAAGTCGTCGGTCCCGGAGAACTCGAACGTGCTGATGTAGTTCACCGTCGAGGAACCCTCGGCCGGGCCCTTGGTGATGGTCGTCGTCGGCGGAGTGGTGTCCGGCCCTAGGATCTCCCACTCGTAGGTCGCCGGCGTCAGGTCGACCCAGCCGAAGTCGTTGACGGCCTGCACGAGGAGCTCGTGCTCGCCGGCCTCGAGCGGCCCGACGGTGAAGGGCGACTCGCAGTGGACGTACGGCAGCCCATCGACGGAGCACTGGGTGACTGCGTTCTCCTGGTCGGTCCAGAACTCGAACGTTGCCGATCCCCTGGTGCTGGTCGGGATGCCGTCGGCGTTGAGCGGGCCGTCGGGGCCGGACAGGATCGACGTCTCGGGCGCCATCCCTGACGACGCGGCGGCGATCGCGAAGAGCGAGAAGCCCTCCACCTCGGAGCTGCACACGCGGGCAGGCGTCGAGAACGGGTTGTGGAGCGTGGTGATGTCGAGCCACTGCGAGCCGTCGTAGTGCAGCAGGCGGATGGACTTGGTCTCGCCGAAGTCCGCCGGGTCGTAGTTGATGCAGACCGAGACCGGCTCGGAGTAGAGCGCCGTCGTCGAGATGTCGTAGATCTGCGCGCTGCCGCCGCCGTAGCCCTCGGGCAGCGACGGGCCGCCGCCGAGCCGGTCGGCCGTCGTCGTGCCCTCGGTCTGGACCGAGAAGAACGTGACGGTCACGTTGCCGAGGTCGACCGCGACGTTCTCGCCGACGGGCGTGTTCGCAGGCCCGGACGGGGTTCCGATCGTCCACGAGTAGGTGGCCGGGCTCGGGTCGACGTTGCCGGACAGGTCGGTCGCCACCGCCGTGAACGTGTAGTCGCCTGGAACCAGGTCGGTGTACTCGGTCACCACTCCGGGCTCGCACTCGCCCGTCTGGGGCCCAGTCGGCCCGGTCAGCGTGCACTCGATGCTCGCCGTCTGGTCGTTCGAGCTGACCTGGAGGTACGCGCTCGTGCTCGTGGTGGTCGCAGGCGGCCCGAAGTCGATCGTCGTCTCGGGCGGTGTGAAGTCAGTGACTGTCCACGTGTGCACGGCGGGAACCGGCTCGTGCTCGAAGGGGAGGCCCCGCCAGTCGGTGCCGGTGTACAGGGTCTGCACCTGGAACGTGTGCTCTCCGGCCCAGAGGTTGTCGTACGTCTTCTCGTACGTGCCTGGTGAGCCGTCCACGGGCGTTTCGTTGCACAGGCTGAACGGCCGACCGTCCAGTGCGCAGTAGAACGTCGCGTCAGGATCGAGCGGGTCGCTCCGGAAGCGGAACGTCGCCGTGGTGCTCGTGCCGTCCGCGGGCGCCGCGGTGATGCGGGCCTCCGGTGGCATGACCCTGAACTCGGTGTCTTCCCAGACGCCGATGTTCCCGTACTGGTCGACGGCGCGCACCGCGAAGAGGTGATCGCCGAGGCCGAGATTCTCGTACGTCACTCCCGCCGGGTCGCACGGCACCGGCTTCGTCGAATCGGCCGGATCGGCCGGGTTGAACTTGCCGTCGAGCCAGCAGTGGTACGTGACGGGGGAGACGTCGGCGGAGAACGTGAACGTCGCCGTCCGGTCAGTGGACTCTTCGACCTCGACACCCGGCCCGGTCAGGATCGTCGTCACCGGCGGGGGCGCGACGACCCAGGTGTAGCTGGCCGGCGTCGAGTCGAAGTTGCCCGCGGCGTCCTTCGCGCGGACGTTCAGCGTGTGCGAGCCTCGCGTCAGGTCCGAGAACTGCTGCGGGGCGACGCACGAGTTCCACGCCGTCGTCGTGTCGAGGGCGCACTCGAACGTGAGCCTTCCGGACGGGGTGCGGTTGTCCGTGCCGGTGAAGGCGAACGTGGCGACCGTGTTGAGCGTGCCGTTCTCCGGCCCCGAGGTGATCGTCGTGTTCGGCTCGGTGGCGTCCGCCGCGAGCTCGACGACCCACTCGTAGTGTGCCTCCGGCCCGGCCAGGCCCTGGGCGTTGGTGGCCCGGACGTCGAGCTCGTGGGTCCCGTTCTCGACCACCCAGGCGGAGTGCACGTACGCGCCCTCAACAGTCCCCGAGGGCGTGTTGCACGCCACGAACTCGGCGCCGTCGAGCGAGCACTCGAAGGTGACGTCGGCCTGGTTCGCCTTGTAGGTGAACACGGCGTTCTCGGTGCCGCTCGAGCCGTCCGGGACCCCCGAGATCGGGTCGAGACGGCCGTGCGGCCCGCTGACGAACGTGACGAGGGGAGCGTCGACGACGGTGACCTGCCGCGTGGCGGCGACGCCGAGGTTGCCGGCCAGGTCGACCGCGCGCACGGCGACCGTGTAGGCCCCGGGCTCGAGGCCGCTGATGTCGTAGCCGCCACCGACCGGCGAGTCGCACGCCTGCCACTCCGCGTTGGCGATGCCCGACGCGGTCAGGAAGGCGGCGCACTCGAACTGCAGGCGGAGCAGCGGGGTGGCGTTGTCCGAGCCGAAGAAGGTGTAGGGCTCGACCTCTTCGCCGACGGTCGCACCGTCGGCGGGACCGCCCGAGATCATCGTGATCGGCTTGATGGTGTCGGCGGCCGGCGTCCACGTGT